>DASWSP010000146.1:0-5962 GCA_036402575.1 Allosphingosinicella sp. | reverse complement strand
CCAGACCCACGATCCCGCCGCGCCGGTGATCGGCGCTCTGGTCAGCGGCGATGTGGAAGGATTCTACGCGGCCGAGACCGAGGCCCGGCGCGAAGCGGCGATGCCGCCGTTCGGCCGCCTCGCCGGCATCATCGTCTCGTCGGAGGATCTTGCCGAAGCGACCGAGACGGCGCGCCTGATCGGCCGTTCCGCCCCCCAGGTCGATCAGATGGCGGTGTTCGGCCCCGCCCCCGCGCCGCTGGCGATGCTTCGCGGCCGCCACCGCCAGCGCCTGCTCGTCCACGCCGCCCGCTCGCTGGACGTCCAGGACGTGATCCGCGACTGGCTCGGCAAGCTCGATTGGCCGCGCGGCGTTCGCGTCGCCGTCGATGTCGACCCTTATTCCTTCTTGTGAGCGCTCGGCCGGACCCCTGTTCTTTCCGGCCGTCGGTGCGCTTTAGAGGACCTTGCCGGAGACCCCGCTGACGCGGATCTGCTGCAGCGGCTGGTTGGGCGCCGCGATCGTGAAGACGTAGACCGGCTCCCCGTTCGAGGTGTCGAGCCGCCACGAGGTGATCTTGCCCGGCAGCTCGGCGAGCGCGGTGCGGGTCGCCTTGACCTTGGAGATGGCCGGCAGCTTGCTGTCGATCGGCGCCGCGACGGCCAGCGCCGGCGCGACGAGCAGGCTTGTGAACGCGATTAAGTAACGAGACATCTTACTTCCCTCCGCTTCCTGTTGACGGTCCGGCAGAGCTAGCATAGGAGTATTAGTGATGCAACACACTAAATCGCATTTCCCCTAGGGAAAGCGGAATTGATAACATGACTACAATTGTAGTCGTTAAGGTGTTGCCGCGCCTCGTTATTTCGCCTCGCGCGCCGGTTCCCACGCCGCCCCCGACTGGCTAGACAGCGTTTCTCAGGGGACCGGGAGAAGGGCAATGTTCGTGCGACTCGCGTTGATCCTGCTGGCGATTCTCGGCTTCGCCCGCTTTGCCCATGCCGACGACGTGTCGGCCGCCGGGCGCGGCGTCGTGCGCGTCGTCGTGGTCGCCAACGAGGACGGCGAGATCGCCGATTTCAGCCACGGCAGCGGCTTCGCGGTGGCGCCCAACCGGATCGTCACCAACGCCCACGTCGTCGCGCTCGCCCGCGAATATCCCGACAGCTACCTGGTCGGCATCGTTCCCTCGGAGGGCGACCAGTCCTACGCCGCCCGGGTGCTCGCGGTCGACACCGCCAAGGATCTGGCGCTGCTCGAGGTCGTCGAAGGCTCGGTCCAGCCGATCCCGCTCTACATGGGGCCGTTGTCCGAGGGCGGCGACGTCGTCGCGCTCGGCTATCCGGGCAACGTCGACATGGCGACCGCGCAGTCGGCGGCCGACTTCATCAAGCCCGCCACGCCGACCCGCTCGGCCGGCAACTTTTCGAACGAGCGCCGAATCTCCAACACCCATGCGCTGCTCCACACCGCCAACGTCGCCCGCGGCCACAGCGGCGGCCCGCTGGTCGATCCGTGCGGCCGGGTGATCGGCGTCAACAGCTTCATCACCGCCAACCAGGACGGCGACGCGCCGTTCGCCTTCGCCGTCGCCAACCGCGAGCTCGTCGCCTTCCTGCGCGCCACCGGCCAGCCCTATGCCGCGATCAGCAGCGAATGCGTCAGCATGGCCGAGCGCCTCCGCCAGGAGGAGGAACGCCGCGGCCGCCAGCAGAGCGAAAGCCGCGAGGCGCAGCAGCAGGCCGAGCGGGAGGCGCTCGCCAAGGCGATGGCGGCCAACGAGGACGCGCGCGAGAACCGCACCGCGATCGCCCTGCTGCTCGGCGTGCTCGGAGTCGCCGCTCTGGCCGCGGCCGGGGTGATGCTCTCCAAGGACCGGCAGCGGCCCGCGGCCTGGCTCGGCGGCCTCGGCCTGCTGCTGGTCGCGGGCGCCGCCGCCGCCTTCCTCACCCGCCCTTCCCGCTCCGCGCTCGAGCCGGCCGACACCGCCGCGGCGGCCAGGCCGGCCGCGCTCGCCGGCAACGCGCTCTGCCGCTTCGTGCCCGAGCGCAGCCGGGTCACCGTCTCCTCCGCCGAGGACGTCCCGCTGAGCTGGTCGGCGAGCGGCTGCGTCAACGGCCGCACGCAATATGCGCGCAGCGGCGATGCCTGGAGCCGGATCCTCGTCCCCAACGACGAAGCCACCGTGTCGGTCGCCGAATTCCGCCCCGCCGCGGGCGAATATATCGTCACCCGCTATCTGTTGAGGGCCGCCGACATGAAGGCCGCCCGCGACCTGCGCAGCCAGGTCGAGCTCAAGGCGTGCAGCGCGGACGAGGAGTCGCTCGCCTTGCTCGCCGACCGCCAGGATTCGATCCGGGCGAGCCTGCCGCGAGTCCCGAACGAGCGGCTGGTCTACGAATGCGGGCGCAAGTGATCAGGCGTCGGGGGCGTTGACGGTGCCGTTGGCGCTGTTCTCGTAATCGGGCTCGCGGCCGGCATAGTCGAGGCCCCTGAGCCCCAGGTAGAGCACGATCAGCAGCAGCACGGCGCCCAGGATCCACACCCACTTGCTGCCCCGCGCGGGCGGATCGGTCGCCGCGCGCCGGTCGGCGGCGGGCGCCGCTCCCGCCGTCCCCGCTTCGGTGGTCCAGGTATCGCGGGCCAGCGCCGCCTCGCGGTTGAGATGGACATGCTCGTCGACCCGGGCGATCCATTCCCGCGGAACGACGAAGAAGCCCGGGCCCGGGCTGGGGGCGTCCGGCTCGACATGGATGTGTCCGCCGTGCAGCCCGGTCACCCGGCCGATCATGCCGCCGTCCGAGCCCAGCACCTGCATGCCCTCGCGGATGTCGCTCCCGTCGGTCATCGTCCGTCTCCTCGATCTGGCAATGTCCCGCTGTCGGGATTGTTCCGGATCGAACAGTTGGTGCCCGTACTCCGTTGATTAGGCCCGTTTCTCCGCAAGTCGGCACGGGGCGCGGGATGGTCGTGGGACGGTGGCTTCTAGCGGCAGGGTCAGCCCGGCTTGCCGCTGGCCCGGCTTCGACAGGGGCTCATTTCAACCCCTCCCGCTCCAGCAGCGCCGCCTTGCGCTCCAGCCCGTAGGCGTAGCCGCCCGGCGCCCCGCTCCCGCGCCGAGCGCGGTGGCACGGGATCAGCACCGCGACGTTGTTGGCGCCGCAGGCGGTTCCCGCCGCCCGCGCCGCGCCCGGCTTGCCCGCCTTGGCGGCGAGCGCGGCATAGCTGAGGCTCTGCCCCGGCGGGATCCGCGACAGCTCGCGCCACACCGCCTGCTGGAAGGCGGTGCCCTGGATGTCGAGCGGCAGATCGTGGGGCTTTTCGGGCGCGTTCACCGCCGCCACCGTGCGCTGCAGCAGGTCGGCCATCGCCGCTCCGCCCGGCTCGATCGCCGCGTGGGGGAAGCGCCGCCGAAGCTCAGCCTCGTCCTCGTCGAACGACAGCCGGCAGATGCCCTTCTCCGTCGCCGCGACCAGCATCTCGCCCAGATAGGTCGGCGCGCGCACCCAGCGGATCGTCTCGCCGCGCCCGCCGTCGCGCCACGCCGACGGGGTCATGCCCAGCCGCGCCTTGGCGTCGGCGTAGAAGCGGCCCGGCCCCGAATAGCCGGAATCGTAGATGGCGTCGGTCACGCGCCCGTTGGCCTTGAGGCTTCTCGTCATCGTCTCGGCTCGCCTTGCACGCGCATATTCGGCCGGCGTCACTCCGGTCGCGCGCTTGAACAGTCGGTGGAAATGGTGCGGCGAATAGCCCGCGGCGCTCGCCAGCGCGCCGAGCGCAAGCGGCGCCTGTGCCCGCTCGATCAGCCGGAACGCCCGCTCCAGCGCTGCCGCCTCGCGGGTAACCTCGTCCGGCTTGCAGCGCAGGCACGGCCTCAGCCCCGCCTGCGCGGCCTCGCTCCCGCTCGCGAAGAAGCGCACATTCTCCCGCTTGGGATGCCGCGCGGCGCAGGAGGGGCGGCAATAGATGCCGGTGGTCAGCACGCCGGTCACGAACCGCCCGTCCGAGCTCCGGTCGCGGGCGATCACGGCCGACCAGGCAGCCTCGTCATCGATTGTGGTCCCGTTGCTCATCCCGGCTCAATAAGCCACATCGGCTGCCCCTGCATCCCGAAGCTTGCGACCAAACCAGGGTCCATTTCCCAGGCCAGTGGCCATAGGCTATAGGTCTCCGCATCGAGGAGACGCCCATTGATTCAGCCCCACGAACCGGCGGTCGAAACAATCCAGACGATCACCCTGCTGTTGACCGCGACCCTCTCCATTCTGCTGGCCGCGCTGACCTTCTACGAGTTCCCCCTGCCAAGGTATGTGCATTTCAGCCTTGTCGCGGTGTTCACCGTGAACATCTGTCTACTGTTCTGGACGGTCCGGCGGCTGCGGCAGCTGCGCAGCTAGTCTCGCTGGGCAGCGCCACTGGGCCCCATCCGCGCTGATTCGTTCCGGTTCGGCCCGGCGTTTCGCTCGCCTTGCATCGCTCAAACACCCCTGCTAGGGCGCCCGCACCCCGTGGAGGCCCTTTGCGGCCTCTTTTCGCATGGGGCGAAATCCAGGTTCGGAGTAGAGGCGCGCGTGGAGAATTCCGGCGGCATTCAGGCAAGTTTGGCGGGACGCTACGCGACCGCTCTGTTCGAGCTCGCCCGCGACGAGAAGCGGCTGGAGTCGGTCGGCGCCAGCCTCGCCACGCTGAAATCGACCCTGCGCGATTCGGAGGATTTCCGATCGCTCACCACCAGCCCGCTGATCTCCCGCGACCAGGCGACCGGTGCGGTCGCCGCCACCGCCGAGGCGATGCGGCTCGATCCGGTCACCACCAAGTTCCTCGGCGTCCTCGCCCACAATCGCCGCCTCGGCCAGCTCGGCGCGATCATCCGCGCCTTCAGCCAGCTCGCCGCCCGGCACCGCGGCGAGACCACGGCCGAAGTCACCTCCGCCCACCCGCTCACCGACGATCAGGTCGCGGCGCTCAAGACCAACCTCAAGTCCCGTCTCGGCCGCGATGTCGCGGTTGATCTGGCGGTCGATCCCACCATCTTGGGCGGGCTCGTCGTCAAGGTCGGCTCGCAGATGATCGACGGCTCCATCCGAACCAAACTCAATACCCTCGCGCACGCGATGAAAGGCTGAACATGGATATCCGCGCCGCAGAAATCTCGAAGGTCATCCGCGACCAGATCGCCAGCTTCGGCACCGACGCGCAGGTCAGCGAAGTCGGCACCGTCCTCTCGGTCGGCGACGGCATCGCCCGAATCCACGGCCTCGACAATGTCCAGGCGGGCGAGATGATCTCCTTCCCGAACGGCATCCAGGGCATGGCCCTCAACCTCGAGGCGGACAATGTCGGCGCCGTCATCTTCGGCAACGACAGCGCGATCAAGGAAGGCGACACGGTCAGCCGCACCGGCACCATCGTCGACGTCCCCGTCGGCAAGGCCCTGCTCGGCCGGGTCGTCGACGGCCTCGGCAACCCGATCGACGGCAAGGGCCCGATCGAGACCACCGAGCGCCGCCGCGTCGAAACCAAGGCGCCGGGCATCATCCCGCGCAAGTCGGTGCACGAGCCGGTCCAGACCGGCCTCAAGGCCCTCGACGCGCTCGTCCCCGTCGGCCGCGGCCAGCGCGAACTGATCATCGGCGACCGCCAGACCGGCAAGTCCGCGGTCGCGCTCGACACCTTCATCAACCAGCGCCTCGCCAACCAGGGCGACGACGAGAGCCAGAAGCTCTACTGCATCTACGTCGCGATCGGCCAGAAGCGCTCGACCGTCGCCCAGATCGTCCGCGCCCTCGAAGAGAATGGCGCGATGGAATATTCGATCGTCGTCGCCGCCACCGCGTCCGAGCCGGCCCCGCTCCAGTTCCTGGCGCCCTACACCGGCTGCACGATGGGCGAATATTTCCGCGACAACGGCATGCACGCCGTCATCGTCTATGACGACCTTTCCAAGCAGGCCGTCGCCTATCGCCAGATGTCGCTTCTGCT
>DASWSP010000145.1:0-7672 GCA_036402575.1 Allosphingosinicella sp. | reverse complement strand
ACCGTCTCCGGGTTGCAGTTGATCATGATCGTCTCGAAGCCCGCCTCGCCGAGCGCGTAGCAGGCGTGGCAGCAGCAATAGTCGAACTCGATGCCCTGCCCGATCCGGTTGGGCCCGCCGCCCAGGATGACGATCTTGCGGCGGTCGGTCGGGGCGCTCTCGTCCTCGGGCGCACCGAAGCTCGGCGCCTCGTAGGTCGAGTACATGTAGGGCGTCTTGGCCTCGAACTCGGCGGCGCAGGTGTCGATGCGCTTGAACACGGGGCGAACGCCGAGCTTGTGGCGCAGCGCCCTCACCTCGTCCTCGCTGGTGGCGCCGATCATCGCCTTGACGGCGTCGTGGAGCAGGCCGTGGCCGCGGGCGCGGACCTTGTGGGCGCCGCCGCGCAGGCCCGCCGACTTGAGGTTGAGCTCGGCCAGCCTGCGGTCCGAGAAGCCCATCGCCTTGAGGCGGCGAAGCCCTTCGGCGTCGTTGGGCAGGCCGTCGGTCGTCAGCGCCTCCTCGGCCTCGACGATCTCCTGGAGGCGCTCCAGGAACCAGGGATCGTATTTGGCGATGTCGTGGATCTCGCCGACGGTGAAGCCCTCGCGAAGCGCCTGAGCGGCGACCAGCAGCCGGTCCGGCGTCGGGGTCGCCAGCGCGGCCTCGATCTCCGCCCGCGGCGCGCCGTACAGCGCCTTGACGCCGTCGAGGCCGATCAGCCCCGTCTCCAGCCCGCGAAGCGCCTTCTGGAGGCTCTCGTGGAAGCTTCGGCCGATCGCCATCACCTCGCCGACCGACTTCATCGCCGTCGACAGCAGCGGCTCGGCGCCGCGGAACTTCTCGAAGGTGAAGCGCGGGATCTTGGTGACGACATAGTCGATCGTCGGCTCGAAGCTGGCCGGAGTGGCGCCGGTGATGTCGTTCTGGATCTCGTCCAATGTGTAGCCGACCGCCAGCTTGGCGGCGACCTTGGCGATCGGGAATCCGGTCGCCTTGGAAGCGAGCGCCGAGGAGCGGCTGACGCGCGGGTTCATCTCGATGACGACCAGCCGCCCATCCTTCGGATCGACTGCGAACTGAACGTTGGAACCGCCTGTTTCAACTCCGATTTCACGCAGCACCGCGATCGACGCGTTGCGCATGATCTGATATTCCTTGTCGGTCAGCGTCAGCGCCGGCGCGACGGTGATCGAATCACCGGTGTGGATGCCCATCGGGTCGACATTCTCGATCGAGCAGATGATGATGGCGTTGTCGGCGCGGTCGCGCACCACCTCCATCTCATATTCCTTCCACCCCAGCACCGATTCCTCGATCAGCACCTCGGTGGTCGGCGAGGCCTCAAGCCCGCCGCGGACGATCTCGACGAACTCGTCGCGATTATAGGCGATGCCGCCGCCGGTGCCGCCAAGCGTGAAGCTGGGGCGGATGATCGCCGGCAGCCCGGTCGTGTCGAGGGCGCGGATCGCGTCCTCGAGGCTGTGCGCGATCGCCGAGCGCGGGCTTTCGAGCCCGATCCGTTCCATCGCCTCGCGGAACTTCAAGCGGTCCTCGGCCATCTCGATCGCGTCCGCGTCGGCGCCGATCATCCTGACGCCGAACTTGTCGAGCGTGCCGTCCTTGAACAGCGCCAGCGCCGTGTTGAGCGCCGTCTGCCCGCCCATCGTCGGAAGCACCGCGTCCGGCCTTTCCTTCTCGATGATGCGGGCGACGATCTCGGGCGTGATCGGCTCGACGTAGGTGGCGTCGGCGAGCTCCGGATCGGTCATGATCGTCGCCGGGTTGGAGTTGACCAGGACGATCCGGTACCCCTCCTCCTTCAGCGCCTTGGCCGCCTGGGTGCCCGAATAATCGAACTCCGCCGCCTGCCCGATGACGATCGGGCCGGCGCCGATGATGAGGATGGAGGAGATGTCGGTGCGGCGGGGCATTAGCGGCCGGACTTAGCGAAGGGGTATCGTGCTCGAACGCAGGCGATTTGTTCCGGTGTGGCTGACGGAGTAATGAGAACGGACCGATCTTCAAACCTCGGCTCGTCGGTAAAGGTCACTGTGGTACCGCAAGCCAAAGCGGCCGACTTGATTTCAGAAACGACATTAATCTCCACTTTTCGGTAAAACGCCTGCCGTTCGTCGGGCGACATCTCATCGAGAGTTATTTCCACAGCGCGGTCGATCGCCTCGACATCCTCACGCGTTATTTTCGACTGTGGAGGGCTAGCCAATGCCTCAACTTGAAAGATCATTAGAGTCGCCAGACCAGTGACAAACAAGGCTCTCATTTGCGACTCTCCAGCTGACCCACGAATTTCTCGAAAAGGTAGGTGCTGTCCTGCGGCCCGGGGCTCGCCTCCGGGTGATATTGCACGCTGAAGGCGGGGCGGTCGGTCAGCTCGATGCCGCAATTGCTGCCGTCGAAGAGGCTGATGTGGGTCTCGCGGACGTTGGCGGGAAGCGTCTCCTTCTCGACCGCGAAGCCGTGGTTCATGCTGGTGATCTCGACGCGGCCGTCGGAGAGGCGCTTGACCGGGTGGTTGGCGCCGCGGTGGCCCTGGTGCATCTTGGTGGTCTTCGCGCCCACCGCCAGGCCGAGCAATTGGTGGCCGAGGCAGATTCCGAACAAAGGCTTGTTCGTCTCCAGCAGCTGCTGGATCACCGGCACCGCGTAGACGCCCGTCGCGGCCGGATCGCCGGGGCCGTTGGAAAGGAAGATGCCGTCGGGCTCGTGCGCCATCACCTCGTCGAAGCTGGCGGTGGCGGGAAGCACGGTGACGCGCGCGCCGGCGTCGGCGAGGTTGCGGAAGATGTTGCGCTTGGAGCCATAGTCGATCGCGACGACGTGGGGGCGGCTCTCATCCGCCGCGTGCTCGCCATAGCCCTCCCCCCGCTTCCACCTTGCGCCCGACCAGCGGAACATCTGCTGGCAGGAGACCTCCTTGGCCAGGTCCATCCCCTCCAGCCCCGGCCATTCCCGGGCCTTGGCGAGCAGCGCCTCGATATCGAACTCGCCGCGCATGTGGTGGGCGATCACGCCGTTGGGCGCCCCCTCCTCCCGGATCTTGCGGGTCAGCGCCCGGGTGTCGACGCCCGACAGTCCGATCCGCCCGTTCGCCTTCATCCAGGTGCGGAAATTCTGGATCGCCCGGTAATTGCTCGGGCCCGTCACGTCCTGCCGGACGATGCAGCCCAGGGCCCAGGGATTGTCCGCCTCCAGATCCTCGTAGTTGGCGCCGACATTGCCGATGTGCGGGAAGGTGAAATTGATGATCTGGCGCGCATAGGAGGGGTCGGTCATCACCTCCTGGTAGCCGGTCATGGCGGTGTTGAAGCAGACCTCGCCGACCGCCTCGCCCTCGGCGCCGAAGCCACGGCCCCACACCACGCTGCCATCGGCCAGGACCAATACGCCCGTCGCTCCATCGGGCGCAGGCGCATGTTTGGCGTCAGCCATTGGGGCGGGCTCTCCTTTAAGGTTTCGCGATGTCGCTAAGTCCCAGCCGCTAAAGCGCGGGGGGTGCAGCGTCAATCTGTTAAAAGCATCGCGCGGCGGCTACCGTGCCGGCTTTCCGCCCAGCCTAGAAGAGAGAGCATGATTCGCCCATGATCCGTGAGACCATCAAGGCTGCCTTAGTGACCGCCATGAAGGGCGGCGACAAGGCGCGGACCGCGACGATCCGCCTGATCCAGTCGGCGCTCAAGAACCGCGACATCGAGCTTCGCACGTCCACCAAGCCGCCGGAGGACGACGACGTGCTCGTCACCGAGGTCCTCCAGAAGATGATCAAGCAGCGCCGCGAATCGATCGTCCTTTACGAGCAGGGCGGCCGCACCGAGCTTGCCGAGGCCGAGCAGGCGGAAGTGGCGGTGATCGAAGGCTTCCTGCCGCAGCAGATGGACGAGGCCGAGCTGGCGGCGGCGATCGACGCCATCGTGACGGAAACCGGCGCCGCTTCGGTCAAGGACATGGGCCGGGTCATGGCCGTCCTCAAGGAGCGCCACGCCGGCCAGATCGACATGAGCAAGGCCAGCGCCGCGGTGAAGGCGAGGCTGTCGGCATAACAAAGCCACTCCCCCTTTTTCCAGTGCTGGTGCAGAACAGCACAATCGCTCGTCCCGAGCGAAGTCGAGGGGCGCAGCTCGGGGACCTATGCAGTTCTGGGTTTACATCCTCCGCTGCCGGGATGGCTCCTACTATACGGGCCACACGGAAAATCTGGAGAAGCGGCTTGCGGAGCACGAGCAGGGGCTGGGAGCCGACTGGACGCGGCGGCGCAGGCCGGTCGAGCTCGTCTGGTGCGACTGGGCGCCAAGCCGCGACGAAGTGTTCGCGTTCGAACGGCGCGTGAAGAACTGGTCCCGAGCCAAGAAGGAAGCGCTTATTGCGGGCGATTGGCAGCGGGTCGGGCTTTTTGCACGACCGCCCCGCGAGCGCCCCTCGACTTCGCTCGGGACGAGCGACTCCTGCGCGCCTCGCCCATTCCCCTCCCGCGAGCGGGTGGGGCAGTTGGCACGGCCGCCTCACGAGCGCCCCTCGACTTCGCTCGGGACGAGCGAGGAGAGCATTTCGCACCCGCCTCCAGGGGGGCCCGGGCAATATTCCTCCGTCCGTCCCGAGCGAAGTCGAGGGGCGCGTGCCACCCACCCGGGTGAGAGCGAATGAGCCTTTCCCCGCAATTCCTGGACGAGCTTCGCGCCCGCACCTCGTTGTCGGGGCTGATCGGCAGGCAGGTGAAGCTCACCCGCGCGGGGCGGGAGTGGAAGGCGTGCTGCCCGTTCCACCAGGAGAAGACGCCCAGCTTCACCATCAATGACGAGAAGGGATTCTACCATTGCTTCGGCTGCGGGGCGCATGGCGATGCGATCCGATTCCTGACCGACGCCCGCGGTCTTCCCTTCATGGACGCCGTCAAGGAGCTGGCCGACGCGGCCGGCATGGAGGTGCCGGCCCCGGATCCCCGGTCGCAGGAGCGGGCCGAGCGGGCGACCGGCCTTTACGAGGTGATGGAGGCGGCCGCGCGCTGGTTCGTCGAGCAGCTCGACGGGATCGAAGGCGCCGCCGCGCGCGATTACCTGAAATCCAGGGGCATAACCGAGGAGACGCGGCGCAAGTTCGGCTTCGGCCTGGCGCCGGACAGCCGCGGCAAGCTCAGGGCGGCGCTGAAGGGCTTCGGCAACGACAAACTGGTCGAGACCGGCCTGCTGATCGCACCGGACGAGCAACGCGAGCCCTATGACCGATTCCGCGGGCGGCTGATGTTCCCGATCCGCGACGCGCGGGCCCGGTGCATCGCGTTCAGCGGGCGGATCCTGGGCGCGGGCGAGCCCAAATATCTCAATTCGCCCGACACGCCGCTGTTCGACAAGGGCCGCACCCTGTTCAACCTCGACAAAGCGGGGCCGGCGAGCCGCGCCGGGCGGCGGGTGATCGTCGTCGAAGGGCAGATGGACGTCGTCGCCCTCGACGAAGCGGGCTTTCCGGAGACGGTCGCCCCGCTGGGGACGGCGCTCACCGAAGGCCAGCTCGGGCTGCTCTGGAAGCTCTCGCCCGCCCCGCTCCTCTGCTTCGACGGCGACGGCGCGGGCCAGAAGGCCGCCGTCCGCGCCGCGCTCCGGGCGCTTCCCCATGTCGGCCCCGGGCGCTCGCTCGGCTTCGTCACCATGCCGCCCGGCCAGGATCCCGACGATCTGCTCCGGGCGAAGGGCCCGGCCGCGCTCGAAGCGCTGCTCGAAAAGCCCGAATCGCTGGTCGATCGGCTGTGGCGGCACGAGAGCGCGGCCGAGCCGCTCGCCACGCCCGAGGACCGCGCCGGCCTCAAGCGCCGGCTGCTCGATCATGTCGCGGTGATCGACGACCCGGAGGTGCGCGACCAGTATCGCTACGAGCTGATGGAGCGGTTCGGCGCCCTCACCCGCCCGAAGAAGGCGCCCTGGGTGCCGCGCCAGGCGGCATCGAAGCCCTGGCCCAAAGGCGGCAAATACGTCCCTCCCCCGCGCCCCACCTCGCCGCAGGCGCGGTCCGTCGGCATTGCGGGCCTGGGCGGCCATACCTCGAAGGCGGTCCTCCACGGCCTGCTCCGCTTCCCGGCGGTGATCCCTTCCCATGCCGAGGCGATCGCGGCCCTCCCGATGGGCGAGCGCGGGGCGATGCGGCTGCGCGATACCCTGCTCGAGGCCGCCATGATGCACGGCGAGCTTGATCAGGAGCAGCTAAATACCATATTGGCCGAGACGGGTGCGGCGGCCTTGAAGGAGGAGCTGCGCCTTGAGCAAGGACTGGCCTTTTCCTTTACCCGACGCGATGCCGACCCGGAACGCGCTTGCCGCGATCTCGTTCTGGTCATTGAGACTTTGGCAGCACGTCCGGGTCTAGACGCCGCGCTCGAGGCGGCGACCACGCGGTTGAAGGAAACGGGCGACGAGGCGGCGTTCACGGAGCAGCAACGGCTCCGGGCGGCGAGGGACGAGGCGGAAAGGCAGCTCGCGACGCTGATCGAAGGCGACGCGGACTAGCTCCAGTGACGGATTAAGGCGTGCGAATGGCGAAGACGAATACAGCCCCGGTGGCTGCCAGCGGCGACGGAGGCAATGGCGGCGGCGACGGCGACGCGCCGCTCATCGACCTCAACGAAGCCTCGATCAAGAAGCTGCTCGCCCGCGCCAAGAAGCGCGGAGTCATCACGTATGACGAGCTCAACAACGCCCTGCCCCAGGACCAGATGTCGTCCGAGCAGATCGAGGACGTCATGTCGGCGCTCAACGACATGGGCGTCAACATCGTCGAGAACGACGATTCCGACGAGGAAGGCGGCGGCGAGGCGGCCGCGGAGGCCGACGAGGCGCCCGACGACAGCGACGGCGGCAACTTCGTCATCGAGAAGAAGAAGGAGACGATCGACCGCACCGACGATCCCGTCCGCATGTACCTTCGCGAGATGGGAGCGGTCGAGCTGCTTTCGCGCGAGGGCGAGATCGCGATCGCCAAGCGCATCGAGGCCGGCCGCGACACGATGATCTGGGGGCTTTGCGAAAGCCCGATCACCTTCAACGCGATCATCGAATGGTCCGACGCGCTCAACCGCGGCGACATGCAGCTGCGCGAGATCCTCGATCTCGACGCGATGCTCTCCAAGGGCCCGACGCCGGAGCAGGTCGAAGGCGCCGAGGCGGGCGAGGACGGCGACATCTCCGAGAAGACCGCCGGCCCCTCCTACAAGGAGGAGGAGGAAGTCGAGGAGGTCCACGCCACCGACGAGGAGGACGAGGAATCGATGGTCGAGCGGCGCACGCCGCGCCCGGCCGAGGAGGAGGAGGAGGAGGACAACACCCTCAGCCTCGCCGCGATGGAGGAGCTGCTCAAGCCGCAGGCGCTCGACAAGTTCGCCAACATCACCTCGCTGTTCAAGAAATTCTCCAAGCTCCAGTCCGCCCGGATGGAATCGATGAGCGCCGGCGAGGATTTCGCGCGCAACGAGGAGAACAAGTACCAGAAGCTTCGCGAGCAGCTCACCGCCGAGGTCGAGAGCGTCCAGTTCCACGGCGCCAAGATCGAGTACCTCGTCGACCAGCTCTACAGCTACAACCGCCGGCTGACCGCATTGGGCGGCCAGATGCTGCGCCTCGCCGAGCGCCACAAGGTGCCGCGCAAGGCGTTCCTGGAATCCTATATGGGCCACGAGCTCGACGAGGGCTGG
>DASWSP010000144.1:0-16804 GCA_036402575.1 Allosphingosinicella sp. | reverse complement strand
CTTCAGGGAGGCCACCTCGCCCGAGGCCTCCACCGAGATCGAGCGGGCGAGGTCGCCCTTGGTCACCGCGGTCGCCACCTCGGCGATCGAGCGCACCTGGTTGGTCAGGTTCGCCGCGAGCTGGTTGACGTTGTCGGTCAGGTCACGCCACAGGCCGGCGGCGCCGGGCACGCGAGCCTGGCCGCCCAGCCGTCCCTCGACGCCCACTTCGCGCGCCATGTGGGTAACCTGGTCGCCGAAGGTCGAGAGCGTCTCGATCATGCCGTTGATGGTTTCGGCGAGCGCCGCGATCTCGCCCTTCACGTCGAGCGTCAGCTTGCGGTTGAGGTTGCCCTGCGCCACCGCGGTCACGACGTCGGCGATGCCGCGCACCTGGTTGGTGAGGTTGCTCGCCATCAGGTTGACGTTGTCGGTCAGATCCTTCCACGTCCCGCCGACTCCCGGCACCTGCGCCTGCCCGCCGAGCTTGCCCTCGGTGCCCACCTCGCGCGCCACGCGCGTCACCTCGCTGGCGAAGCCGTTGAGCTGGTCGACCATGACGTTGATGGTGTTCTTGAGCTCGAGGATCTCGCCCTTCACGTCCACCGTGATCTTCTTGGAAAGGTCGCCCGAGGCCACCGCGGTGGTCACCTCGGCGATGTTGCGGACCTGGCCCGTCAGGTTGTCGGCCATCAGGTTGACGTTGTCGGTGAGGTCCTTCCAGGTGCCGGCGACGCCTTCCACCCGTGCCTGGCCGCCGAGCTTGCCTTCGGTGCCGACCTCGCGGGCCACGCGCGTCACCTCCGAAGCGAAGCTGTTGAGCTGGTCCACCATCGTGTTGATGGTGTTCTTCAGCTCCAGGATCTCGCCCTTCACTTCGACCGTGATCTTCTTGGAAAGGTCGCCCGAGGCCACCGCGGTCGTCACCTCGGCGATGTTGCGCACCTGGCCGGTGAGGTTGGTCGCCATCGCGTTGACGTTGTCGGTGAGGTCCTTCCAGGTGCCGGCGACGCCCTTCACGGTCGCCTGGCCGCCGAGCTTGCCCTCGGTGCCGACCTCGCGCGCCACTCGCGTCACCTCGGCGGCGAAGGAGGCGAGCTGCTCCACCATCGTGTTGACGACCTTGCCGATGCGCAGGAACTCGCCCCGCAGCGGCCGTCCGTCGATCTCGACCGTCATCGACTGCGAGAGATCGCCCTTGGCGACCGCGCCGATCACGCGCGCGACCTCGGCGGTCGGCTGGACCATGTCCTCGATCAGCTCGTTGAGCGCGCGCAGCTTGGCTTCCCAGCCGCCGGTGGCGCCGCGGACGCGCCCGCGCTGGGTGATCTTGCCTTCCTTGCCGACGACCTGGGACAGGCGCTCGAATTCGTTGGTCATCTGCTCTTCGAGCGTGACGACCTCGTTGAAAACCCTTGCGATTTCGCTGTCCAGGCCAGGCAGGTCCTCGGCCAGGCGGACCGTGAAGTCACCGCGCCTCAGGCTGCGGAGCGCGCTCAAAAGCTGACGACGATCGAGGAAATCGCGCGGTGTTTCGACGTTCACTTAACGCTCCTTGTCCCGTCCTCCCTGCGCGAATCCGTGCAGGCCCCCGCCCGCCGGTCGGCAGCATAGCAGAGCAATACGTTTCCACTCTCTAAAAACTTCCCAGCACGATGAAAAGGTTAAGCTGGCGAAAACCCGACGCGGACGAGGGCGGAGGGGCACGCCGCGGCTCAATAATTGGACCCTGAGGCCTTGCGCAGGAAGTGCCCGTTGGCGATGGCCCGAAGCAGGGCGATGCGGTAGGCCGTCACCGTTTTGTGGCTGCTCCACGAGCCCTCCGGCCAATCCTCGACCAGTGCGCGCATCCTTTCCACGTCCAGCACCTCGGCAGCGGCCGGGCAGGCGGCGATGCGATCGACCTCGGCGCGGATATCGTCTCTGGCGGCCGCGAAACCCTCGTGCCAGTCAGCCGCCTGGAAGCCGCGCCGCCGCTCCGCCGAAACCGCCGCGGGCAGCCTGTCCGCGAACGCCCGGCGCGCGAGCGACCGCGGCATACCGTCGCACAGATACTCCTCTAACGGCACCGAGAGGCAGAATTCGATCAGCCGGCGATCGGCCGTGGGATCGCGATAATCGACCCCGAACTGGGCCAGGGCGCCCTTGTTGTAATTGCCGAAATCGACGCTTCCCAGGGCCCGCAGCCGCCGCGCCCGGTGGTCGGCCTGCGGCTGGTAGGCGAGATCGTCCCCCTGGGCTGCCGCGCGCCCTGCTACATCGAACGCGGCCATCGCATCCGGGCGGATCAGCGAATGGTCCGCAACGCCGGCTCCAATCCCGCGCAGCTTGCGGATTCCGCGCCACGCCCGGCCCGGCAGGAAGGGGCCGATCGCCTGGGCGGCGATCGTGCCCCAGCGCGTTCCGCCCCGCTTCAGGGCGAAGCTCTGCCGGAGCAGGGCGCCGACGCGCCCGTTCGCGAGCAATTGGGGGAGCAGCGCCATGCCGGTGTAGCTGAACCCCATGTTCCCGCTTCGGCCGCTGAGCATGATCGTGAGACCGCGCGCCTGCGCCGCGGCGGCGATCGCGCTTTCCCAGGCCCAGTTCGCAAGGTTGAGCACGGGGCGTTCGTAGAGCAGGAAGTCGCGCTCCAGCGTGTCGAGCGGCGAGCGGTGCGATGCCCGGATCAGGACGTGCTCGATGTTGGGATAGAGCGCCGCCGTGGCTGCCGCCAGCGGACCTTCATCGTCGATCCGTTCCCTATGCCGCGCGCCTGCGAAGCCCTCGCGCGGCACCGAGGTGAACGCCACGATCGGCTGGCCGTGGGTGGCAAGCAGGCCGGCTGCGGTCGCGACCACCGCACCGCTGTCGAGACCGCCGCTCAGCTGCGCCGCCACCGGACCGCCGCGCAGCCGGGCCGCCACGGCGGCGTCGAAATGTTCTCGAAGGGCCTCGGCATAGGCGCGCGAGGAGGGAAGGCGCAGCGGCTGGAGAGCCGGGTTCCAATATTTGCGGCTGACGACGCCGTCCGGCGTGACGAGCGCCAGATGCCCCGGCTCGACCCGCTCCACGCCCTCGAAGAAGGTACTCGGTCCCTGCTCTGCGAGCAGTGCCGACAGGTCCGCCATCCGGCGCAGGTCGGGGGCATAGGGGATTTCGGGGAGCGCATGGAGACCCTTGGCCATCGACGCGAACGCGAAGAACCCGGCGCCGCGATGGTAGACGAGCGGCCGCTGGCCCATGAAGTCGCGCGCCAGCAGCAGGCGCCGGGCGCGCGGGTCCCACCGGGCAAAGGCGAAATCGCCGACGATACGGTCGAGCGCGGCCTCGTCCCATCGCTCCAGGGCGTGCATCAGCAAATCGACGTCGGCCAGCTGCGCGCAGTCGCCGGCGAGCCCGAGCATCGCTGCCAATTCCGATCGGTTGTCGAGCCGGACGTCGGCAACCAGCAGGCATCCCGAAGCCGCCCGGACCGGCTGGCGGTCGAAATGATCCTCGGGCAGGAGCCGGAACAGGTTGCGGCCCAGCGCGATGTCGCCCTCGCTCAGCAATGCCTTGTGGTGCGGTCCGTAGGGCTTCTGCGCCTCCAGCACACGGGCCGCGCCGGGCGCCGGGTCGCTCGCCCCGGACCAGGCCCAGAAGCCGCCGATGGCTGTCACTGGGCCGCTCTCGCCGGGCATTCCAAGGCCGGCCCAGCCCCCGCTGCGCCGGTCGCCCGCGCCTTCGTCTGTGCTTTTTGGGAAACGTAAACCATTGCCGTGTTAACCACGGACAGGTTTGGTTTGACAGCCTTAGCCTCGCAACTCAAACGTTAACAACGACCGCATATGCGAAAGGTAGTGCCGCAATGATCGATGTGAAAACCAATCTCACCGCTCGGGAGACTGTTTCACAGGAGCGTGCGCCTTGGGTGCGGCCCCAGCTCAGGCACCTCAAGGCAGGCGCCGCCGAGTTCGAAATCGGGAATAAGGACGATAACGGCTTCGTCCTTTCCTGATCGGTCACGTATCGGCTGACACCGCTGCCGGCAGCGCAGGAACATTGCTGCCGATCTGAAGCGCCTCTTCTGAATCGCTCAGCTCGATGTCGCGGCGGCCCGGCGGTCGCCTGTGGGGATCGGCGCTCCTCGTTTCCGCGCCGCGCCGTCACCCCGCCGCCGCGGCGCGGCTGGCGCGCTTGCGCTCGTGGGGGTCGAGATGGCGCTTGCGCAAACGGATCGACTTGGGCGTCACTTCGACCAGCTCGTCGTCCTGGATATAGGCGATCGCCTGCTCGAGCGTCAGCCGCTTGGGCGGGGTGAGGCGGATCGCGTCGTCCTTGCCGCCCGAGGCGCGGAAGTTGGTGAGCTGCTTGGTCTTCATCGGATTGACCTCGAGGTCCTCCGGCTTGGCGTTCTCGCCGATGATCATGCCCTCGTAGACCGGCTCCTGCGGGCCGACCATCAGGATCCCGCGCTCCTCGAGCGGCCCGAGCGCGTAGGTCACGGTCTCGCCCGAGCCGTTGGAGATGAGGACGCCGTTCTGGCGTCCTTCGATGCGGCCCTTGTAGGGGCCGTAGCGCTCGTAGACCCGGTTCATGATGCCGGTGCCGCGGGTGTCCGAAAGGAATTCGCCGTGATAGCCGATCAGGCCGCGCGACGGGCCCGAGAAGGTGATCCGGGTCTTGCCGCCGCCGGACGGGCGCATGTCGGTGAGCTCCGCCTTGCGCTGCGCCATCTTCTCGACGACCGTGCCGGAATATTCGTCGTCGACGTCGATCACGACCTGCTCATAGGGCTCCTCGCGGCCGTCTGGGCCGTCGCGGAACAGGACCCGCGGGCGGCTGATGGTGAGCTCGAAGCCTTCGCGGCGCATCGTCTCGATCAGGACGCCCAATTGGAGCTCGCCGCGGCCGGCGACCTCGAAGGCGTCCTTGTCGGCGCTCTCGGTGATCTTGAAGCTGACATTGCCCTCGGCCTCGCGCTCGAGCCGGTCGCGGATCATCCGGCTGGTGACCTTGGATCCCTCGCGCCCCGCCATCGGCGAATCGTTGACCGTGAAGGTCATCGCCAGCGTCGGCGGGTCGATCTTCTGGGCGTGGAGCGGCTCGGTCACCGAAGGCTCGACGATCGAGTTGGAGACGGTGGCCTTGGTCAGGCCGGCGATCGCGACGATGTCGCCCGCGCCGGCTTCCTCGACCGGCACCCGCTCAAGGCCGCGAAACGCCATGATCTTGGTGGCGCGGCCTTCCTCGACGACCCTCCCCTCGTCGTCGAGCGCCTTGATCGGCATGTTGACCTTGAGCTTGCCCGAGGCGATCCGGCCGGTCAGCACGCGGCCGACGAAATTGTCGCGGTCGAGCAGGGTGGCGAGCATCTTGAACGGGCCGTCGGGATCGGCGTCGGGCGCGGGGACGTGGCTGACGATGGTCTCGAACATCGGATCGAGCGTGCCCGAGCGGACGTCGTCGCTGAGCCCGGCATAGCCGTTGCGGCCGGAAGCGTAGAGGGTCGGGAAATCGAGCTGCTCGTCATTGGCGTCGAGGCTGAGGAAGAGCTCGAAACATTCGTCGAGCACTTCGGCGGCGCGCGCATCGGGCCGGTCGATCTTGTTGACGACGACGATCGGCCTCAGCCCGAGCGCGAGCGCCTTGCCGGTGACGAACTTGGTCTGCGGCATCGGCCCTTCGGCGGCGTCGACGAGCAGGATGACTCCGTCCACCATCGACAGGATGCGCTCCACCTCGGCGCCGAAATCGGCGTGGCCCGGGGTGTCGACGATGTTGATTCGCGTCGTCTCGCTGCCGGCGCCGAGCCATTCGACCGAAGTGCACTTGGCAAGGATGGTGATCCCGCGCTCCTTCTCCAGGTCGTTGGAATCCATCGCGCGCTCTTCCACGCGCTGGTTGTCGCGGAAGGTGCCGGATTGGCGGAACAGCTGGTCGACGAGCGTCGTCTTGCCGTGATCGACGTGGGCGATGATCGCCACGTTGCGGAGGCTCATTTGATTACGGTCCTGTCAGGGGTGTCGGCGCGCCTATACGCACAGCAATGTGACGCAACAAGGGCAGCCGCCGCGATCAGGGCTGGCTGCGCAGCATCCGCTCCATCAGCTCGACCCCGCGGTAGAGCGCCCGGCGTTCGCTTTCGGCGAGCCGGGCGAGGCGCCCCGCGAGCGCGCTCATGCGTCCGGAGCGGCCCTCCTCGAGCAGGCGCAGCCCTTCCGGGGTGGCGGCGATGCGCACCCGGCGGCGGTCGTCGGGATGGGCATCGCGGGTGACGAGGCCGTCGGCGACCAGGCTGTCGACGAGGCGCGACATGGTCGGGCAGCGCACCTGCTCGGCGGCGGCGACCTCGGCCAGCGACACCGGTCCGGCGAGCGCGATGAAGGTGAGAGCGGAGAGTCGCGAGCCGCCGATCGCCGCGTCTTCGTCGTCGCGGCGCGCGAGCCGCAGCAGCCTCACCGAGTTCGAGTGCAGCCGGGCGGCCATCTCCCCGATCCGAGCGTCGATCATGCTCACCTCCCCTCCCGTACGGGACAGCTAATAATTAGACCGCGCTAACAATTAGCTAATGGCGAAGGCGCGTCGGGGCCTGGATGGGAGGCCCTTGTCATGCCGAACCCTTGGGCTTCGCTCAAGCGATGTTTCAGCATCCATCTTGACGCAGCGCCGCGGGCGAAGAAATGAACCCGGGACCCAAGGTGACAGGAGAAGGCCATGCTCGACCGCCGCACGTTCCTCGTCAGCTCCAGCGCGCTCGGCGCGCTCGGCCTCGCCGGCTGCGCGACGCTCCCGGCCCGGCAGGACAGCGCCGCTCGAGACGCCGCGCTCGATCAGATGCTTACCGGCTGGTTCAACGAAGACCTTCGCGACAATCCGCAATTCGCCACCAATCTCGGCCTCGACGTCGGCGAGCTCGCGCCGCTGCGCGGGCAGCTTGGCGAGGAGTCGCTCGCCGAGGTGCGGCTCGACCGGGAAAAGGCGGTGGCTCGGCATGCGCAGCTCCGCAGCTTCGGCCGGGCCGGATTGAGCCCGGCGGGCGAGCTCAACTACGACGTCGTCGAGTTCCGTCAGAGCGTGGCGGCGCAGTCGGCGCGCTTCCCTTATGGCGAGGCGGGCGGCAGGCCGGCGCCCTATGTGGTGAGCCAGCTCGGCGGGGCGTATTACAGCGTTCCCGACTTCCTCGACAGCCAGCATCCGGTGAAGACCCGCGCCGACGCCGAGGCCTACCTGTCGCGGCTCGACCAGTTCGCGCGCAACCTCAACCAGGAAGCGGAGCGGATCCGCCACGACGCGTCGATCGGCGTGATCCCGCCCGATTTCGTGGTCGACAAGGCGCTCGCGAACCTGCGGCAGATGCGCGCCATGCCGGCCGGCGAGACGACTTTGGTTCGATCGCTCGTCCGGCGCGCCGCAGAGGCCGGGCTGGGCGACTACCGGCCGCAGGCCGAGCGGCTCGTCTCAGGGCCCATCCGCGCCGGCATGGACCGGCAGATCGCGGAGCTGTCGGCGGTCCGCGGGCGCGCGGTGCACGATGCCGGCGTGTGGCGGCTGCCGGCCGGCGAATCCTATTATGCGATGGCGCTCAAGTACAACAACACGACCAACCTCTCGCCCGACGAGGTCCACCAGATGGGGCTCGATCAGGTGCGCGACCTGCACGGGCAGCTCGATACGATGCTCAGGGCGCAGGGCTATACGCGCGGCAGCGTCGGCGACCGGCTCAACGCGCTCAACAAGGAACCGCGCTTCCTCTACCCCAACACCGATGCCGGCCGCGCCGAGCTGCTGGCGTCGCTGAACGCGCAGATGCGCGACATCCAGCCGCTGCTGCCGCGCATGTTCAACCGCATCCCCAAGGCGCGGATGGAGATCCGCCGGGTGCCGGTCGCGATCGAGGCGGGAGCGCCCGGCGGCTATGCGCAGGCGCCTTCGCTCGACGGCTCGCGCCCCGGCGCCTATTACATCAACCTCAAGGACACGCACGAATGGCCGAAGAACGGCCTTCCGACGCTGACCTATCACGAAGCGACTCCGGGCCACCTGTTCCAGGGCTCGCTGGCCCGGGAGACCGGCGAGCTGCCGCTCTACCGCCGCACCCAGGGCTTCTCCGCCTATAACGAGGGCTGGGCGCTCTACGCCGAGCGGCTGGCCGACGAGCTTGGAGTCTATGCCGACGATCCGTTCGGGCGGATCGGCTATCTGCAATCCTATCTGTTCCGGGCGGTCCGGCTGGTGGTCGACACCGGCCTCCACCACAAGCGCTGGAGCCGCGAGCAGGCGATCCGCTACATGGTCGAGAATGCCGCCGAGCCCGAAGGGTCGGCGACGCGCGAGATCGAGCGCTACAGCGTCTGGCCGGGCCAGGCGACGGCCTACAAGATCGGCCAGACGGTGATCGCGCGGCTCCGCGAGGAGGCCGAGCAGCGGCCGGGCTTTGACATCAAGCGTTTCCACGACGCGGTCCTGCTTGGCGGCTCCATGCCGCTGACCGTGCTCGAGCGGCGCGTTCGGGAGGCGATGGCCTAGACGATCCAGAGCCGCAGCAGGAAGGCGACCGCGCCGACCGTCGCCACCCCCGCCGCCCACAGCCCGACGAACCAGGCCAGCCGCCTGGCCATCAATGGTAGCCTTCTTCGCCGACCTTGCCTCGGAACACCCAATAGGACCAGGCGGTGTAGGCGAGGATCAGCGGGATCAGCACGGCCGCGCCGACCAGCATGAAGAGCTGGCTCTGGTAAGGCGCGGCGGCCTGCCAGATGGTGACCCGCCCGGGGATCACGTCCGGCCACATCGAGATGCCCAGGCCCGCCATGGCGAGCAGGAACAGCACCAGCGACCACAGGAAGGGCGCGTGATCGGCGCCGCCGCGGAAGCTCCGCCACAGCGCGAAGGAGGCGCCGAGCACGAGCAATGGCATCGGCACGGTCACGAACAGGCCGGGTGCCTCGAACCAGCGCTCGTAATATTTGTTCTCGAGGAACGGCGTGGCGAGGCTGACCACGCCGAACGCGATCAGAATCGCCGGGAGCAGCGGCCGGGCGAAGCGGCGGGCATCCTGCTGGATGGCGCCCTCGGTCTTCCAGATCAGCCAGGTCGCGCCGAGCAGCGCATAGCCGACGACGAGGCTCGCGCCGGTCAGCAGCGAGAACGGCGTCAGCCATTCCCACCAGCCCCCGCCATAAGCGCGGCCCTCGACCGTGATGCCCTGAAGCAGGGCGCCGAGCGTGATTCCCTGCGCGAAGGTCGCAACGAGCGATCCGCCGAAGAAGCCGGCGTCCCACCAGCGGCGGTGCCCGGGGTCGCGCCAGCGGAATTCGAAGGCGACGCCGCGGAAGACGAGCCCGAGCAGCATCGCGATCAGCGGCGCGTAGAGCGCCGGCAGCACGATCGCATAAGCGAGCGGGAAGGCGGCCATCAGCCCGCCGCCGCCCAGCACCAGCCAGGTCTCGTTGCCGTCCCACACCGGCGCGATCGCGTTCATCGCCTGGTCGCGCTCCTTGCCGACCCGGAAGAAGGGAAAGAGGATGCCGATGCCGAGGTCGAATCCGTCCATCACCACGTAGGCGGCGACCGCGAACGCGATCAGGAACGCCCAGATGACCGTGAGGTCCATCATTGCGACGCCTCCTCGCTGACGTCGGGCCGCGGATCGGCGCCGCCGCGGCGGATCGAAGGGGAGGGGGTGATTCCGGCGGTGCGGATCGGGGCTTCGGCGGGCTCGGGCTCGCCGGGGTGCGGCGGGTGCGACATCAGCCTCACGATGTACCAGGTGCCGATTCCGAACACGATGAAATAGACGATCACGAACATCAGCAGCGACGTCGCCACCGCTGGCGCGTCGATCGGCGACCGAGCGTCTGCTGTGCGCATCAGATTGTAGATGACGAACGGCTGGCGCCCGACCTCGGTGGTGATCCAGCCGGCGATCACGGCGACGAATCCGGCCGGGCCCATCAACAAGGCGAACCGATGCAGCAGCCGCCATTCGTAGAGCCGCTTCGCCGCCCGCGCGAGCAGGCTCCACAGGCCGAGCGCGAACATCAGCAGGCCGAGCCCGACCATCACCCTGAACGACCAGAAGACGATCTCGACGGGCGGGCGGTCCTCCTTCGGAAACGTCTTCAGCCCCTCGAGCGGCGCGTCGGGGTCGTGCTTGAGGATCAGCGAGCCGAGCTTCGGGATCTCCAGCAGCACGTGCGTCTTCTCCGCCTCGCTGTCGGGCATCCCGAGCAGGATCAAGGGCGCGCCATCGGGGAAGCTTTCGAAATGCCCCTCCATCGCCATCACCTTGGCGGGCTGGTGCTCGAGCGTGTTGAGGCCGTGCAGGTCCCCGACGAAGATCTGCACCGGCGCGACCAGCGCGGCCATCCACATCGCCATGCTGAACATCTTGCGCACGCCGGGAAGGTCGCGGCCCTTGAGCAGGTGCCACGCCCCCGCCGCGCCGACCACCAGCGCGGTCGTCAGGTAGGCGGCGATCACCGTGTGCACCAGGCGGTACGGGAAGCTCGGGTTGAAGATGATGTCGAGCCAGCTGCCGGCGGGCACGAACTGGCCCTGCGCGTTGAGCGCCCAGCCGGTCGGCGTGTGCATCCAGCTGTTCACGCTCAAGATCCAGAAGGCGGAGATGGCGGTGCCGACCGCGACCATGAGGGTGGCGAGGAAGTGCAGCTTCTTGCCCACCTTCTCCATGCCGAACAGCATCACGCCCAGGAAGCCGGCCTCGAGGAAGAAGGCGGTCAGCACCTCGTACGCCATCAGCGGCCCGATGATCGGCCCGGCGCGGTCGGAGAAGACCGACCAGTTGGTGCCGAACTGGTAGGACATGACGATGCCCGAGACGACGCCCATCGCGAACGCGATCGCGAAGATCTTCAGCCAGTAGCGAAACAGGGTGAGGTAGACTTCCTTACCCGTCCGCAGCCACAGCCCCTCCAGCACGGCCAGGTAGCTGGCCAGCCCGATCGAGAAGGCGGGAAAGATGAAATGGAACGACACGGTGAAGGCGAACTGGATCCGTGCCAGCAAAAGTGCCGTTTCGCCGTCGGTCACGTCGATCACCCGCCTCCGTTTGATCGCATCTAGGGATTCAGCGCCGCCGCTTCACCCCCTGTCCGGATGACGGAGACGCTGGCGCGATTGCGCGGCGCGCAATCGGCCCGGTAAGTCCCTAGACGAAGATCGACCAGCCGGTCCGCTCCACCAGCTTCTCCAGCATCACCGCGCCGGCAAGGCTGGTGCCGGCGGCGTTGAGTCCGGGCGACCAGACGCAGATCGCGCCGACGCCCGGAGCGATGGTGAGGATTCCGCCGCCGACGCCGCTCTTGCCCGGAAGGCCGATGCGGAAGGCGAAGTCGCCCGAATTGTCATAATGGCCGCAGGTCAGCATCAGCGAGTTGATGCGGCGGCTGCGCGAGGCGATCATCACCTGGTCTCCGGTGCGCGGATCGACTCCGTCGAAAGCCAGGTAGAGCGCCGCCAGCGCGAGCTGGCGGCAGGTCATCGCGATCGCGCATTGCCGGAAATAGACCGACAGCACGTCCTCCGGCGGATTGCCCAGATTGCCGAAGGCGTGGATGAAATAAGCCAGGCTCCGGTTGAGCGCGCCCGACTGCGATTCCGACATCGCCACGTTGGTGTCGATCGCCACCCCCTCATCGCCGCAGCGCTCGCGAAGGAAGCCGAGCACCTGCTCGATCGCCTCGTCGGGCGTTCGGCGGCCCATCAGCTGGTCGCACACCACCATCGCGCCGGCGTTGATCAGCGGGTTGCGCGGCTTGCCCTTCTCCGCCTCCAATTGGACGATCGAGTTGAATGGCGAGCCCGAAGGCTCCCGCCCGACATGGTTCCAGAGCGCGGCCTTGACCTCGCCGAGCGCGAGGCCGAGCGTGAACACCTTGGAGATGCTCTGCATCGAAAAGCATTCGTCGGCGTCGCCGGCGACGTAGGTGCGGCCGTCGCCCAGCGCGATCGCGATTCCCATCTTGCGCGGGTTCACCTTGGCAAGCGCCGGGATGTAGGAGGCGACGTCGCCCAGCCCGCGATAGGCCTCCGCGTCGCTCAGCACCGCATCGACCAGCGGCTGGAGGTCCATCGGCTTTCCCCCTTGGGCAGCGAGTGCGTCCATCACCGCCTTCTCTCAGACCCAGCGCGAATTTGCAAAAGCGCGATCATACCCGGTCCGGGTAGCGCGGCTGGATGTCGGTCGGGATCGCGGCGGCGTTGGCGAGCACGGTGCGGGCGTCGTCGTCCAGCCGGGCGTAGCGTTCGAAGAAGGCCCGCGTCCCGGCATAGTCGCCATTGCCCTGGAGGCGGACCAGCTCCGCGGTGAGATCGCGGATGCCGCCCTCAAGCCGGTCGAAATCGACCCGGAAGCGCTGCTGGGAAGGCACCCATTCAAACCCGCCTTTTTCCCTCAGATAGCTGTACTGGAGCGCGGCGCCGCGGCCGTGCGCCTCGTCGATGCCGAAGCGCACGGCGCGGAAGATGCCGGCGAGATAGGTGGCGAGCGCCTGTTCGCGCTCTGCGGCCGGAAGCTCTCCGCGCCGCATCATGTAGAGGATGTTGTGCATGCCCATGACGTCCGCCTTGGCTTCCTCGCTGGCGGAATAGACGTCCTTCAGCTCGGCATTGACCGTGGTCTGGCGGCCGCCGACGTTGATCGTGCCCGGCCCGAGGCTGTGCGACAGCTCGTGGAACAGCGTCTCGTTGGTCATGTACTTCTTCGTGACCAGCCGCGCCTGCTCGGGCACCAGCACGATGCTCGCCATCGGCGCCAGGATGCGCTCGTATTTGGCGCCGAGCACGTTGGCGAGGATCACCTTCTTGGCGCCTTTGGCCTCGCGGACGCGCTCGTCGTTGGGCAGGTTGAACGCGACGGTCTGGACTCCGGGCACGCTGTCGCCGCCGCCACGGACCTGGTCGGCGACCAGGATCGGCGAGTTGAACGGGCGGCTGAAGTTCTTGTAGCGCTCCTCGACCGGCAGGTTCGCCTCCATGTCGCGCAGCAGGCCCTTATATTTGGAAAGCGCGCCGCTCTCGCGCGGATCCTGCACCGTGACGAAGGCCTCGAACGCGGTCTTGGTGCCGTAGAGCGTGTCGGTGTAGACCTCATAGGGGCCGATCACGACCTCGATCGGCGTCCCCGTCACGTCCATCCAGGCGAGCTCGGATTCATAATAATCGTTGCTTCGGAAAGCCTGGGCGCGGAGGTTCAGGAAGCGCTTCAGGCTGGCATTGCCGGTGATGCGCGCCGCCCGCTCGAGCAGCCGCGCCGCGGGCTCCAGCCACTGCCGATATTCGACGCTGTAGGGCACGGCGACCAGCCGGGCGCCCTGCCGCTTGACGACGGTGTAGGGGCTGGTGAGCGCTTCCTTCTGCGCCGGGTTGGCGGCGAGATAGGCGTCGAACGCCTCCTTGGTGAGGTCCTCCGGGTAGAAGCCGGCGCCGGGCGGCATCGGCTCGCCGCCGTAGAAGGGGTGGTTCCCGGCGAGCGTGTCCCACGGCCCGTAATGGAGATCGAACATGTCGAGCAGCGCCGCCTTCTGCGGGTGCTGGCTGCGCGCGATCTCGGCGCGGAGGGTGGGGTTCTCCACCGAGCGCTGGCGCAGAAAGATGGGGTTCATCAGCTCGGCCGCCTCGATCAGCAGGTTCACGACCTGCCGCTCCTCGGCACTGAGGAAGCTCGTGCTGGGGTTCATGTCGATGCGCGCGATCTTCGCCCGCGATGCGGCCAGGTCGTAGGAGGCTTCCGCGGCCTGCACGGGCGGCGCCGGCTGCGGGCCCGACTGCGGCGTGGTGCAGGCGCTCGCCGCCAGAAGAGCCGCCAGTATCGATTTGCGCATTCGTCCTCCTATCGCCTTTGTATCGCTTCTAGCGTGAAATCTTGCCCAGCGCCTGGATAACGGTCGGCAGGATGCCGCTCACCATCCGTTTGATGCCCTGGAAATTGGGGTGCACCCGGTCAGGCAGGTTGAGCCTGGGATCGCCGACGACGTTGGCGAGGAAGAACGGGTAGAGATCGGCGCCGTGGCGTTGCGCGACGTCCCCGAAGATCGAGTTGAACTCGCCGGCATATTGCGCGCCCAGGTTCGGCGCCGCCAGCATTCCCGCCACCAGCACCGGAATGTCGCGCCGTTTGAACTCGGCGACGATCGCGTCCATGTCGGCCCGCGTCTGCCGCGCCGGAAGCCCGCGCAGCATGTCGTTGGCGCCGAGCGCGACGATCGCCAGGTCCGGCTTCTGCTTCAGTCCGTCGAGCGTCCATTTCAGCCGCGCCCGCCCCTGCGCGGCGGTGTTCCCGGAAACGCCCGCATCGGTCACGAAGGCGCGCACTCCGTTGCGCCTCAGCGCGTCCTCCAGCTGCGGCGCGAATCCCTGCCCGCGCGGCAGGCCGTAGCCCGCCGTGAGGCTGTCGCCGAAGGCGAGGATATGGACGTCCCGGGCCGCCGCGGGCGCCGCCATTCCGAGCGTCATGAGCAGCGCCGCATAGACAAACAGAAGCCGCGCCCCATATGCCACGCGTAACGACATCGGATCTCCTTCTCCTTCATGACCTCCTCACATATCGTCATCGACGCGGCCAATGTCACCTTGTCGCTTGGCCAGGGCGCTGCCCGCGTCGACATCCTGCGCGGCATCGACCTACAAGTCGCGAAGGGCGAAAGCGTTGCCTTGCTCGGCCCTTCGGGCTCGGGAAAATCCTCATTGATGGCAGTGCTTTCGGGCCTCGAACGAGCCACCGGCGGAACGATCAACGTCGCCGGCGCCGATTTCACCAAGCTCAATGAGGACGGCCTCGCCCGCGCCCGGCGCGGCCGCATCGGCATCGTCCTGCAGGCCTTCCACCTGCTGCCGACCATGACCGCGCACGAGAATGTCGCCGTCCCGCTCGAGCTTGCGGGCGAGGACGACGCCTTCCCGATCGCCCGCACCGAGCTCGACGCGGTCGGCCTCGGCCACCGCCTGACCCATTATCCTGCGCAACTTTCGGGCGGCGAGCAGCAGCGCGTCGCCATCGCCCGGGCGACCGCGCCCAAGCCGAACATCCTGTTCGCCGACGAGCCGACCGGCAATCTCGACGCCAAGACCGGCCAATCGATCCTCGATCTCCTCTTCCAGCGCCAGCGCGACACCGGCGCGACCCTCCTCGTCATCACCCACGATCCGGCGCTTGCGAAGCGCTGCGGACGGGTGCTGGAGATGCAGGACGGCCGGATCGTTTCGGACCGGAAGCCGGCGTGAACCTTCCGCTCCGCCTCGCGCTTCGCGACCTGCGGGGCGGCCTCACCGGCCTGCGGCTGCTCGCCGTCTGCCTGTTCCTCGGCGTGATGGCGCTGGCCGGCGTCGGCTCGCTCTCCTCGGCGATCGTCGCCGGGCTGGCGGAGCGCGGCCAGTCGATCCTGGGCGGCGACATCCAGGTCACCGTCGCCCAGCGCGACGCGGGCCCCGGCGAGCTCGCCGCCTTCCGCCGCCTCGGCGAGGTCAGCCACATCACCCGCATGCGCGCCATGGCCGCCCGCCTCGACGGCGCCGAAAGCATCCTCGTCGAGCTCAAGGGGGTGGATCAAGCCTATCCGCTCTACGGCGCGCTGCGCCTCCAGCCCGGCGCGCTCGCCCCCCGCCCGAGCGCCGGCCAGGTCGCGATCGGCGCCGAGCTCGCCGACCGGCTCAACCTTCGCGTCGGCGACACCCTGCGCATCGGCGAGGCGCGCCTGCGCATCATCGGCCTTATCGCCGAGGAGCCGGACCGGGTCGGCCAGGGCTTCACGCTCGGCTCGACCGCGCTGGTCGACCATGCCGGCCTTGCCGCGACGCAGCTCGTCCAGCCCGGCAGCCTCTACAGCAGCGCCTACCGGATCAGGACGCCGCCGGGCGCGGACATCGAAGCGATCGGCAAGGGCCTGCGCGAGCGCTTCCGCGACGAGGGCTTCCAGGTCCAGGACCGCTCCAACGGCGCCCCCGGAATCCGCCGCTTCATCGAGCGGCTCGGCCAGTTCCTGACCCTGGTCGGACTCACCGCCCTGGTGGTGGCGGGCATCGGCGTCGGCAACGGAGTCACCTCCTATCTCGACGGCAAGCGCGGCGTCATCGCCGCGCTCAAGCTGCTCGGCGCCACCAGCCGCACCATCTTCCTTTCCTACCTCCTCCAGATCGGCATCGTCGCGCTTTGCGCGATCGCGATCGGCCTCGCCGTCGGGGCGGCGATCCCCTGGCTCGTGACACTGGTGGCGGGAAGCGCGCTGCCGGTGCCGCCGAGGCTCTCGCTCTACCCGGTGCCGCTGCTCGTCAGCGCCGCCTACGGCCTGCTGATCGCCTTGGTGTTCGCGCTCATCCCGCTCGCCCGCGCCCGCACCGTCCCCGCCGCCTCCCTCTTCCGCGGCGGCCTGGAGCCGCTTCGCCGCCCCGGATGGCGCCTGATCCTCGCGGTCGCCGCCGCGGCCGGCCTGATCGCCGCGCTCGCCATCGCCACCGCGCGCGAGCAGGGCTTTGCCGCCCTGTTCATCGCTTCCGCGCTCGGCCTGCTGCTGCTCCTGACGCTGCTCGGCTGGGTCATCCGCTGGGGCGCCGCGAAGCTTCCGCGCCCGCGCAACCCGCTGTTCCGCCTCGCCCTCGCCAACCTCCACCGCCCCGCCGCCCAGACCGGCCGCCTCGTCGTCGCGCTCGGCCTCGGCCTCACCCTCTTCACGACGCTGGCGGTGATCGAGACCAACCTGTCGGGCCAGATCCGAACCACCGTCCCCGCCAGGGCGCCGAGCTTCTTCATGCTCGACATCCCGGTCGAGGAGGTCGCCCGCTTCCGAGCGCTGGCCGAGCGGGCCGCCCCGGACGGCGACCTGGTCACCATCCCCTCGCTGCGCGGCTC
>DASWSP010000143.1:0-4341 GCA_036402575.1 Allosphingosinicella sp. | reverse complement strand
GGTCTAGGCAGCGGCCGGAAACCTCGCCACCCCAAAAAATTCGTCTCTCAAGAGCCGCGCCTCCGCGAGACGAATGCCTCGCCATCGTCCTTCGAAACATCGTCGCGCCGCGCCCTACCAGCCTGCTCCGTCCACCAGCCGCACCTCCACCGGAACCCCATCGAAGTAGCACTTCGATGGGAATTCCTCCGCCGCTCATGTGGCTCTCCGAGGTCCGCCTACGCGCCCCTTACCACGTCCTCGCTCCCACCGCCGCCACCCCCACCCAAAGCCGGCGAGAGGCGCGCACATGGGGAACCGCAAAGCCCTCCGCGTCCTCCGCGGCTCCGCGTGAAACCAAGCCTTTCCTTCTCCGGCCGATCGCCCGACGGCGCTCTCGACCTGGATCAGCCGCGCCTCTCAGGCGCCTCGGCGCAGCGCGCCATATACTCGACGAGGCCGCGGACGGCGGCGCCGGTCTCGGCGTCGGTGCCGGCGCGGGCGAGCGCCTCCAGGTGGCCGCGCGGCTCCGGCGCGCACGCCACCAGCGCCATGGCCCTACCGCCGAAGCGGCGCTCGGCGATCGATGTCACCTCCAGGATCCTCACTTCGCTGTGGCGGCGGTCGCGCAGGATGTCGATCATCAGCTGGTTCACGGCCGGCGCCTCGCCCTCCAGCAGCTGCGCGAAGCAGCCTCCGTCGAGGATCAGCGCTCCGGTCACGCCCACCTTCGCATTGCGCTCGCGGGCGACGGCAAGGATGTCGTCGATCTGTTCGCCTTCGCTGCCGGGCTGGAGCGCGGCGCGGCTGACATAGAGCAGCGAGATCATGGGCGCCCGGTGGTGAAAGGGATCGAGTTCCGACCATAAGGGTTCGAAGCGCGCACTTGTGTCGGCTGCGCAACATTCGCGGAATATTTTTGTAAATCAGGCTTCTAGGGGAACCGCCAGGTCAGGCGGCGATGACTTCCTCGCAGGTGGGCTCGCGCGCCGCGTGGATCGCCCGGCGGGTGAACTGCAGCGCCTCTCGGCAGCTGCATGCGATCGCCTCGAGGGCGCTGCGGTCCTCGATCGTCAGCGTTCCGCGGCGGCCGCTGAGCACACCCTGGCGCTGCATCCGCGAGATGATCAGCGCCACGGTGGTGCGCTGCGCGCCCAGCATCCGCCCGAGCGCGTTCTGGGTGAGCGGGAGCGTATGGTCGAGCCCGCTCTTGTCGATCGATTCCAGCAGGATCCGCGCCAGCCGCGCTTCGACCGGGTGGAGCGAATTGCACACCACATATTGCCGCGTCTCGCTCATCAATTGCTCGACATAGCGGTGGACCGCGGTGCGCAGCGCCGGCGACTGCTCGAACAGGTCGCGATAGACCGATGCCGACATGCGCGCGGCGCTGCCCGGGATCTGCACCACCGCTTCGGCGAAGAACTTGCGGCTGCCGCAGGCCTCGAACGCGCCGATCGCGCCTTCGCGTCCGACGATCGAGCTTTCGACCGTCTCGCCGTCCGCTGTCTCGGCCTGGATGCCGATCAGCCCGCTGGTGGGGAAATAGACGCGCTCGAGGTCGCTGCCCTGGCTGTAGAGCACTTCATCGCGCTTGAGCTCGATTCGCTGGACCTTGGCGGCGAAGCGCGCCTGGACCGACGCCTCGACCGCTTCGAGCAACTGGTTGCCGCCGAACATACCCCTAACCTCCCGCTACAGCGGAGGCCGACCGCCGCACGCATGCGCGGCGAGTCTCCCCTTTCGTTACGGAAGCAGATGCCGGGCGCGGCGGCAAGAGCAAGCCCCCTAATCGCCATCAGGTTTCGGAATCGTCTTGGCCGGCGACCTGCGGGGGAGGGGCCAGCCGCCATCATGCGCGAGGGTGCGAACGCTCAGACGTTCAGGCGCTCGCGCATCTCTTTGCCGGGCTTGAAGTAGGGCACCCGCTTGGCGTCGACGTCGACCGCCGCGCCGGTGCGGGGGTTGCGGCCCTTGCGGGCTTCGCGTTCGCGGGTTGAGAAGGCGCCGAAACCGCGCAGCTCAACCCGGCCGCCTTTTTGGAGCTGGTCGATGACCGAGTCGAAAAACGCCGACACCACACGCTCGATCTCCTTCATGGTGAGATCGGGATGGTCTTCGCACAGTTTTTGGACAAGCTCTGATCGTATCATGGCGCAGCCCCCCAAATGGGCGAGGTCGGGCATGATTGCCCACGAGAACGCCGCCCCCCGCGGCGAATGATGTAAATTAATTGCACCTAATCGGAGCAATTGCAATCCCGCCAAGGGCTTGTAACCACGAAATAATCTCAGTTTGGCCCGGCCCGGTCGGAGTCCGGGCCGGCGGACATGGCCAAAATGGACGGGTGGCCGACGCCACCCGTCCCGGTGGATCAGGTGTTCTTTTGCTTGAGGGCTTCGCCGAGGATGTCGCCCAGGCTGGCGCCCGAATCGGAGCTGCCATATTGGGCGACCGCCTGCTTCTCCTCGGCGATCTGCATCGCCTTCACCGAGAAATTCGGCTTCTTGGAGCGGTCGAAGCCGATCACCATCGCGTCGAGCTTCTGGCCGACCTGGAAGCGCTCGGGCCGCTGCTCGTCGCGGTCGCGCCCGAGATCGGTGCGCTTGATGAACCCGCTCGCGCCGTCGTCGCCGACCTGGACCTCGAGCCCGCCGTCGCGGACCTCGAGCACGGTGACGGTGACGACCTCGTTCTTGTTGACGCCGCCGCCCATGCCGCCGCCGGCCGCGACCCCGCCGCGCTCGAGCTGCTTCATGCCCAGGCTGATCCGCTCCTTCTCGACGTCGACGTCGAGCACCTGCGCCTGCACCATCTCGCCCTTGTGGTGCAGGTTCAAAGCGTCCTCGCCCGACACGCCCCAGGCGATGTCCGACATGTGGACCATGCCGTCGACGTCGCCCTCGAGGCCGACGAACAGGCCGAACTCGGTCGCGTTCTTGACCTCGCCCTCAACGGTCGAGCCGACCGGATGCCGCTCCGCGAACGCCGCCCACGGATTGGCCTGCGCCTGCTTGAGGCCAAGGCTGATGCGGCGCTTCTCCTCGTCGACCTCGAGGATCGCGACCTCGACCTCCTGCGAAGTCGAGACGATCTTGCCCGGATGCACGTTCTTCTTGGTCCAGCTCATCTCGGAGACGTGGACCAGGCCCTCGATGCCCGGCTCGAGCTCGACGAACGCGCCATATTCGGTGATGTTGGTGACCCGCCCGCGGAACACGCCCTCGATCGGGTATTTGGCCGCGGCGCCCTCCCACGGATCGCTCTCGAGCTGCTTCATGCCGAGGCTGATGCGCTGCGTCTCGCGGTTGATGCGGATGATCTGCACCTTCACGGTGTCGCCGATGTTGATCATCTCGCTCGGGTGACCGACGCGCTTGTAGCTCAGATCGGTGACGTGGAGCAGGCCGTCGATCCCGCCCAGATCGACGAAGGCGCCGTAATCGGTGATGTTCTTGACGACGCCGTCGATCACCTGGCCTTCCGAGAGCGACTGGATGAGGCCGGTGCGCTGCTCGGCGCGGGTCTCCTCGAGGATCGCGCGGCGCGAGACGACGATGTTGCCGCGGCGGCGGTCCATCTTCAAAATCTGGAAGGGCTGCGGGATGTCCATCAGCGGGCCGACGTCGCGGACCGGGCGGATATCGACCTGGCTGCCGGGCAGGAAGGCCACGGCGCCGTCGAGATCGACGGTGAAGCCGCCCTTGACGCGGCCGAAGATCACGCCTTCGACGCGGGCGGTATCGTTGAATTCCTTTTCGAGCTTGTCCCAGGCGGCTTCGCGGCGCGCGCGGTCGCGGCTGAGCATCGCTTCGCCCTGGTGGTTCTCGACGCGGTCGACATAGACTTCGACTTCGTCGCCGATCTTGATGTCGGCCTTCTGGCCCGGCGCGGCGAATTCGCGCAGCGCGACGCGGCCTTCGGATTTGAGGCCGACGTCGATCACGGCCATGTCGTTTTCGATGCCGGTGACGATGCCCTTTACGACGCGGCCTTCGAAGCCTTCATTCTCGCCGCCCAGGGTTTCGTTGAGGAGTGCCGCGAAATCGTCGCGGGTCGGATTTGCCGAAGTGGCCATAAAGTCGAGTACCTTGTTGCATCAGGTTGGCCGCCGGCCAAGCTTCATGCTGGCCTCGATAGGCGGTCTTTGCTGACCCATGATGCCGCAGCGGCCCCATGCCGGATGCGGCGCCCCGCGGGCGGAAGCGGCAACGCGAAAGCGGCGGAGAAGCAAAAAGGCGCGTCAAGGGAGCGGCTCTGGCCGTCCCCTACGCGCGATGCCTGTTCCTGGCTTCCACGAGCGCACACTGCCCGATGGACGGGGCTGCCTATAGGGGAAGTGCTTGCCAGGGGCAAGCCGCT
>DASWSP010000142.1:0-1660 GCA_036402575.1 Allosphingosinicella sp. | reverse complement strand
GGGCCTGGAACGCGCCGCGATCGCGCAGCCCGGCTACGCGGTCGAATATGATTATGTCGACCCACGTGTGCTTGAGCCGACATTGGCGGTGCGGGATGTTCCGGGGCTCTATCTCGCCGGGCAGATCAACGGCACCACCGGCTACGAGGAGGCGGCGGCGCAGGGGCTGGTGGCCGGCATCAACGCGGCGGCGGCAGCGGCGGGAAGCGCTCCGATCGTCTTCGACCGCAGCGAGAGCTACATCGGCGTGATGGTCGACGACCTCACCCTTCAGGGCGTGACCGAGCCTTACCGGATGCTCACGGCCCGCGCCGAATACCGGCTGCGCCTGCGCGCCGACAATGCCGAGGTGCGGCTGACGCCCCAGGCGATCGCGGCCGGCTGCGTGTCTACGGGCCGCCGGCGCCGCTTCGAGAGCGGCCGGACCGAGCGGTCGCGAATCGAGAACGAGCTCCAGACCCTCTTCAGCGGGACAGACCTACACGCAGCCGGTGTCGCCGTCGCCAGCGACGGCGCCCGCCGAAGCCTCGCCGACTGGCTGCTCCATCCGCAGATCGACTCGGCGGCGCTCGTCCGGCTTCTGCCGGACCTGGCGCAGTACCGGAAGGAGCTGATCGAGGAAGCCGTCCAGGATCACCGCTACGCGCCCTATGTCGCCCGGCAGCAGAGCGAGATCGCCCGGCTGAGGGCGGACGAGGCGATCCGGATCCCGCCGGACCTGGACTATCGGCAGATCGCCGGCCTCTCCAACGAGATGGTCGAGCGGCTGTCGCTGGCACGCCCAGGCTCGCTCGGCGCCGCCGCCCGGCTCCGCGGCATCACGCCGGCGGCGCTGGCGGCGATCCTCGTCCACACGCGCCGCAAGGCGGCCTGATGGACGAAGCCGAGGCGCGCGCGTGGCTGGTCTCGACCTTCGATGTTCCACGTGAAACACTGCAGCGGCTCGACGCCTTCGTCGCCCTTCTCCGGACGGAGAATGAGCGCCAGAATCTGGTCAGCCGATCGAGCCTCGACGCGATGTGGTCGCGTCATATCGCCGATTCGGCGCAGCTTCTTCTCCATGCCTCCGCCGCCGCCGGCAGCTGGATCGACCTTGGCACCGGCGCGGGTTTCCCCGGATTGATGGCTGCGCTGCTCCACCCCGCCGCCGTCACCATGGTGGAGGAACGCCGAAAGCGCGTGGAGTTCCTGTCGGCCGCCCGCGAAACCCTGCAGCTCCCCGAGCGCACGCGAATCCTCGGCAGCCGCGTGGAGGTCGTCGAACCGGCCAAATATGACGTGATCAGCGCCCGCGCCTTCGCCCCGCTCGACCGTCTGCTGGCGCTCGGCGAGCGTTTCGCCACGCCCCAGACACGGTGGGTCCTGCCGAAAGGCCGAAACGCGAAGACGGAACTGGCAGCCGCCGAAGCTTCGTGGCAGGGTGAGTTTCGCCTCGAACCGAGCCTTACCGACGCCGACGCGTGGATCATCGTCGCGGAAGGGGTTCGCCGCCGAGCCAAGGGGAAAAGCAAGAGATGATCTGTATCGCAGTGGCCAACCAGAAGGGCGGGGTCGGAAAGACCACGACCGCGATCAACCTGGCCACCGCGCTCGCCGCCAGCGGCTGGCGCGTGCTCCTGATCGACCTCGATCCGCAGGGCAACGCCTCGACCGGGCTCGG
>DASWSP010000141.1:0-4389 GCA_036402575.1 Allosphingosinicella sp. | reverse complement strand
GAGCAATTGTACGCCATCATCTTGCCCGGGTGCGCTTTCTGCACAGCCTCGGCGAACCTTCTGGCATCCTCCAGGTTCGGGTGGCTTGTCTCCCACCACAAGAGATCGGCGTGCTCCGCAAAGGCGATGCCGCGCTTGATGCAATGGTCGACGCCGGTCCCCTCCCTGAGGCGGAAGAAGCCTTCCGGAGTGCGCTCGCCGGTCAGGAACTCATGGTCGCGCTCGTCGATGTCGGAGGTGATCAGCTTGGCGCTTTCGGCGTCGGTGCGGGCGACCAGCACGGTGGGGACGCCGCAGACGTCGGCGGCGAGCCGGGCCGAATCGAGGTTGCGGATGTGCGCCTGGGTCGGGATCAGCACCTTGCCGCCGAGGTGGCCGCACTTCTTCTCGGAGGCGAGCTGGTCCTCGAAATGGACGCCCGCGGCGCCCGCCTCGATATAGGCCTTCATGATCTCGAAGCAGTTGAGCGGACCGCCGAAGCCGGCCTCGGCGTCGGCGACGATCGGCACGAACCAGTCGCGGCTCGCGCCGCCTTCGCTATGCTCGATCTGGTCGGCGCGCTGGAGCGTTCGGTTGATCTTGCGGCACAGCTCCGGCCCGGCATTGGCGGGGTAGAGCGACTGATCCGGATACATGGCGCCGGCGGTGTTGGCGTCCGCCGCGACCTGCCAGCCGCTGAGGTAGATCGCCTTGAGGCCCGCTCGGACCATCTGCATCGCCTGGTTGCCGCTGAGCGCGCCCAGCGCGTTGACATAGTCTTCGGTCCTGAGCAGCTCCCAAAGCCGGGCGGCGCCGCGTTTGGCGAGGGTGTGCTCGATCGGCAGCGAGCCGCGCAGCCGCTCCACCTCTTCGACTCCGTAGGGCCGCCGGACGCCGTCGAAGCGGCCTGCGGGGGCGGGGACGATGCTGCTGAAATCGGTCATGGATGGTTCTCGCTGGTTTGCCGTCGGGGGCAGAGAACCTCAAAAGCGCGTGGGCGGCAGCATCAAAAAGGGACGTGCTGTCACGAAGCGACTTGCGACTTTTGTAAATCATTGACAATGTCACAGATGTGGCTGCCGAACGAAAACTCTTCCTTGGGCCAAGGCTTCGGCGGCTTCGGCGCGAGCTCGGAGTCAACCAGTCGAGCATGGCGGCCGAGATCGGCATCAGCCCGAGCTACCTCAATCATCTCGAGCGCAACCAGCGGCCGGTGACCGCGGGCGTGCTGCTTCGGCTCGCCCAATCCTACGACGTCGACCTCAAGAGCTTCGCCGCGGACGGCGGCGAGGGCACCGGGCTCGAGGATCTCGCCGAGATCTTCGCCGATCCGATGTTCGGCGACATCGCGGTGCCGCGCTACGAGCTGCTCGAGGTGGCGGACAACGCGCCGGCGGTCGCGGACGCGATCTCGAGGCTGTACGCTTCTCTGGTCGACCGCCGCCAGGCGCCGGCGGCCGGCGAGCCCGACGAGGAGCGCCGGCTGGTCACGCCGGAAAGCTGGGTGCGCGACTATATCCAGGCCCAGCGCAACTATTTCGGCTATATCGAGGAGGCCGCGGAGACGCTGGCCGGCGCGCTCGGCGAGCGGGTGTTCCTGTTCGCGGCGCTGCGCCAGCGGCTCAAGGAGGCGTTCGGGATCGACACCAGGATCGTCCCGCCCGAGCTGCTCGACGGCACCAGCCAGCATTACGATTATCATCGCAAGCGCGTGATGCTCTCCGCGCTGCTGAGGGCCGAAAGCCGCACCTTCGCGGTCGCCTACCAGCTCGCTCTGTTCGAGTTCCGCGCCCTGCTCGCCAAGATGCTCGACGCCGCCGCGCCGCCGGACCCGCCGACCCGGCGCCTGCTCCACATGAGCCTGGCCAATTATGCGGCGGGCGCGATCATGATGCCCTATGCCGATTTCCTTCGCGCCGCCGAAGGCTACCGCTACGATATCGATCGCCTGTGCGGCGAGTTCGGCGCCAGCGTCGAGCAGGTCGCCCACCGCCTGACCACGCTGGGGCGGAGCGGCGCGCGCGGAATCCCCTTCTTCATGCTGCGCGTTGACGCGGCGGGCAACATCTCCAAGCGCTTCGCCGGCGAGAGCTTCCCCTTCTCGCGCTTCGGCGGCACCTGCCCGCGCTGGAACCTGCACGCCGCCTTTAGGACGCCCGAGCGCGTCATCACCCAGATCGTCGAGACCCCGGACGGGCAGCGCTTCTTCACCGTCAGCCGCGCGGTGGAGCGCGCCGTGCGCCTCGACCCGCGCGAGAACAGCCAGCTCGCCATCGGCCTCGGCTGCGACGTGAAATATGCCGCGAAGCTGGTCTATGCGGTCGGCCTCGACCTCGCCGACCCTTATGTGACTCCGATCGGCCCCGCCTGCACGATCTGCCCGCGCGTCCGCTGCCCGCAGCGCGCCGCCGCCCCCGCCGGCCGCACGCTGACCGTGAACGAGATGCAGAAGACGATCTCCCCCTACCCGTTTCTGGGCGGGTGAAGATGGGTCAGCTCTGAGCGGAAGCTGACATAGAGGTCATGCCTCGCCTTCACCTTTGTAGCAGTGGAGCGTACCCCAAACCGTCTGCTTCCCCGGTTCAATGTCGCGGAAGTTTGCCCCAAGGTGGTCATCGAGCTCGTCAATCTCGTCCTCTCCGAAGACCTCCTGCTCATCAGCGATCTCTAAGACTCGAAGTCCAAGATACTCCACGTCCCTCACGATGAGGGCACGAGCAGCATCTTCATCGGAAGCTAGCGCGACCATCCAGCCGCACGCGCCCTGAGCGCAATCTGGAAGAATGTCTTGTTGCTCGTCGCGCCGCTCAAATGTGACGAGAGCTACCCACCAGCGTCCATCGGTCATGCGGCCGCTTCCGATCATCTCTGTTGCAGTCAACGTCTGCAACGGTCTTAAGCGGGTATCGCCTCCACCGACACCACCTCGATCGCATCCGCCTTGCCGCCGAAGTCGGACAGGTCGCCCGGTCCGGCGCCGATCAGGGCGCGGGCGAGCGGGGCTGAGAAGGCGATGCTGCCGCCGGCGGGGTCGGCCTCGTCGTCGCCGACGATGTCGAGCGTGCGCAGGGCGCCGTTGAGGCGGAAGGTGACCCGGCTGCCGAATGCGGCCTCGTCGTCCGGAGGCGGCGGGGCGAGCTCGGCGGTGGCTTGGCGGGTGCGCCAGTAGCGCAGGTCGCGCTGGAGATCGGCCAGCCGCGTCTCGTCGATTTCCAAGACGATGGCCGCTTCGAGCTCGGCGACGCGATCCTGCGTGAGCTTGAGGCCGCGGGCGGTGACGAGATTGGGGCCGGACGGCAGCGGCAGCTCGAACCGCGGCTCCTTATGCTCCTCATCGCTCTCGCGGCGGAACGCGACGCTCAATTCCTCGCCTCCTGTCAGGCCGCGCACGGCGTAACGCTCCTAGACGGCTTCAATCGGCGCGGAAAGTCCTCTACGGGCGGCACGCATGGCGGACATTGACCATCTGAGCAGCGACTGGCTGGCTCGTATCGAGACGACGGCCGACCTTCAGGCGCTGGAGGCGGAGCGGGTGGCGGCGCTCGGCAAGCAGGGGGCGGTGACGGCGCTGTTGAAGACGCTCGGCGCGATGACTCCGGAGCAGCGGCAGGCCGAAGGCCCCCGAATCCACGGCCTGCGCGAGCAGGTGACCGCCGCGATCGCCGCCCGCAAAGCCGCCTTGGAGGCCGCCGAGCTCGATCGCCGGCTCGCCACCGAAACGCTCGACATGACCCTTCCGGTGTCCGCCGGCGAGCAGGGCAGCGTCCATCCGGTCAGCCAGGTGATGGACGAGCTGGCGGAGATTTTCGCCGATCTCGGCTTTTCGGTCGCGACCGGGCCGGAGATCGAGGAGCAATGGTATAATTTCACCGCCCTCAACATGCCGGAAAGCCATCCGGCGCGGGCGATGCACGATACCTTCTATCTGGCCGCGGCCGACGGCGAGGAGGCGAAGGTGCTGCGTACGCACACCTCTCCGGTTCAAATTCGAACGATGGTGAACCAGAAACCCCCCATTTACGTGATCGCGCCGGGCCGCACCTACCGTTCCGACAGCGACGCCACCCACACGCCGATGTTCCACCAGGTCGAGGGGCTGGTGATCGACAAGGGCATCCACCTCGGCCACCTCAAATGGACGCTGGAGACCTTCCTCAAGGCTTTTTTCGAGCGCGACGACATCGTGCTGCGGTTCCGGCCGAGCTATTTCCCGTTCACCGAGCCGTCGGTGGAGGCGGATGTCGGCTACACGATCCAGAACGGGCGCCGGGTGCTCGGCGGGACCGGCGGCTGGATGGAGCTGCTGGGCTCCGGCATGGTCCACCCGCGGGTGATCGAGGCGTGCGGGCTCGACCCCGAGGAATGGCAGGGCTTCGCGTTCGGCTGCGGCATCGATCGGCTGGCGATGCT
>DASWSP010000140.1:0-30530 GCA_036402575.1 Allosphingosinicella sp. | reverse complement strand
GACGCGCTGGACTAGCGCAGGGCGGCTTCGATCTGGTCGTGGAAGTTCCTGATGCCGGTCTCCAGCGTGCCGAGCGTCAGCGTTTCGATGGCGCCCGAGGCGATGCCTTGCTGCCCCAGCGCGGCGGCGCGGAAGTCTTCGCCGCCGAACGTGCCTTCGTCGAGCAGGGTCCAGCTCTTCAGCCAGTGCCGCTCCGCTTCCTCGCTCTCGGGCGGCTCCGGGATCAGCATGAAGTTCTCGACGAGCGTGCGGCCGACGCCCTGGGGCATCAGCACCATCACGTTCACATAATCGGGGCTGACCACGATCACGGTGGCGGGGAAGAGCTGGTAGGCGAAGGTGATCGCGCCGCGCAGCGCCGGCCAGTCGCTGTGGTCGATGCCGGCGAGATATTCGGCGCGGCCGACCGCGGAGCGGGTGTGCGGCCCGATCATGTCGGCTGCGGTGACGCCGTCGGCGAAGAACTTGCCGATGCTCGAGGCGTGCAGCCGGGTGACATGGTAGCTTTCGAGGAACGCGTCCATGATCAGCTTCCAGTTGGAAGCGACGTCGTGGACCCGCCGGCGGTAGAGGAAATGGCTGCCGAGCCCGAACGCGTTGAACTCGGGCGCGAGCGCGGCCGCGTCGCCGAAATCCGCCGCCGGATCGCGGGCGAACCAGATCAGGCCGCCCGCCTCCCGGCACGGCAGCTCGGCTAGATGGTGGCCGGCCTTGTCGAGCCCCGGGAAGCAGTCGGCGCGCGGCACCGCCGCCAGCGCCCCGTCGAGCGCATAGGCCCAGGCGTGATAGGGGCAGACCAGCCGCGGCGCGCACTGGATGTCGCCGCCCTCGAGCAGCCGCGTGCCGCGGTGCCGGCAGACATTGTAGAAGACGTGCGCCTCGCCCTGCTTGTCGCGGCTGATCAGCAGCGGAACGCCGAAGCCGTCATGCGCCACCGCCATGTTGGCGCGCGGCAGCAGCGCCGACGGAGCGATCACCTGCGGCAGCCGCCTGAACAGCCGTTGCTGCTCGAGTTCGAAGCGCGTCGAGTCGAGGTAGATCGAGGCGGGGACCGAGCTCACCCCTTCCCCTAGGGCATTGCGCCCCTCCGCCACCGCCCGGGCGAGCGCGAGCTGGCCCTCGGTCGGGCGCCTGGTCGCCTGGATGTCCATGGCGCGAAGGGTGCGGCCACGAAGCGAGGAAGGCAAGCGCCGATCCGCGCGCAAAGAGGCTAGGCGGGCGTCCGCAACTCGCTAGAAGAAGCCGATGGATGAAGCGAGTACGACCGCGCCCGGCGACTGGCGCAGCAGGCTGCCGGAAGGTGTCCGTCCCTATTTCGAAGGCGCTCCGATCGCCGCCTTCTTCCTGGGTGTCTCGTCCGGCTTCCCCTATGCGATGATCGGCGCGACGCTGACCACCCGGCTCGCCCAGGACGGCCTCGACAAGAAAAGCATCACCGCCTTCAGCCTCGCCTTCCTCGTCTACAACCTCAAATGGCTGTGGGCGTGGGTGGTGGACGGAGTGCGCATCCCGGTGCTCGGCAGGCTCGGCCAGCGCGTCTCGTGGTTGATCCTGTCGGGCGTGTTCGTGATCGCCGCCGTCGCCAACCTGGCCCTGGTCGATCCCTCCGCGAGCCTGCTCCAGACCGCTTATGCGGCGGTGCTCGTCGGAGTCGCCGGCGCCACCTTCGACATCGTCATCGACGGCTACCGGATCGAGATATTGAAGCCGCGCCAGCTCGGCGTCGGCTCGGGCATGTCGCAATATGGCTGGCGGATCGGCTCGGTCGCCGCCGGCGCGCTGGCGCTGGTGCTGGCCGCCCGGATCGGCTGGGAGGCGGCCTATATGGCCTGCGCCGCCTTCGCTCTGCCCGCCATGCTCACCGGCCTCGTCTACGGCGAGCCCGAACGCCACCGCGAACCCGCGGCCCGGCGCGGCGCCGGCGAGGCGCTGCGCGCCGTCTACGGCCCCTTCGTCGAGTTCTTCATGCGGCGCGGCGCCTTCCTCGTCCTGCTGTTCATCCTGCTCCACAAGATCGGCGACACGCTCGGACAGCTCACCCTGCGCCTGCTGCTCGACGACATGGGCTATACCAACGACGAGATCGCGATCTGGGACATCGGCGTGGGCTTCTGGGCGTATCTGATCGGCATCTTCGTGGGCGGGGTGCTCTACGCGCAGCTCGGCATGAAGCGCTCGGTGCTGATCAGCCTGATCCTGATGGGCGTTTCCAACTTCACCTTCGCGCTGCTCGCCCAGGCGGGGCACACCAACTGGGGCCTGGCGGGAGCGATCGGCTTCGAGAATTTCGCCAGCGGCATCGGCGGAGTCACGGTCGTCGCCTATTTCTCGGCGCTCACGGATCTTCGCTTCACCGCCTCGCAATATGCGCTGATCTCGGCGGCGGCGAGCATCGTCGGACGCTTCCTCACCGGCACCAGCGCCGGGGCGATGGTCGAGGCGTTCGGCTATGTGAACTTCTATCTGTTCACCACCGTGGTCGCTTTGCCGGGCATCATCCTGTTCTGGCTGATGATGCGGGCGGGGCTGATCGACGCCTCGATCGGCACGGCCGGGATCGAGGGCGAGGGCGACGCTCGGCGCGACGCGCCTCAGGCGGGCGGCTGACCGTTCCTGCTGAGCACCGCGCCCGCCAGGTAGAGCGAGCCCATGACCAGCACGAGCGGCGGAGCGGCGCGATCGGCGTGGCGCGCGATCCAGCCGAGCGCGTCCTCCACCCCTGAGCCCGGCAGCGCGTTGATCCCGGCTTCGCGCGCCGCGGCGGTGAGGGCGGCCGGCGCGTGGTGGGCGTGGCCTTCGACCGGAATGGCGTGGAGCGTGATGGCGCGGTTGCGGAACGCCTTGAGCACGCCGGGCGCGTCCTTGTTCTCGAGCAGCCCCATGACGATGTGGAACGGCCGGCCGGCCGGTACATAGGCCCGGAAGAAGTCCGCGATCGCTCGGGCGGCGGCGGGGTTGTGGCCGCCGTCGAGCCACAGCTCGGAACCCGGCGGAAGCAAATCGTGCAGCGGCCCGGCGGCGAGCCGCTGCAGCCGCGCCGGCCATTCCGCCCAGCCCATCGCCGCGCGCAGCGAGGAATCGCGCACCGCCAGCCGCTTCTGGTGGCGCAGCATCGCCACCGCCAGCGCGGCGTTCATCGCCTGGTGGGCGCCGTGCAGGCGGTGGGGGAGGGGGAGGTCGAGCCTGCCCCATTCGTCGCGGTAATGGAGCTTGTGCTGGTAGGCGGCGGCGTCCCAGCGCCCGCCGCGCGGCAGCCAGGCCGCGCCGGCGGCGGCCGCGGCTTCGCCGATCCGGTTGGCGATCCGATCCGGATAATGATGGGTGACGAGCGGCACGCCCCGCTTGGCGATGCCCGCTTTCTCGCCGGCGATCGCCTCCAGCCGATCGCCGAGGAAGAGCTGGTGGTCGAGCCCGAGCTGGGCGATGCCGCACACCGCCGGCGCCGGGATGACGTTGGTCGCGTCGAGCCGCCCGCCGAGCCCCACCTCGACGATGCAGGCGTCGGCCGGCTCGCGCGAGAAAGCGAGCAGCGCGGCCGCCGTCGTCGCCTCGAAGAAGCTCACCTCCATCCCGTCGGCGGCGTCGAGCACCTCCTCGAGCAGCGCCGCCAGCGGCTCGTCCTCGATCAGCTTGCCGGACAGGCGGATGCGCTCGTTGAAGCGGACGAGGTGCGGACTGGTGTAGACATGGGCGTTGAGCCCCGCGGCCTCGATCGCCGCGCGCAGGAAGGCGCAGGTCGAGCCCTTGCCGTTGGTGCCGGCGACGTGGAAGACGGGCGGAAGCGCCTCCTCCGGGCTGCCCAGCCGTCCCAGCAATTCGCTGATCCGGTCCAGCCCCAGCACGTCCAGGCCCGGCGCGAGCCGCGCCAGCCTGCTCAGTTGCTGCTGGACGAGCGGGTTATCGGAAACGGCGGTGTCGGCCATGCCGTCACCCTGAGCTTGCTTCAGGGCCCATCCGTCCACCTCCCCGGGCGATCGAAGGGGGATGCCGAAGCAGGTTCAGCATGGCGGGCAGCTCACGCCGCCGCCTTCTGCGGGGCAAGATAGGCGATCAGCTGGCCGAGCCGGCGGCGCAGGTCGCGGCGGTGGACGACCATGTCGACCATGCCGTGATCGAGCAGGTACTCGGCGCGCTGGAACCCCTCGGGCAGCTTCTCGCGGATCGTCGATTCGATCACCCGCTGGCCTGCGAACCCGATCAGCGCCCCGGGCTCGGCGAGCTGGACGTCGCCCAGCATGGCGTAGGACGCGGTGACTCCGCCGGTGGTCGGGTCGGTCAGGACGACGATGTAAGGCAGCCCCGCTTCCTTCAACTCCGCGATCGCCACGGTGGTGCGCGGCATCTGCATCAGCGACAGGATGCCCTCCTGCATCCGGGCGCCGCCGGCGGCGGTGAAGATGACGTACGGGCAGCGATCCTGGATCGCGGCGCGCGCGCCGGCGACGAAGGCGGCGCCGACCGCCATCCCCATCGATCCGCCCATGAAGGCGAAATCCTGCACTCCGACCACCGCCCGCCGACCCTCGATCATGCCGCGCGCGTTGAGCAGCGCGTCGGGCTGGCCGGTCTCCTGCCGAGCCGCCTTGATGCGGTCGATATACCGCTTGCTGTCGCGGAACTTGAGCGGGTCCTCGCGCACGTGCGGGGGCGGCAGCAGGGTGTAGCCGGGATCCATGATCCGCTCGAAGCGGGCGCGCGGCCCGATCCGGTCGTGATGGTCGCAGCGCGGGCAGACGAAGGCGTTCTCCTCCCACTCCCGCGTGAAGATCATCGCCTCGCAGCTGCGGCACTTGTGCCAGAGATTGTCGGGCGTCTCGCGCTTGGGCAGGAACGGTATCTTCTGGCGGACCCGATTGAGCCAACTCACGTCAAATCATCTCCCAACTCAAAGCGTGGCTTCGATCGCCCGCGCGGCCTCGTCCGGATCGTCGGCCTGGGTGATCGGGCGGCCGATGACGAGGATCGAGGCGCCGGCATCGAGTGCCTCGCGCGGCGTCATCACCCGTTTCTGGTCGCCGGTATGGCTGTTGGTGGGGCGCACCCCGGGGACCACGAAGAAGCCCTCGGGCCACAGCTTCTTGGCCGCCGCGACCTCGCTTCCCGAGCAGACCACGCCGTCGAGCCCGGCCTCGCGGGCCAGCTCGGTCAGCCGGGTCACCTGCGGCTCCGGGTCGGGCCTCAGCCCCACCGAGGTGAGGTCGCCGCTGTCAAGGCTGGTCAGCACCGTCACGCCCACCACCTTGGTGCCGTTCGGCGCCGCCGCCTTGGCATCCTCCATCATCGCGCGCCCGCCGGCGGCGTGGACGGTGAGGATGGCGGGCTCGAGCGGCCGAAGCGCCTGGATCGCCTTGCCGACCGTGTTGGGGATGTCGTGGAACTTCAGATCGAGGAAGATCGGCAGGTCGAGCTCGGCCATCTCGCGGATCCCGGCGCGGCCGTTGGCGGAGAAGAATTCGAGGCCGAGCTTGATCCCGCCGACATGGTGGCGGACCCGGGCGACGATGGTCTTCGCGCGCTCGAGATCGGGCGTGTCGATCGCGACGAAGATCGGGCTCCTCATGCCGGCCACACCTTCTGGTCGGTGGCGATCCGGTCTTCCATCGTCGGCGGCTCGGCGGCGGGCGCCGCCGGCGCGGGCGCGACCGCTGGCGCGGGCGCCGGCGCGAGGTGCGCCATCGCCGCCGCCTGCCGCTCATGCGCGTCCAGCCGCCGCTTCAGAGTCCACATCCGCGCGTTGTGGACGATCAGCATCGGCACGAAGCCGAGCAGGAAGGAGAACAGGACCAGGGCCGGCAGCTTCACGTCGGCTTCAAGGCCGCCCCACAGCTTGATCGTCACCGGCGTCCAGTTGACGCTCGCGAACAGCACCAGGATGACCGCAAGCGCGACCCAGAACAGCGTTTTCAGGAACTGCATCCACTCTCTCCAAGGCGCACGCCCTATGCTCTAACAGACGGAAGGGCGAGTCCAGAGTCAGCCGATCTCCCGGTCCAGCGCCTCGAACAAGGGGCCGATCGAGGTCAGCCGGCCGCGCTCCTCGTCCAGGATCGCCCGGAAGGCGGCGCGCTTGAGCCGGGTGACGGTGGCGGGGGAGAGGCGCTTGGCTTCGGGCAGCGTCGAGACGGTGATGTCGATCAGCCGGTCGGCGCCGTGGAGGCGGCCCCACAGATAGTCGTTCTCACGGTAGGCGCGGCTGAAGAAGGCGCCGAAGCTGTTGAACTGGATTCCCTTGAGCGTCGCCTCGGCGCCGCCGCGGCGGATCGCGGTGGCGTCGTCGGGCGAGATCCGGTCGACCTTGACCGGCTGGAACTCGTCGAGGCCCTCGCCCTGGAGCAAGGGCAGGGTGGCGACGTCGTAGAAGGGGAAGCCGAGATAGGCCAGGATCAGGGCTCGCCGCTCGCTCTTGGGAAGGCCGACGAGAGCCTCGGCCAGCCGGGCGTCGGCCAGGTCGTCGAGCCGCTTGAGATCGAGCCGTCCGGCCAAGGCGGCGAGCGCCAGCGCCGGCGCCTCGTCGGCGCGGCGAACGGCGTCGCCCGGGTCGATCTCGGCCGCCTCGATGCCGTAGCGATAGGCGCCGATGCATTCGTAGACGACCTCGCGCATCCGCTGGATCGCCTCGCGCGGCGCATCCGAGCGCTCGTCCAATTCGGCAACGCGCTGGGCGACGAAGCGCAGCCGCCGGGTGCGGTAGGAAAGGTCGAAGGTGCGCAGGAAGTCGATCGCGTCGGCGCGCGCGCCGGACGCGGTCATCGTCTCGGCGTCGGCGAGGCCGACGGCACGGACGTGGCCCCAGACGGCGTGGCGGATCCGGTCCTTGCGTTCGGACGCGCCGTCGCCGCCCAGCCGCAGCAGCGTGGCCGCGAGCTCCTCGACGACGGCCGCGATCTTGAGGTGGCCGTAGGCGGCGTAGCTGTAGCCCGCGGTGCGGGCGGCGATGTTCTGCGCACGGGTGCGCCATCCGGCGAGCCGCGCCGCGGTCGGGCGGCCGAGCAGAAGGGTGGTGCCGAACGCGCGCTCGATCGCCGCCTCGACCTCGGGCCGCATCGCCTTGACGATGTGCCGCAGCCGCCGGATCCGCGCCGATCGGCCGTCGATCGCCTCGAGATTGTCGCGGATCGGCTGCTCGCGCGGAATGTCGGACAGCGCTCCGAAGATGGTGGCGAAGAAGCCCGGCAGCTCGGCCTCGCCCGAGGCGGTGAGGCGGACGCTGTTCAGCCCCGGCTTGGGATCGATGTAGACGAAGCGGCGGTCGATCTCGCGGCGGGCGGGGCGGCTCTGGAGCGCCGAGATGGCCGGCCGGAACGGCGCGTTGGCGAGCACCGAGCCGTCGATCAGAACCGCATTGTCGGCCTCAGCCTCGGTATGGCGCGGCAGCGCGCGCTTGAGGAAGGCGGCGCGGCCTGGCCAAGCCTGCTTGCGGGTCTCGAGCGCGGCGTCGAGCTCGCTGACTCGGAACGGCGGAAAGGCGCCGGGGAAGCTCGCGGTCGCCCGGGCGGCGAAGGCGAGCTCGGCGGGGTGGGCGAGCCGCCGGTGAGGTCCGCCCGCGTCGCGGAAGGAGAGGATCAGGCGATGCTCGGTCTCCATCACCTCGGCCGGAGAATGGAGGCGCAGCCGCTCCGGATGGCCGCGAAAATCGGTGACGGTGACGAACAGGTCGAGCGGCTGATAATGGGGGAGGAGCGGGGGGCCGGCGGGGCCCTTCGTCATCGCCTCGAACGCGTCGAGCAGCAGCTCTGTGAAGGCGGTGCCGCCGAACGGCGGCGCGAACCAGCGCGCGCGCACGAAATTGGCGAGCTTGGCGCGGACCTCGTCGCGGTGGCCGGGCTCGACCGTCTGGTGGACGGCGCCGCGGCGGCGGAAGGAAAAGGCGAAGGCGATCGGCACCGCCACCATCTTGGCGATCCGCGAGATCGCGCTGACGCCCGGATCGAGCAGCTTGTCGACGTCGGCGGTGTCCAGCCACAGGTCGGTGAGCGGATCGAGCGAGCGCCCGGTCGAGATCGCCTCGGCCAGGAAGATGGCGTTGATCCCGCCCGCGCTCGCGCCAGCCAGGATGTCGACGAGCACGCGCACGTCGATGCCGCATTCGTCCGATATGGTCTGGAGCAACTGGCGGTAGACGCCGAGGCTGCCGCCCGCCGGCGGCTCCCCGGCATGGTAGGCGCGGCTGGCGCGGGCAAGGCGCCAGATCTCCTTGGAGATGCCGTGCATGTAGACGGCAAGGCTGATCCCGCCATAGCAGATCAGCGCCAGCCGCAGCTCCTTCTCCCGCATGGCCGGAGCCTGACAGGAAGGCGCGGGCATGTCGAGTTTGGGAAAGTTCCGCGGAATTTAACCATGATTTCGTCAACTCGCCGCGCCTTATGCCCGGAACAACGCCAAGCTTGGGACTCGATTTACGAAGCTGGGTTAGCCCGAAGCTCAAGAAGCTGAGGGGCTATGCTCATGCGGAATTTCAACCTGCGTCGTCCGGGCGTCTGTCTGGCTGCCGCTGTGGCGTTCGGAAGCCTTGTCTCGGCGACTCCGGGCCTTGCCGATATTCCGGCGAATACGCCCGCCGAAGCGCCGGCCGCGCCGGCGCCGGTCGCCGAGCCGGCCGCGCAGCCCGCCATCGCGGCGCCGGCCGAGGCGGTCGTCGAGGCCGAGCCCCAGCCCGAGCATCTCGGCGAAGGCGAAGCGAGCTTTTACGGCTATGAGCTGGCCGGCAACCGCACCGCCAGCGGCGAACGCTTCAACCCCAAGGCGCTGACCGCCGCCCACCGCACGCTTCCGCTCGGCACCAAGCTTCGAGTCACCAACAAGACCAACGGCAAGAGCGTGATCGTCCGGATCAACGATCGCGGCCCGTTCGTGAAGCGGCGGCTGATCGACGTCAGTCTCGCCGCCGCCCAGCAGATCAACATGGTGCGCGCCGGCAAGGCCGCCGTCAGCCTGGAACTGCTGCGCTGATCCCGTCTCCTCCCCGTCGTTCGTACGGCGAGGAACTAATGTTTGAATCCAACGCGCTGGAACACTAGGCTTGCTCCGAACGTCGTATAGGCGGCGATTTCGGGGGCAGGGCCGGCATCGCCGGTCCTTTTGCAAGGTAGGATGATGCGATCAGTGCGCGCGAAGCCGGTCTTCTATGCCTCGGCCGCCGCGCTGGGCCTCGCATTCGCCGCCTGGGCCAGCACCAGCGTCTCGTTCACCTGGAAGCCCGAGCCGCCCGATCCGGCCGTCCTGGCCGAGCGCGCCCGCGCCGCCGCCGAGGCGGAGCGCCGCCGCAACTATGTGCCGGTGGTCGACTATAAGCGCATCGACGAGCGCCTCGGCCGCCTGATGCAGGACGAGCGGATGGTCGGCCTCGCCGTCGGTATCGTCGAGAATGGCGAGATCCGTTTCCTCAAGGGCTACGGCACCACCTTCGCCGGCGGCGCCGAGCCGGTCACTCCGAACACCATCTTCCGATGGGCCTCGCTGTCGAAGGGCGTCGCTGCCGACCTGGTCGTCAAGCTCGCCGAGGAGAACCGGCTTTCGCTCTATGACCCGGTCGCCAAATATGCCTTCTCGCTGCGCCTGCCGGCCGGCGCCGAGCACAAGGCGACGGTGTCGGACCTGCTCTCGCACCGGCTGGGGCTGTTCAGCCACGCCAACGATTCCAAGCTCGAGGACGGCGGCGACGCTCGGCTGCTGCGCGCCAACCTGGCGACCCTGAACGCCATCTGCCCGCCCAGCAACTGCCACGCCTACCAGAACGTCGCCTACGATGCGGCCAGCGAGATCATCGAGAAGGTCACCGGCAAGCCTTATGGCGAGGCGGTGCAGGAGCGGCTGTTCCAGCCGCTCGGAATGACCAGCGCCAGCCTGTCGCGCGACGGTCTGATCGGCGCGCGCAGCTGGGCGCGCCCGCACCGCGGCGGCAAGAATTCGAAGCCTGTCGAAGTCACCGATTCCTACTACCGGGTGCCGGCCGCGGGCGGGGTCAACTCGTCGATCAAGGATCTCGCCACCTGGATGATCGCGCAGATGGGCGAGGATCCCGAGGTGATCTCCGGAAAGGTGCTTGCCAGCCTCCATTCGCCGCGCGCCTACACGCCCGGGGAGCTGGCGCGGAAGCGCAAGTTCCGCGAGCGTCTCAACCGCGCCGATTACGGCCTGGGCTGGCGGATCTACGATTATTCCGGCAACCGCGTCATCGGCCATCACGGCGGCGTCACCGGCTACCGCTCGCTGATCATGTTCGACCCCGCCAGGAAAGCCGGGGTGGTCGCGCTCTGGAACAGCGGCTCCAACCAGCCGTCCGGGCTCGAGTTCGAAGTCATGGACATGATCTACAAGCTGCCCACCCGGGACTGGCTCGGAGTCGACGATTCCAGGTTCCAGCAGAAGATCCAGAAGCAGAAGCCGGCCGAGCCCGCCAAGCCCCTCGCTGCGGTCAGCAACGTCGCCAGCTGACCGGCCCGCGAGCTAAGTCGGCTCCAGCCTCGCCCAGATCGGCAGGTGATCGCTGGCCTTGCGGGCGGCGAGGCTTCGGTGGGCGCCGCTTTCGATGATCTTCAGCCCGTCGCCGACCATGATCCGGTCGAGCTGGGCGATCGGCCGGCGGGCGTGGAAGCTTCGGCCGCAATCGGCGAAGCGCAGGTGGGTGCCGAAATCCCTCAGGCAGCCGCCGCTCGCGCTCCACTCGTTGAGGTCGCCCATCAGCACCGTGCGCGGGTTCGCATTGCGCGAGCCGAGGTGGGCGAGGATCGCATGCGCCTGCCGCCGGCGCCACAGTCCGGAAAGGTCGAGGTGCATCCCGACCACCCGAATCGCGACCCCGTCGATCCTGAGCTCGGCCAGCACCGCCCCGCGCGGCTCGAGCGAGGGGAGGTGGAGCATCTCGCAGCCGGTCACCTCGACCGATTTGCGGACCAGGATCGCGTTGCCGTGCCAGCCCAGGCTGCCGGTCCGCGCCTCGAACGGCACCGGCTTGAGGTCGCTATGCTCCTCGATCAGGTGCGGCGGCAGCGCCGATATGCGCGCGCCGAAGCGGCGGTCCGCCTCCTGCAGCGCGATCACGTCGGCATCGAGCTCGTTGATCACCTCCAGCGTCCGCTCGGGCCGCCGGCGGCGATCGGTGCCGATGGCCTTGCGCATGTTGTAGCTGGCGACGCGGATCATTGCGGCTCGTATTGGCGGTCGGGAACGGACGGCGCAATGCCCGGCGGGCGGCCTAGCCCCTTCGGTCGGCGAGCTTGCCGAGCTGGCTGTCGAGCGCGCGCACCGCCGTCTTGGCGGCGGCCATGACGGCGCGGTCGACCGTCGCGCCGTGCTCCGCCACCGCCACCGGCTGGATGCCGTTGACCCGCGCCTCCAGCGTGCACCTGAGATCCGCCGAGCCGCCGCGCGGCCCGTTGACGTCGGAGACATGGACCTCGACGTCGGTGATTCGCGCCTCGAAGCGGCTCAGCCGCTGCCGGATCTGCTCCTCCAGCCGCGCATCGCGCTCGGCGTCGCTCTGGACCTGGTTGTCGGTGTTGATCTGGATGAACAAGACACTCTCCTAAGGTTGAGCAGGGAGAATGCGAGCCGCGGCGGGCGGTTCCGGAAAAGCGCCCGAATTCGCTTGGCGCGGCCGCGCCGCCGCCGCTAACTCACGGCATGGCGAAGCCCCGCAAGAGATATGTCTGCCAAGCCTGCGGCTCGATCAGCAGCCGCTGGCAGGGGCAGTGCGGCGACTGTTCCGAATGGAACAGCCTGGTCGAGGATGCGGGCGCCGTGGTCACCCCCTTTTCGGCCCGCCACAACCTGCGCGGGGGCGGCCGCGCCGTCGAGCTCGTCGGGCTCGATGCCGCGGTGGTGCTGCCGGCCCGCATGTCGACGGGCATTGCCGAGTTCGACCGCGCCGTCGGCGGCGGTCTCGTCGCCGGCTCCGCGACCCTGATCGGAGGCGATCCCGGAATCGGCAAGTCGACCCTGCTTCTCCAGGCGGCGGCGAACATCGCAACGCGCGGGCTTTCCGTGGCCTACATTTCGGGGGAGGAGGCGGCCGACCAGGTGCGCCTGCGCGCGCGCCGGCTCGGCCTCGGCAGCGCGCCGGTGAAGCTCGCTGCGGCGACTTCGGTCCGCGACGTCCTGACCACCCTGGGCGAGGGCGCCGCGCCGGCCCTGGTCGTGATCGATTCGATCCAGACCATGTATTCCGACCTGATCGAGGGCGCTCCGGGCACGGTCAGCCAGGTCCGCGCCTCGGCCGGCGAACTGATCCGCTTCGCCAAGGAGACGGGCAGCGCGCTCGTCCTGGTCGGCCACGTCACCAAGGACGGCAGCATCGCCGGCCCGCGCGTGCTGGAGCACATGGTCGACACGGTGCTGAGCTTCGAGGGCGAGCGCAGCCACCAGTACCGCATCCTGCGCGCCGCCAAGAACCGCTTCGGCGGCACCGACGAGATCGGCGTCTTTTCGATGCAGGAAGAGGGGCTGACGGAGGTCGCCAACCCCTCCGCCTTGTTCCTCACCCACCGCGGCGAGGCGGTGTCGGGCGCGGTCGTGTTCCCCGCGCTCGAAGGCACCCGCCCGGTCCTGGTCGAAATCCAGGCGCTCACCGTCCGCCTCGCCAGCGGCGCCACGCCGCGCCGCGCCGTGGTCGGCTGGGACAGCGGCCGGCTGGCGATGATCCTGGCGGTGCTGGAGGCGCGCTGCGGCCTCAGCTTCTCGACCGCAGAGGTCTATCTCAACATCGCCGGTGGCTACCGCGTCAGCGATCCGGCCGCCGACATGGCGGTGGCGGCGGCTCTGGTGTCGGCGCTGTCGGAGCGGCCCGTTCCGGCCGAGGCGGTCGCCTTCGGCGAGGTGTCGCTGTCGGGCGAGCTCAGGCCGGTCTCGCACGGGGCGCTGAGGCTCAAGGAGGCCGCCAAGCTCGGCTTCGAGACGGCGCTCGTGCCGGCCTCGCTGGCGGGCGAGAAGGGGGCGATGCGGCTCACCGGCTTCCGCACGCTCGGCGAGCTCGTTGACCATCTGCTGGGCCGCCACTAGCCAGCCCCCATGACCGCCCTCACCGCCCTCGACATCATCACGCTGCTGCTCGTCTGCGGCGGAGTCGTGCTCGGCGTGATGCGGGGCTTCGTCGGCGAACTGCTCTCGCTGCTCGCCTGGGTGGCCGCGATCGTCGCGCTCAAGACCCTGCACGACCCGGTTTCGGAGGGGCTGGTCGGCTTCGTCGGCACCGTCTCGGGGGCCGCCGTGCTCGCCTTCGCCTTGCTGTTCGGGGTCACCTTCGTCGCCGTCAAGCTGCTGGCGCGCCGGCTCGGCTCGGCTACGCGGACCTCCGTGGTGGGCCCGATCGACCGCGTTCTGGGCGGCGGCTTCGGAGCGCTCAAGGGCCTGATCGGCGCGACCCTGCTCTACCTCGCCGCCAACCTCGTTTTCGACACCCTCTACGGCCGCCGCGCCGACCGCCCCGAATGGATGGCGAACTCGCGCACCTATCCCTTGCTCCACGCCAGCGGCCGGGCGATCGTCGATTTCGTCGAGGCGCGCCGCGGCCCCGCCCCGGAAGCTACGGAAAACCGCACGAAATGATCCGCCTCCACGATACCTATGCGCGCGAGAAGCGCGTGTTCGAGCCCGCGGATCCGAAGCGGGTGACGATGTATGTGTGCGGGCCGACCGTCTACAACCGGGCCCATATCGGCAATGCGCGCCCGGCCGTGGTGTTCGACGTGCTCGCCCGCCTGCTTCGCCATACCTATCCGGACCGCGAGATCGTCCACGCGGCGAACATCACCGACGTCGAGGACAAGATCATGGCCGCGGCCGCCGCCGAGGGCGTTGCGATCGACGTGATCACCGAGCGCTACGGCCGCTTCTATTTCGACGATCTGGGGGCGCTGGGCGTGCCGCGGCCCGACGTCGTCCCGCTCGCCACCGCCCACATCCCGCAGATGATCGCGATGATCGAGCGGCTGATCGCCGCCGGCCATGCCTACGCGGCCGAGGGGCACGTGCTGTTCGACGTTCCGAGCTGGCCCGATTACGGCAAGCTCTCGCGCCGGCCGATGGACGAGATGATCGCCGGCGCCCGGGTCGACGTCGCGCCGTACAAGCGCTCGCCGGCCGATTTCGTGCTGTGGAAGCCGAGCGCCGGGAGCCAGCCCGGCTGGGAGAGCCCTTGGGGGCGCGGCCGGCCCGGCTGGCACATCGAATGCTCGGCCATGATCGAGGCCCATCTGGGCGAGACGATCGACATCCACGGCGGCGGGATCGACCTTGAATTCCCCCACCACGAGAATGAGATCGCCCAATCGAGCTGCGCCCATGGCGGCGCTCCGCTGGCGCGATTCTGGCTGCACAACGGCATGCTGTCGATGGCGCAGAGCAAGATGTCGAAATCGCTCGGCAACGTCGTGACGGTCGGCGAGCTCTTGGCGCAGGGCCGGAAAGGCGAGGTGCTAAGGCTCGCGCTCCTGTCCGCCCACTACCGCCAGCCACTCGAATGGTCCGACCAGCTGATCGCGCAGAGCAAGGCGACGTTGGACCGGCTGTACCGCGCCGCGGGCGAGGCCGAGGGCGGCGATCCCGATCCGGGCGTGGTCGACGCTCTGTCGGACGACCTCAACACGCCGCTGGCGCTGTCGCGGCTCGGCGCCGCCGATCCGTCCTCGCTGCGAGCGAGCGGTGCGCTGCTCGGCCTGCTCGGCGGCAGCACCGAAACCTGGTTCCGGGGAGAAGGGGACGAGCGTGTCGAGGCGATGGTCGAGGCGCGCGGCGCCGCCAAGAAGGCGCGCGACTTCGCCGAGGCGGATCGGATCCGGGCCGAGCTGGCGGCGGAAGGCATCGTGCTCGAGGACGGTCCCGCCGGCACCACCTGGCGCCGCGCCTGAGCGGGCGCCCCCGCTTGACTAATAGGATTTGAAAGGCTGGAGTGGCTTCATGCCCGCATCCGCGCCCTCGATCGGGGCGCCCCGCGAGCCCGCCGGACCGACCATTGCCGTAGGTGTGTAAATGGTGTGAACTTCACGCGATGGCGCTGAGCGGATCGCGGACCTATATCGCAACCGATGACGACCGCGCTCTATAATCGCGACATATTGCGCCTGGCCGCCGCCATCCCCCATCACCATCGGCTGGATCGGCCCCAGGCGACGGCCGAGAAACGCTCGCCTTTATGCGGGAGCCGGGTGACCGTGGATGTGGTGGTGGACCAGCAGGGCAGGCTGGTCGGCCTGGGCCAGGAGGTACGGGCCTGCGCCCTCGGCCAGGCCTCCGCCTCGCTGATGGGCGCGCACGCGGTCGGCCGAAGCCAGGCCGAACTGGCCGAGGCGCGCGACGCTCTGGCTGCCTTCCTTGAGGGCCGGCGGGACGATGCGGGCGCCTGGCCCGGCCTTGAGATCTTCCGCCAGGCGCGGCCCTACAAGGCGCGGCATCCCTCGATCATGCTCGCTTTCGAAGCCGTGGCCGAAGCGGCCGCCGACGCGGCGCGCTGATGGAGCCGACCGCCGCCGAGCAGACCACCGAGCTGGTCCTTCGCGATGGCCTCATCATCCTCGGCTCGGCGCTGCTGTTCGTGACGCTGTTCCGCCGCCTCGGCCTCGGCGCGGTGCTCGGCTACCTGGTGGCGGGCGCGCTCGTCGGCCCGCATGCCTTGGGCCTGATCAGGGACGCCGAGGCGATGCTTCCGGTGGCGGAGCTCGGCATCGTGCTGCTGCTCTTCCTGGTCGGGCTGGAGCTCCACCCGAGCCGCCTGCTGCGGCTCAGGCGCGACATCTTCGGGCTCGGCCTGCTGCAGGTCGCGGTCACCGGGCTGGTGCTCACCGGGCTCGTCCAGGTCGCCACCGGCTTCAGCCTCGCCACATCGCTCGCCATCGGCCTTCCGCTGGCGCTTTCCTCGACCGCGCAGGTGCTGCCCAGCCTGCGCTCCGACGGCTCGATCAACACGCCGTCGGGCGAACGGGCCTTCTCGGTCCTGTTGTTCCAGGACCTGTCGATCGTTCCGCTGATCACGATCATCGCGGCCTTGTCGCTGGCGCCGCCCGATCCCACGACCCCGCCCGGCTGGCAGCTCGCTCTCTACACGGTGGGCGCGATCGTCGGCCTCGTGCTCGCCGGCCGCTTCATCATCAATCCCTTGTTCCGCATCGTCGGCCGGGTGAGCGAGCGCGAGTTGTTCGTGGTCGCCGGCCTGTTCACCGTCCTCGCCAGCGCCGCGGTGATGGAGGCTCTGCACCTTTCCACCGCGCTCGGCGCCTTCGTCGCCGGAGTGATGCTCGCCGACTCGCCCTACCGGCACGAGCTCGAAGTGGACATCGAGCCGTTCCGTTCGATCCTGCTCGGCCTCTTCTTCGTCGCGGTCGGCGCGATGCTGGACCTCGGCGCGATCGCGGAGCACCCGTTCTTCGTGGTCGGCATGGCGGCCGGGCTGATCGCGGTGAAGACGGCCGTCCTGTTCGGCCTTGCCAAGCTTTTCCGGATGGAGACGCGGCGCGCGCTCAAGCTGGGCCTGCTGCTCAGCCAGGGCGGCGAGTTCGCCTTCGTCCTGTTCGCGGCGGCGGGCGCGGCGCGGCTGATCGCGCCCGAGGCCGCGAGCCTGTTCAGCGCGATCGTCACCTTGTCGATGGCGGCGACGCCGTTCCTGATGATGTTCAACGACTGGCTGGACCGGCGCGGCGCGCGCCACAAGGGCGACGACATGGATGGGCCCGAGCTTTCCGAGACGACCGCGGCGATCGTCATCGGCTACGGGCGCTTCGGCCAGACGGTGGCGCAGATGCTGGCCGCCAAGGGCATCACCATGACGCTGATCGATTCCAAGCCGAGCCAGATCGAGCTTGCCGGCGATTTCGGGATGAAGGTCTATTATGGCGACGGCACGCGGCTCGACCTGCTTCGCGCGGCCGGTGCGGCCGACGCCAGGACCCTGCTGTTCTGCATCGACGGCAACGACCTCGATGCCAAGAAGCTGGAGCCGATCCTCGAGGCCTTCCCGCAGGCCGCGGTCTACGTCCGCGCCTTCGACCGCGTCCACCTGATCGAGCTCGACGGCCTGGATCTCGCCGGCACCTACCGGGAAACCTTCGAATCCGCCGTTCTGATGGGGCGCGACGCGCTCAAGAGCTTCTGCGTCGGCGAGGAGGAGGTCGAACGGGTCGAGCGCGAGTTCCGCCGCCGCGACGCCGAGCGGCTGGCGGGCCAGAGCAAGTCCGGCGATCTCCACCACACCGAGCACCTGATGTTCCGACCCGATCGCCCGCTCCCGGACGAGGAGCGCGCGCAGGCGGGCTAGGCCTGCTCGCGATCCAGGAAAGCCTCGACGTCCGCGATCTCGACGCTGTCGTCGACGAATGCCTCGCCGATGCCGCGCACCAGGATGAAGGGCAGGCGCCCGTCCGAGCGCTTCTTGTCGTTGGCCATATGGGCGGCCAGCCTGTGCCCGTCAGCACGGATCCCGGCCGCGGCGAGGCTGGTCGGCAGTCCGACTTGATCGAGGTGCGCCGTCACCCGCTCCGAGTCGGCGGGGGAGCAGAGGCCGCGCTCGACCGAGAAGCGGAAGACGAGCGCCATGCCGACCGCAACCGCCTCGCCATGCAGCAGCCGGTCCGAGAATCCGGTCTCGGCCTCGAGCGCGTGAGCGAAGGTATGGCCCAGATTGAGCAGCGCGCGCCTCCCGTCCCGATCGCGCTCGTCCGAAGCGATCACCGCCGCCCTGGCCGAGATGCTGGTCTCGACCGCGTGGAGCCGCGCCCCTTCGTCGCCGGCGAGCAGGGCCGCGCCGTTCGCCTCACACCAGCCGAAGAAGCCGCCGTCGCCGATCAGCCCGTATTTGACGACTTCCGCATAGCCCGCGCGCAGCGCCAGCGGCGGCAGCGTGTCGAGCAGAGTCGGATCGATCAGCACCGCGCTCGGCGGGTGGAAGGCGCCGACCAGGTTCTTGCCTGCCGCCACGTTGATCGCGGTCTTGCCGCCGACGGACGAATCGACCTGGGCGAGCAAAGTGGAGGGGACGTGCACATAGCCGCAGCCGCGCTTCAGGATGGCGGCGGCGAAGCCGGTAAGGTCGCCCACCACGCCGCCGCCGAACGCGACCAGGTAATCCTGCCGCTCCAAGCCGAGGTCGAGCACGGCGTCGATCAGCCGCGACAGGGTTGCCCAGCTCTTGCTGTCCTCGCCCGCCGCCACCGTGATCGGCGTCACTCCGATGCCCTGAGCGTTGACGATCGTTCCGAACCGCTCGCCGTAGAGGCTCCAGACGTTCTCGTCGCTGACCACGACCAGCCGGCCGTCGCGCGCGAACGGGGCCAGCAGCTCGCCGCAGCGGGCGAGCAGGCCGTTTCCGACCACGACCGGGTAGCTGCGTTCGCCGAGCGCGACGTCGATCTGCTTCACGGCCGCCATTCGCAAAGCGCCTCGAGGATGCGCTCGACCGCCCGCTCGTGCGGCGCGGGCTGGCTTCGGACGTGGAGGTGGGCCTCGGCATAGACCGGCCGGCGGACCTCGGCGAGGTCGCGAAGCACTTCCAGCGGCTCCTTGCCCTTGAGCAGCGGCCGCTGGTCGCGGCGCGAGACGCGCTCGGCCAGCACCTCGAGGTCGGCGTCGAGCCAGACGGCGATGCAGCGCCGGAGGATCAGCGCCCGGGTGTCCTCGTTGAGGAAGGCGCCGCCGCCGGTGGCGATCACCTTGGGAGGGCCGTCGATGAGCCGGGCGATGACGCGGCGCTCGCCGTCGCGGAAGCTGGCCTCGCCGAAACTCGCGAATATCTCGGAAACGCTGCGCGCGGCGGCGCGCTCGATCTCCTCGTCCGAATCGACGAAGTCGAGCGCGAGCCGCTTCGCCAGCCGCCTTCCGACGGTCGATTTGCCTACACCCATCAGCCCGACGAGGACGATCGAGCGGTCGAGCGGAGGAAGCGCGGATGCCATGCCGGCGGGGCTATACAGCGGCCCGCATCGTGGGGCAAAAGGCGCGCCATGCGTAGACCCACTTCCTCCTTTGCCCCGCAGCGGCGCCGCCGCTCGCCGCTGCCGACGATCCTGATCGTCCTGCTCGTCCTGCTCGTCGGCGGTGCGATCTACCTCACCACCGTCGACACCGAAGTCCCGACCACGCGAATCGAGCAGGACGTCACGAATGAAGCGCTGGCGCAGTAAGCTCGTCCTGCTCGGCGGCGCGGCCGCGATCCTGGGTGCGATCCCGGCGCTGAGCCAGGAGACGCCGGAATCGCTGCTGCCGCCGGGGTTCGGCGATCCCGCGCCGCCGCCGCCGGCCCGCGATCCCGGGGCGCCGCGGCCCGAAGTGTCGGGGCCCGCGCTCGCGCCCGCTCCAAGGACCCCGTCGCCGCCGAGCGTGCAGAGCGTTCCGGCGGGCGAGACTCCGACCATCGAGGAGCTCGAGAAGCTGCTCGCCGAGCTGCCGCCGCCGATCGAGATACCGGAGGGCTCGCGCCGTCCCGTCGACGTCGCCGGGCCGCTGGGCCCCGAAGGCTGGGCGCTGGCGCCGGACGCGTTCGGCACCGCCAACGGCCGCTTCCTGTCGACGCTGATGCGCCGGCTGGACGCGCCGATCCCGTCGCGCTGGATGCACATCGTGCTTCGACGCGCCTTGTTGTCGCGGGTGCCGGCGCCGTCCTTCGTCCATCCGGTCGACTGGATCGCCGAGCGCGCCTGGCTGCTGCTTCGGATGGGTGAGGCCGACGGCGCACGGATGCTGGTGCAGGGGGTCGACGTCGACCGCTTCACGCCCAAGATGTTCACGATCGCGGTCCAGACCGCGCTTGCCACCGCCGATCCGGCGGCGCTCTGCCCGCTCGTCGAGCCCGGCCGCAAGACCTCCGACGAGCCGGTCTGGCCGCTGGCGGAGGCGATGTGCTCGGCGCTTGCCGGAGAGGCTTCGCAGGCGAGCCTGCTGATCGACCAGGCGCGCCGCCGCGGCCGCGTCGGCGGCATCGATGTCACCCTGGCCGAGAAGATCGTCGGCGCGGGCGAGAACACCCGCCGCGCCGTCAGCGTCCAGTGGGACGAGGTCGACGAGATCAATTCCTGGCGCTTCGGGCTCGCCAGCGCGACCGGGCTCCAGATCCCCGACCGCCTGATGAACGGGGCCGGCGCCCATGTCCGCGCCTGGCAGGCGCGCTCGCCGATGCTGCCGATCGAGCAGCGCGTCGCTTCCGCCGAGGCGGCCGCCTCGCTCGGAGTCTTCTCGAGCGCGTCGCTGGTCGAGCTCTACAGCCTGATCGCCGACGAGACCGATCCGGGCGACTTCGCCGACTCGGTCGGCGGCCGGCTCCGCCGCGCCTATGTCGCGCGCGACGTTGGCGATCGGATGGCGGCGATGCGGGCGCTGTGGGGCGACGGCGCCGGATCGGTCGCGCAGCATGCCCGCCGGATCCTCACCGCGACCGCCGCCACCCGGATCGCTCCCTCGGAGCAGCTGCAGGGAGATGCCGTCGACCTGATCGCATCGATGCTGTCGGCCGGCTACGACGCTCAGGCGGCGCGCTGGTCGGAGGTGGTTGCCGGCATGGATGGCGCCGAGAGTCATCGGGCCTGGTCGATGCTCGCCGTGGCCTCGCCGCAACCGCGGGTCGAGATCAGCGCCGGCCGTATTGAGGCGTTCCGCGACGCCGACGACAGCGCCGGCGACTTCCGATCGAAGCTGCTGGTGGCGGCGCTGGCCGGGCTTGGCCGGATCGACGGCGATACCGCCGCCGGCCTCGCCCAGGACATGGAATTCAACCTGGGCCGCGAGAACCGCTGGACCCGGATGCTGGAACGCGCGGTCCAGCGGCGCCAGCCCGGCACCGTCGCGCTGCTCGCCGGCATCGGCATGCAGACCGCGGACTGGCGCGGAGTCCCGCCCGAGCATCTCTACCGCATCCTGAGCGCGCTGCGGCGCGTCGGCCTCGGCTACGAGGCGCGGCTGATCGCGGCGGAGGCGATGGCGCGGCTGTGAGCCCGGCGGCGGCCGGTGACGACCGGCAGCTCATCGCCGCCTTCCTGGAGATGATGGCGGCCGAGGCCGGCGCCGCCCGCAACACCCTGCTCGCCTACGAGCGCGACCTGCGCGGCGCATCGGAGCTGCTCGGCGGCAGCCTCGCCGCCGCCTCGGGCGAGCAGCTCAAGACGCTCGGCCAGGCCTGGCTGCCGCTGAAGCGCGCGACGGTGGCGCGGAAGGCGGCGGCGCTCCGGCGCTTCTTCGCCTTCCTCGCGGACGAGCGCCACCGCGCCGACGATCCCTCCGCTGCCCTGCCGCGGCCGGGAACCGAGCGGCCGCTGCCCAAGATCCTCGATCACTCGGCGATCGAGGCCCTGTTTCGCGAGATCGCACGGCGTCAGGCCGACAGCGGCGATGCCGCATCGCTGCGCATCGCGGCGCTGGTCGAGCTCCTCTACGGCTCCGGGCTGCGCGCGACCGAGCTGGTCTCGCTGCCGCGCAACGCGATCCAGCCCGACAAGCCGTTCCTGATCCTGCGCGGCAAGGGCGGCCGCGAACGGCTGGTGCCGATATCGGATCGTGCCCGCGCCGCCGTCGCCGCCTGGTCGGCGCTGGTGCCGCGCGATGCGCTGTGGCTGTTCCCCTCCGGCCAGAAGCATCTCAGCCGGGTCCGCCTGTACCAGCTGCTGAAGGAGCTCGGCGCCGCCGCCGGCATCCCGCCGGAGCGGATCAGCCCGCACGTCCTGCGCCACGCCTTCGCCACTCATCTGCTCGAAGGAGGGGCCGACCTGCGCGCGCTGCAGATGCTGCTGGGTCACGCCGACATCGCGACGACGCAGATCTATACGCATGTCGATTCCCGGCGGCTGATCGAGCTGGTGAACAGCCGCCACCCGCTCGTTGACGCGGCGAGGAAGGGGGCTTAACCGCCGCCATTCATGCCCACCTTCCTCGACTTCGAAAAACCGCTGGCGGAGCTGGATGCGCGGGTCACCGAGTTGCGCGACACCGCCGCGGCGGGTTCGCTCAACATCGACTCCGAGATCGAGAAGCTCCAGGCCAAGTCTGAGCGCATGCTGCGCGAGACCTACGGCAAGCTCACGCCGTGGCAGAAGACGCAGGTCGCGCGCCATCCCGAGCGGCCGCACTTCAAGGATTATGCCGCCGGGCTGGTCGAGGATTTCGTGCCGCTTGCCGGGGATCGCGGCTTCGCCGACGACCAGGCGATCATCGGCGGGCTCGGCCGGTTCAGGGGCCGCAGGATCATGCTGATCGGCCATGAGAAGGGCGACGACACCGCGACCCGGCTCAGGCACAATTTCGGAATGGCCAAGCCGGAGGGCTATCGGAAGGCGATCCGGCTGATGAACCTCGCCGATCGCTTCGGGCTGCCGGTGGTGACCCTGGTCGACACGCCCGGCGCCTTTCCGGGGGTGCAGGCCGAGGAGCGGGGGCAGGCCGAGGCGATCGCGCGTTCCACCGAGGCGTGCCTGGCCTTGTCGGTGCCGCTGATCGCGATCATCGTCGGCGAGGGCGGATCGGGCGGCGCGATCGCGCTTGCGGCCGCCAACCGGGTGCTGATGCTCGAACATTCGGTTTACGCGGTGATCTCGCCGGAAGGCTGCGCTTCGATCCTGTGGCGGACTGCCGGACGCGCCGCCGACGCAGCGGAGGCGATGCGGGTCACGGCCGGCGACCTCCGGCAGCTTGGCGTGATCGACCGGATCGTGCCGGAACCGCTCGGCGGGGCCCATCGGCGTCCCGACGAAGCCATCGCGACGCTTGGCGACGCGATCGCCGAGGAGCTCGAGGGTCTGTCGACCCTGTCGCCGGCCGAGGTGCGGGCCGAGCGGCGCGCCAAATTCCTAACGATCGGCTAACCAACCTCGTGCGTGCCCGCGAGGAACCCGAGCCGGAACCGCGGGTTCAAACCGGGAACGATACGATTCTAGTGACAGGAGTAGCCCCCATGAAATCCCGATCGCTGATGGCGCTGACCGCGTCGGTTGCGGCGCTTGGCCTCGCGGCCGAAGCGCCGGCGCAAAGAGCCTCGGCCATCTCGCAGCGCGACGCCAGCCAGGCCGCGCAGCAGCATCCGGAGCTGGTCCAGCAGTTCGGCGGCGCCGAGAGCGGCGCTCGGGCCGCCTATGTCGCCAGCGTCGGGCGCAAGATCGCGGCCCAGTCCGGCGTCCCGAACGGCGCGGGCGCCTTCACGGTCACGACGCTCAACTCACCGGTCGTCAATGCGTTCGCGGTGCCGGGCGGCTATGTCTACATCACCCGCCAGCTGCTGGGGCTGATGAACGACGAGGCCGAGCTCGCTTCGGTGCTCGGCCACGAGGTCGGCCATATCGCGGCACGCCATTCCCAGGCGCGGCAGAGCGCGGCACGGCGCAACAGCATCGGCGGCCTGCTCGGCGCGGTGCTTGGAAGCGTGATCGGCAACAATCCCTTCGGCAATCTGGTCGAGCAGCTCGCGCCCCAGCTCGCCGCGGGAGCCACCGCGAGCTTCTCGCGCAACCAGGAGCATCAGGCGGACGATCTGGGCATCCGCTACATGACCTCGGCCGGTTACGATCCCGCCGCTTCCGCGAGCCTGCTCGCCTCGCTTGGAGCGGTCGAGTCGCTCAATGCCCGGGCGGCCGGGAGAGATGACCGGCGAACGATTCCCTCGTGGGCGCAGACCCACCCGCTGAGCGCCGAACGGGTGCGCCGCTCGACCCAGCAGGCGCAGGCGACCGGCGCGGTCGGCCGGGGCGTCCGCAATCGCGACCAGTTCCTGGCCGCCGTCGACGGCCTGCTGGTCGATGACGACCCCCGGCAGGGCATCGTCGAGGGCCGCGACTTCCGGCACCCTGACCTGAGGCTCGCCTTCACCGTTCCCCAGGGCTACACGATGCAGAACGGCACCCGCACCGTCAGCGTCGTCGGCTCCGACGGCCAGGCGCAATTCTCGACCGCCCAGTTCAACGGCGACCTGGACAGCTACATAGCGGCCGCCTTCCAGTCGATCGCCGGGCAACAGTCGGGGCGGCTCCAGATCCCGCAGCCGCGCCGGACCACGGTCAACGGCATTCCAGCCGCCTATACGACCGCCCGTGCCAGCACCCAGCAGGGGCAGGTGGACGTCAGCGTCTTTGCCTATCAATGGGATTCGAACACCGCCTACCATTTCGCGACGATCACCCGGGGCGGGAGCGGGATCGGCCCGTTCAGCTCGATGGTCGGCTCGCTGCGCCGGCTCACCGCCCGCGAGGCGGCGGCGATTCGCCCGCGGGTCATCGACGTCGTGACGGTGCGGCAGGGCGACACGGTCCAGAGCCTGGCAAGTCGAATGGCGTATAGCGACCTGAAGCTCGAGCGGTTCCTGACGCTCAATTCGCTGCAGGCCAACAGTCGGCTGCGGCCCGGCGACAAGGTCAAGCTGGTCGTCTACGGCAACCGCAGCTGACGCAAAAAAGACCGGGCGGCGGAACCTGAGGTTCCGCCGCCCGGCTTGTCTCCTGGCCGACGTGTCGGCCAAGAATGGCGTTAGCCCTGCATGCTCGAGTCCACCTCGGAGAAGGTGTTCTTCAGGGTGTTGCCGAGGCCGCCCATGGCGGTGACAGCGGCGACAGCGATCAGAGCGGCGATCAGGCCGTACTCGATGGCGGTGGCGCCCTTGTTGTCCTTCAGCATCTTGCGAATGAACTGCATTTCCGGTCTCCTGTTCCAAGTCATTGGAAGTCCACACTTCCGATCCGCCGCCCTGCAATGGTCACAGAGACGGGTAATTTCAGAACCTATTCCAGCGAAGTTTCCATAGTCTTAAGAAACGCTGGTCACTTCGTTGGACACATAGTTCCACATGTTGCCGGTGGTGCCCGCTACGCCCGCAAGGGCGCCGACCATCGCCAGCACGATCATGGAGATGATAAGGCCGTATTCGACCGCGGTGGCGCCACGTTCATCGCGGCTCAGCGTTGAGAAGCGGCGCACCATTTCCTTATCCCCATCCACCGGGGCGACATGACCCCGACTGCAGTCGTTATCCGCTCCAAGAGTTAATAGATTCCTAGCAAGAGGCCGTTTGGTGGAAAAAAATCCGACGATGGTGGTGGTCGCGGCGGCGCTGGTCGATTGCGACGGGCGGGTGCTCCTTCAGCAGCGGGCGCCGGACCGCTCGATGGCCGGGCTGTGGGAGTTTCCGGGCGGCAAGCTGGAAGATGGGGAATTGCCTGAGGCCGCGCTGGTCCGGGAGCTGGAAGAAGAGCTGGGAATCCAGACGGATAGCGCCTGCCTGGCGCCGGCCGCGTTCGCCTCGGCGGCGGTCGGGGAACGCCACATGCTGCTGCTTCTCTATATCTGCCGCAAGTGGCGGGGCGCACCGCAGCCGCTCGACGCGAGCGCGCTTCAGTGGGTGCGGCCCAACCAGATGTTCGCACTGGAAATGCCGCCCGCCGACAAGCCGCTGATCGGCCTGCTCGACGCGTTGATTTAGCTGGGTTTCTTGAGCGCCGCCGCAAGCGAGGCGGTGGCGCTGCCGCGCCTCGCCGGCTGCGGCTGGCCGGGCGCGGGCGCCCAGCCGGTCAGGTAGACGATCTCGAATCGCTCCGTGGTCTTCCCGTCGTCGGCGGCATGGGCCGCGAAGTCTGCGATCGCGGCCGCCAGCGCATGGCGGGAAAGCGCCGTTTTCGAGCGGGCGGCAAGGATGTTCGTCGCCGCCATCGAGCGCAGGTCCGACACCAGTGCCGGCAGGTGCGGGAATCGAATGTCGACCGATTCGACGTCCGCTACCGGCAGCGCGAAACCGGCGCGACTCAGCAGGTCCCCGGCGGCGCGGACATCGATCTGAGGGTGGATTCGCGGCGCGGCGCCGCCGCTCGCCGCGGCGTCGGCGGCCTGCATCGCCGAGCGCAGGCGGGGCAGGCTGCCGGCGCCCGCAAAAGCCGCGAGCAGCAGTCCGTCGGGCCGCAAAGCGCGTCGAACCAGCGTCAGCGCCCCCGGAAGGTCGTTCACGCTGTCAAGAACTCCGACAGAAACGACGAGGTCGAAGGAGGCGTCGGCGAAGGGGAGGCGATCCTCGTCGCCCTGGACGCCGTTGCGCTCGTTGCGGGCGAAGAGCGATCCGGCATCCGCCGGCGTGACGCTCAACCCGCGACCGCGCAGCATCGTGGAGACGTACCCGCCGCCGCAGCCGAGATCGAGGACGTCGCGAAAGTCGCGCCTGACGTCGATGATCCGGTCGAGCAGCTCGTCGGCGGCGTGGCGGTGGAGATAGTCCGCATCACCCGATCGCGCGGCGGCCCGGTCACGGCGCAGGCGGCGCAGCCGGCGATCGAAAGGCGTATCCATCGCCGGGCTTGTGCCGTCGCGCCCGGCGGAGGACAAGAAGCGATGCTCCTTTCCGCAGCGGCGAAGGGCGCCGCCCATCATGTCATCGATTTCGCGCTGCCGCCGCGCTGCCCCGGCTGCGGCGCGGTCATCCGGGAAGAGCACCGCTTCTGCCTCGCCTGCTGGCAAAAGCTGATCTTTCTCGGCGAGCCCTGCTGCGGGCGTTGCGGCTTGCCGTTCGAATATGATGGCGGCGAGGGGGCCGAATGCGGCGGCTGCCTGTCAAATCCACCGGCATATGACCGGCTGCGGGCGGCCGTGGCCTATGGGGAAATCGCCCGAACAGTGGCACTGAAGCTCAAATATAGCGGCCGCCCGGGCGTTGCCGAGACGCTTGCCCGATTCATGCAGCGCCACCTCGGGGAGGAAGAGCGGGAGGCCATCCTGGCGCCGGTGCCGCTGCACCGCTGGCGGATCTGGAAACGCGGCTACAATCAGTCGGCTCTGATCGCCTCGGCGCTGGCGCGGCGCAGCGGCCTCGCGGTGCGGCTGGACCTGCTTACCCGGATCAAGGCGACGCCGCCGCTGAAGGGTCTCGGCAAGGCAGAACGCGCGCTCGCGGTGCGCGGCGCCTTCCGCGTCGGCGAAGCCGCGAAGCCGCTGCTCAAGGGGCGCACCGTCATCCTGGTCGACGACGTCCATACCAGCGGCGCGACCGCCAATGCCTGCGCCAAGGCGCTGAAGCGCGGCGGCGCGGCGCGGGTGAACATTCTGTGCTGGGCACGTGTTGTGAAGGGCAGCGATTGACAACATGGCGGACGTTCCGCACTTCGCCGCCACGGCCCAGGGAGCGACACCGAAGATGGCACGCGTCGAGATCTACACCAAATTCCTCTGCCCTTATTGCGCGCGCGCAAAGCGGCTGCTCGAGTCGAAGGGGGTGGCGTATGAGGAGTATGAGATCAGCATGGACGGCGGCAAGCGCGCCGAGATGATGCAGCGGGCGATGGGCCGCCATACCGTGCCGCAGGTGTTCATCGACGGCCGCCATATCGGCGGGTCCGACGATCTTGCCGAGCTCGAGCAACAGGGCAAGCTCGATCCGCTGCTCGCCGCCTGAATGAAGCTCGCTATCTACCAGGCGCAGACCGGGATCGACCCGGCCGCGAACGCGCGCGACCTCGTCGAGGCGGTGGAGAAGGCCGCGGCGGGTGGTGCGGCGATCCTGTTCACCCCGGAGATGAGCGGCCTGCTCGACCGCGACCGCGGGCGGGCGCGGCCGCACCTGCGCAGCGAGGCGGAAGACCCGGTGCTGGAGGCGGTTCGCCAGGCGGCTCGGCGAGCCGCCATCTGGGTGCATCTGGGATCGCTGGCGCTGGCGGATGAGGGTGCCGACGGGCGGCTGGTCAATCGCGGCTTCCTGATCGACTCGGCGGGCGACATCCGCGCCCGCTATGACAAGATCCATCTGTTCGACGTCGACTTGCCGACCGGCGAGAGCTGGCGCGAATCCGCCGCTTATGCGGCCGGCAACCGTACGGTGGTGGCGGAGACCCCGGCCGGGCGGCTCGGCCTGTCGGTTTGTTACGATCTGCGCTTCCCGGACCTCTACCGGGCGCTGACCGATGCCGGCGCGGCGATCCTTGCGGTTCCGGCCGCGTTCACGGTGCCGACGGGCAAGGCGCACTGGCACGTGCTGCTGCGCGCGCGGGCGATAGAGGCCGGCGTGTTCGTGGTCGCTGCGGCGCAGGTCGGGCGGCACGAGGACGGACGCGACACCTACGGCCATTCGCTGGTCGTCGATCCCTGGGGCGAGGTTCTGCTCGACATGGGCGAAGATCGGGGGATCGGCTTCGTCGACATCGATCCGGGTCAGGTGGACGAGGTGCGCAGCCGGCTGCCGGCGATCCGCCACCGCAAGCCGATCGCCGCGCCGGAGCTGATGTGATCGTTTTCGACATCAAGTGCCTCGGCGGCGGTCACGTGTTCGAGGCCTGGTTCGGCTCCACCGCCGATTATGAAAGCCAGCTGGCACGCGGGCTGATCCAGTGCCCGCTGTGCGGCGCGGACGCGGTCGAGAAAGCGGCGATGGCCCCGCGTCTCGGCCTCAAGGGTAACCAACAGGACGATCGCTCGGTGGTCGCCGCCCCGCCCGACTCGGCGAGCGTCAAGGCGACGATGGCCGCGATGGCGCAGATGCAGAAGAAGCTGCTGGAGAACTCCTCCTATGTCGGCGGCCGCTTCGCCGACGAGGCGCGGGCGATCCATCTCGGCGAAGCCGATGCGCGGCCGATCCATGGCAAGGCGACGAGGGCCGAGACCGTGAGCCTGATCGAGGAGGGGATCGCGGTCGCGCCGCTTCCCTTCCCGGTGGTCGAGCCGGGTAAGGAGAATTGACCCGAACGGCGCTTCCGGCCTAACCGGTCAACGGCGCGGCCCCGTAGCTCAGCAGGATAGAGCATCAGATTCCTAATCTGAGGGCCACAGGTTCGAATCCTGTCGGGGTCACCATTCCCGCGCCTCCGAGGCGAGCTCGCGGAAGCCTCCTAGAAGGCGAGGAAGTAGATCAATAATATGTTGACGACCAACAGCGGGATCGCGGTGCCGATCTGCGCCTTGATGACCCCGTTCTGGTCTTTGAGTTCAAGCAAGGCGGCTGGGACCAAGTTGAAGTTGGCGGCCATCGGGGTCATCAAAGTACCGCAGAAACCGGCGAGCATTCCGATCGCGCCGATGACGGCCGGGTCGCCGCCATAGCCCTGGATCAGCAAAGGCACGCCGATCGCGGTCGCCATCACCGGGAAAGCGGCGAAAGCGTTTCCGGTGAGGATCGTGAACAGCGCCATGCCCACGCCGAATACGACGACCGCCGGAAGCACCGTCCCCTCCGGGATCACCGTCAGCATAAGCTCGCCAACCGTCTTTCCGACGCCGGTATCGGCGAGCACCAGCCCGAGCGCAGCGAGCATCAGCGGCAGCACCGCCGCCCAGCCGACGGCGTCGATCAGTCGCCGCCCCTCGTCGAGGGGCGCCAGCGGCGGGGGTTTGAGCCAGGCGAAGATCACGCCCAGCGCGAGCAGCACGCCGAGGCACAGCAGGATGAAGGTCTCGCGGTTCTTCTCGAACAAGCCGGTCTGGTTGAGCGGCGTGTAGAGGTAGAGCAGCGTGCCGACCACGGCGGTGGCCAGCACGAGCAGGATGGGCAGGAACAGCTTGTTGCCGTTGCGCTCGCCGGCCGCAGCCCTTTCCGCCTCACTTGTCGAGGACGCGCCGCGGCCGAGCAGCTTGAACGTCGCCAGGGCGGCGAGGCCGAGGACGAGGAAGCCGTTGGCGACGTCGCCAAGGCGGTGTCCGGCGATCAGGCTGAGCGCCATAAGACCCCAGAAGGCGGCGTTGCCCAGGCGCTTGGGATTGGTGCGGTCGAAGGCGCTCAGCAGTGCCCAGGCGCCGAACAAAGCGCCCACGAGGTAGAAGACGTGCTGGATCGTGATCATGCGCCACCTCCCAGCTTCCGCCGTGCGAGCGTGCGGTCGAGGAGCAGGAGGCGCGAGCCGTGGATGATGAAGGCGGCGATCGCGGTGGGGATCGCCCACACCGCCAGCTCGAGCGGCGACAGGATGATCCCATAGGCTTCGAGCGTCTGCTGGATCAGCACGATCGAGCCGATCGCGAAGAAGATGTCCTCGCCGAAGAACAGGCCGACATTGTCGGTAGCGGCGGCATAGGCTTTGACCTTCTCTTCCGTCTCCTCGTCGAGCTCGGTCTGCTGCTCGGCGGCCGCGACCGCCATCGGCGCGACCAAAGGCCGGACCGTCTGCGGGTGCCCGGCCGTCGAATGCAGCCCGATCGCGGAAATGATCTGGCGGTAGAGCAGGTAGAGGATGAGCAGCCGCCCGACGGTCGCCGCCTTGAAGCTGGAGATCACCGCCCGCGCGCGCTGCTGGAGGCCGTAGCGTTCGAGCAAGCCGATCACCGGCAGCACCACATAGGGGATGATGATGATGCGGGCGTCGTTGAATGCCTTGCCGAGCTTGCCGATCACCTCGATCAGATCGAAGTCGGCGAGCAGCCCCGTGGTTAGCGCCGCGGCGGGCACGACCAGCATCGGATTGAAGCGAAGCGCGAAGCCGAGGATGACCACGAGGATGCCGAGCAGGGGGAGGTACTGGTTCATTCTGCCCCGTAACCTCCGCCGCCCGGCGTTCGGATCACGAACATGTCGCCCGGCGCCATCTCCGCCGAGGCGGTGGCGCCGAGCGTTTCGACCGTGCCGTTCGCGCGGACGACCTGATTGATTCCCGGCTTCGCCTCGCCGCCACCCTTCAGGCCGG
>DASWSP010000139.1:0-25836 GCA_036402575.1 Allosphingosinicella sp. | reverse complement strand
ATGAAGCGGCGCTGGGTCTCGAAGTCGCTGGTCCGGCAGGCGTCGAGCTGCTCGCAGAGGCGGGCGAGCTCGTCGGCGACGATGTCGAGGCTTTCGGCGATGCGCCGGTCGCTCTCCGATCCGGGGCTTCGGGCGCCCGGCGGAAGCGCCAGGTAGGTGTCGACGAGGCGCGGGAGATGATCGCCGATCAGGCGGCGCGCCTCGCCGGCCGCGGGCGAGCCTTCGGGCAGCGTGTCGAGGTGCGGCTGAAGGTCGCGCAGCCGGCTGAGGATGGCATCGGCCGCGGGCAGAGCGGGGCGCGGCAGATCGCGGGAGCGTTCGAGCAGAGCGTCGGCGCAGCGGCCCGCGAGCGCCTCCAGCCCCAGCGGCTGGCGGCCTGCCGATGCCGTGGGAAATTGCGGGCGCCGGCCCTGCCGGGTCGGCCATAGCAGGCTGACCATCGCCGCAAGGACGAGCGCGGGAGCGGCGACGAGCCAGGTGAGGAAGCCCATCGACGCGCCGGCGACGTCGACGGCGATCAGCGCCAGAAGCAGCAGGACGAAAAGCAGCGCGGCCCGGCGCACGCGGCGGAACGCCTCGCCCACGCCGCGCTGCAACCGGCGCTTATGCGCCTCGCGCGCGGTGCTCGAGCCGAGCTGGCGGCGCAGGAAATCTTCGGTATCGACAAGCACTTGGTCCAGATTGGGCATGATCACTCGCGCTTCAAGCCCTCGCCGTCCTTGTAGCGGCTTTCGATGAAGCGGCCCTGTGTCTCGAATGCGTCAACATCCTCGCGGGCGAGTTTGCGGCCGAGGTCGTCGAGCGCCTCCTTGGCCGCGTCGAGGCTTGCGACCAGGCGCTCGTCCACGGTCAGGCCTTCGCCGTCGCGCTCGTGGCGGTAGGCGGCGGGGACTCGCTCGTAGCGCTCGATCAGCTCGGGCACGTGGCGGCCCATCAGCCGGCGCGCGTCCTGGGCGAGCGGATCGAGCGCGTCGGCCTCGCCGAGGCGGGATTCGAGCAGCGGCAGCTGCTGGCTGATGGCGTCGATCCGGCGCGCGGCCGGGGCGGGGAGGGCGGCGCGGCGGCGGCTCAGGAAGGAATCGAAGGTCTGCACGACCTGGCGGTTCGGCATCTTCTCGCTGAAGGGCTTTTCGGCTTTCTCGCCCGGCCAGACCGAGAAGAAGATCAGCACGAACAGGATCGCGATCGCCACCACGAACAGACCGCCGAGGCCGATCGGCCCGACGAACAGGCCGAAGGCCAGGGTGGCGGCGATCAAGGCCGCGATCGCCATGCCGATGTTGGCGACGCGCCGGCCGGCCGAAGCCGCGCTGCGGCCGAGCTGCCGCCGCCGCGCCGCCCGCGCCGCCGGCACGTGGCCGTCGAGCCGCGCCGAATATTCGTCGAACTTGGCGATCGCATCGTCGACGGAGCGGGGGTTGCTGGGCATCGGCGGGCGCGCCTTCGCTAGCTTTCGAGCGCCGTCAGCGGCGACTGGCTGCCGCTGAGGCGGTTCTGCTCGACGCCCTCGGCGCGGGCGATGTAGCCGCGCGACTTCTCGACCTCGCCGGTGAGCACGTCGACGGTCTGCTTCATGTTGCCGAGCGCCTCGACCTTGAAGCGGTCGATCGTGTCCATCGTGTCGTAGATGTTCTGGAAGGCCCGCTGCAGCGTCTCGAGCGGGATCGTCGACGAGGCCGCCTGCTTGTGGATCTCGCCGGTCTGGTGCTTGAGCATCTCGCCGGTCGAATCGATCATGTTGGCGGTGGTGGTGTTGAGCGCGGTGATCTGGCCCAGCACCAGCTTCTGGTTGGTCATCGCCTGGGCGACGGTGACCGCGGTCCGCAAGGCGGCGACGGTGGTGGTGGAGGCGCGGTCGACCCCCTTCACCAGCTCGACATTGTTCTTCTTGACCAGGTCGAGCGCCAGATAGCCCTGCACCGTCACCGCCATCTGCGTGAGCAGATCGGTGGTGCGCTGGCGGGTGTAGAAGAGCGCGGTCTCGCGGATCGCCTTGGCCTTGGCGGGCTCGGTCGCGTCGAGCTCGGCCGCCTTCTCCTCCAGCTTCCGGTCGAGCGTCTTGGAGATGTGGATCATCTGCTCGAGCTTGCCCATCGTCTTCCACATGTTGGCGCGCTCGACGTCGATTGCGGCGTTGTCCATCAGCAGCTCGTCCTTGCCGGAGGCGAGGCGCGCGAGGACCGCGGCGATGTGGCTCTGGGAGGACTGGTACTGGCGGAAATAGCCCTCCAGCTTGTTGCCGAACGGGATGATGCCGAGGAAGCGCTTGCGGCCGGTGATGTTGCCCTGGCGGCCGGGATCGAGCTCCTCGACGGTCTTGCGAAGCTGTGTGAGGTCGGCGCCGATGCCGGTATCCTTGTCGATCGCCCTGATCGGGCGGTCGAGAAATCGGTTCGAATGGCCGGCGGCCTCGGCGATCTCCTTGCGGCCCATCGCGGTCAGCTGATCGACCTTCTTGCCGAAATCGGGGCTGTTGGCGTCGAGCGCGACCAGCTCGCCGACGAACTGGTCGACCTTGACCTCGAGCTGGCTGCGCTCCTGCTCCTTGAGGGGCACGAGCCCGGCCGCTTCCTGCGGCGCGACCGGCGTCAGAACCTCCGGCGCGTCGAGCTTCAGCTTGGTTTCGGTGGCCATCCGGGCGCCCTTTCTCGATGTCCTGAAGGGTAGATGGGGGAGAGAGGCGGGGGAACGCAAGGGCAAAAGTGTGTTAATAGAATAACACGGCTGATCGGCATGCCACCGGGGCGCTCTCAGTCGTTGGTCCGTCGCGCTGCTGTGCGCCATTGATTTGGACCCACTTTGGTCCGATTAGGAGAGTGTTATGCAGCAGACTCTTCTCGCCACCGCCCGCGACCTTGGCCAAGTCCAGGAGTTCGTCGGCGCCGTGCAGGAGGCGGGCTCGCTCCTCGAACTGCGCGGCCTTCTGCAGACCGTGCTTCGCGACCTCCAGGTCGACCATTATCTGTTCGCGAGCCATGTCGATTTCGGCAAGCCGCCGCCCGGCGCGGTGGCGATCGGCAACTATCCCGCGGAATGGGTGGCAAGGGCGCGCGAGCAGGGCAACTGGCGCAGCGACCCGATCCTGTCGGCCTGCGAGAAGACCAGCGCCGGCTTCTTCTGGAGCGACCTTGGCAGGCTGGTCGCGCTGTCGCCGGACCAGCAGGCGTTCGTCCTCGATGGGCAGCGGTTCGGGCTTGGCGACGGCTTCAGCGTCCCCAACCATGTGCCGGGCGAGTATCTCGGATCGTGCCACTTCGCGGTCGGGCGGGGGATCAGCATCGCCGAGCGCAACGTGCCGATGCTGCAGACGATCGCCGCCTTCGGGTTCGAGGCGGCGCGGCGGCTGTCGCGCGAGTCGATGCCGATCGTACTCAACGCGCCGCTGACCGAGCGCCAGCGCGAATGCGTGCTGCTCTCGGCCAAGGGCAAGAGCGACCCGATCATCGCCCAGCTGCTCGGGCTGAGCCCGCGCACCGTCAACGAATATATCGAAAGCGCCAAGCGGCGCTTCTGCGTCGCCACCCGCCAGCAGCTGATCGTCCGGGCGCTGTTCGCCTCGCAGATTACCTTCAGCGAGGTCCTGCACTGAAATCGGCCATCACCCGGCCGCGCGGCCGGCAGTTGGGCCAGTTGTACCAGGCCACGCCGCGCGGCGCGTCGACCCGGATCGCCGGGCAGCGCAGCAGCCGGGTCATGAAGATCCGCGCCTGCTGCATCGAGAAATGGAGGCCGAGGCATTTGTGGATTCCGCCGCCGAACGGCGCGAACGCGAATTTGTGGCGCGAAGCCTCCGCCTCGGGCGTGAAGCGGAGCGGGTCGAACTCCTTCGGCCGGTCCCAGAGCGCGGCGATCCGGTGGGTGAGCAGCGGATTGACTCCGGTGATGGTGCCGGCCGGGATCCGGCAGCCGTAGATCTCGACCTCGCGGACGGTCCGCCGCCAGACGATCGGCGCCGGCGCGTTGAGGCGGATCGCTTCCTTGAAGAACATGTCCTGGCGCGGCAGCGCCGCGGTCGCCGCGTCGGCGGGCTCGCCGAGCCGCACCTCGTCCAGCTCCTCGCGCAGCCAATTGGTCCACTCCGGCTCGGCGGCCATGAAGATGACGACCGAGGTGAAGGCCGAGGCAAGCGTGTCGTGCGCCGCCGCCAGCAGGAAGATCATCGCGTCGACGATCTCGCCGTCGGGCAGGTGGCGGCCATTCTCGTCCCTGAGCTGGCAGACTCGCGAGAAGATGTCGTCGCCCAGGCAGGCGCGCTTCTGAGCGACCAGCTCGACCATCAGCCGCTCGAGCTTCGCCTTGCTCCGGAAGCCGCGGGCGGCGACCGGGCTCAGCCAGGGCGAGCGGACGACCGCGAGCAGCGCCCCCATCATGTCCGAATAGAGCCGCACCGCCTTGTCCCCGCCCTTCTCGAGCGGAAGGCCGAGGAAGGTCGAGGCGGCGATCCGAAGGGTGAGCTTCTTGACCTCCTCGTAGATGTCGACCCGGCCCTGCTCCCAGGCGGAGACGGCGCGGTCGATGTCGGCGGCGAAGAGACGCTGGTAGCCGGTCAGCCGGTCCTGGCGGAACGCCTCGCCGAGCACCCGGCGGCTGGCGCGGTGGTCCTGGCCATCCTTGACCAGCAGGGCGCCCGGAAAGAAGGGCTGAACCAGCGGCCCCCAGCCGCCATAGGCCGAGAAGGAGCCGGTTTTGTCGAACAGCACCAGCTCGTTGGCCTCGGCGCCGATCAGCTGCACGTTCCAGTTGCCGCGCCCGTAGAAGCGGTAGACCGGGCCGTAGCGCTCGTACATCCGCTCGGCGAAGGCGAGCGGATCGACCAGCGCCTCCGGGACGATCCCGACGAAGGGCAGGCCGAGCTTGCCCGGAATGTGCGCGACGTCGCGCAGCCGGGTCTTGGGCAGGCGGTCGACGTCCTCGCGCTCGAACGTCCACCGGGCGGCGGGCGCGGCGGCGGCCGGCATTGGATGCGCTGCGAGCGTGGACAAGGATGGTCTCCCTAAAGCTGTTCGCGTCTCCTTCCCACGCGCGCCCGGCCAATTCGATCCGGGTGTCTACCGGGATGGCCTTGCCTGCCCGAAGCCATCAATCTGCGGCCGTGCAGAGGAGATTGGTATGATTGATGTGGTGGATCCGTCGGCGCGGTGGCGGTTTTCGCAGCCGCTGCTGGAGATGTACCATCACCGCAAGCGGGTGTTCGTCGATCAGCTCGGCTGGAACCTGCCTGGCTCCGGCGGCTGGCTCGAGCTCGACGAGTTCGACCACGATTACGCCGTCTACCTGCTCGCGCGCGACCGCGGCGACGGCGCGCATCTCGGCTCGGTGCGGCTGATACCGACCACCCGGCCGCACATGCTGGCCACCACCTTCGCTGCGCTCTGCCCCGGCGGCGCGCCCGAAGGCGAGGATATCTGGGAGATTTCGCGGCTGGTCACCAATCCGGTGCGGGCGAGCGGCGCGATGTCGATCAAGGTCCACCGGATGCTCGCCCATGGGCTGACCGAATTCGCGCGGCTGAACGGCGTGCGCGGCTACATCCTCGTGGCCGAGGTGTCTCGGGTGCCGGCCCTGCTCGCGATCGGCTGGACGGTGCGGCCGCTTTCGCTGCCGAGCCTTTTCCACGGCGAGACCGTGCAGGCGCTGCAGATCGAGATCGATGAGGACACGTCCGAGCGGCTGCTGAGGCGGGCCCAGCCGATCGAGGGGCGGAGCGGCGCCAGCCGAGTCGCGGCATGACGACGCGCGGCATCACCGGCGAGCGGCAGCCGGGGCGTGATCCCCTGACGCTGCCGCTGCCGCAGGGCACCGAAGGGATCGAGGCGATCGCGCGCAAGCTCTCCCTGCTTGCCGACGAGCTGTCGGTCGATCCCGTTCCCGCGCAGACCACCACCGAGGCGACGGGCGCGTTCGCGCGCCGGCTGCGCAACGAGCGCCGGCTTCGCGACGCGGCGTTCGGCGGCCAGCTGTTCGGCGAGCCCGCCTGGGACATGCTGCTCGACCTCTACGCCTCGGAGCAGGAGGGCCGCACGGTCAGCGCGGCCGGCCTCAGCCGCGCCGCCGGCGTTCCGGCGACCACCGCGCTTCGCTACCTCAATACGATGCTTGCGCAGGGGCTCATCTCGAAGCCACCCGCCGCGGGCGACGGCCCGGCGCCGGAGGTCAGGCTTACAGACTCTGCTCGAGACCGGATGACGGCGCTTCTTGATCGGATGCTCGCATCGCGCCGAGGTCCGAATAGAGCTGATGAAGCGCCAGATCGACATGGGCCGCGGTGAGGCTCAGCCCCAGATTATCGAGCATGTTGAGGCATTCGCGCAGCTTGCCCTCGACCTCGAGCAGGCACTTGTGGTGGCGCTCCGTCGAGGTCGGAAAGGGGAGTACGGCATCCTCGTCCGCCATCTCGGCCTCCTCGGCGTGAGTGTTGGGTTGACCCCAACGTCATAGCCGCAACGCCCGGGCGGTGCGAGCCCCGAAGCGGCCGGCCGGCTGCTAGGGGTTGCAGTCGGCGCTCGGCGGCGAAACAGTCGCCCTTTCTCGATCGAACCGCTTCGGGCCCTCGCTGGCGATGCGGGCGTTCGCAGACGTGCGAGGATCAGCCGTCCGCCGCCCAGTTCACCCACTGGTCGAAGTCGCCATAGCCGAACGCGCCTTCGTCGAGCCGGCGGGGCAGAGTGACGACCGGCTCGATCGCGCGGTTGTGGAAGGCGCTGTCCATCAGCGCGGAATCGAGCGGCGGGCAGGGCAGCCGGGCGCCCATGTTGCGGGCGGCGAAGCCCGAGATCGAGATCACCCCGGCGCCCTCGACGGAGCTGAAATGCTCCTGCGCGAACAGCAGGTAGTTGATCCGCCGCGCCTCGCGCAGCACGCGCCGGGCAATGCCGCCGAGGGTGAAGTCGAGATCCCAGGCGTCGTGCCGCCAATAAGCCGGGTGGAGGCAGAACAGGGCGGCCGGCGCGTCGTCCGGCAGCCGCCGCCGCATGCGCCATAGCGCCTCCAGCACCGCCTCGCGCTCGAACTGGCGATCCTCGAAGCTGAGCACGGCGACATTGACCGCCGCGGCGTCCTTCACGGCCTGGAAGCTCAGCGTATAGCGCGGCAGCCCGCCGGCCGGGCGCGGGTGGATCTCGAAGCCGTGGCGCTTGAACATGACGGCGGCGGTGAGTTCGAACAAGGCGGTGCGCAGACCGGCGTCCTGGAGGCGGCGGCACAAGGCCTCGAAGCCCGGCTCGAGCCGCAGCGTGAACAGCAGGTCGCCGATCTGGACGAGCCGCGCCGCCTCCTCGCGGGCGATGTCGGCGTCCGGAAGCCCGCAGCCGCGCAACGGATCCTGGCTGCGCAGATAATGGGCGGTGACGAGCCCGCCTGCCGCCAGGTGCCGCATGTCGGGCGTCTTGAGCCCGTCCGGCAGCCCGCGCAGCGCCTGCGTCAGCTCCCCAGGAACAGTGTCGAACATTCCCCTTCCCCCCATTGGAATGGAACGCAATTTCGTGCCTCTGGCAAGCGTGATTTGCGGCAAGTCGCTATGCGGGCGATGCGCCCGCTGGCGCCGACTTCGATGATCAGCCGGCCGGTCTCCTATTCATCGCGGACAAGCGCAGGACTTGAACAGTTCGACCGCGCTTAGGGCCGGGAAGAGTGTTGCGCCCGGGCCGCAGCGAGCTTGCTTCGGCGCGGCGCGGCTTGCGCTCGCGCCATTTCGATCTAGCGTCGCGCCATGCTCAGGATCAAAGCCGTCGCCGCGCTGCTCGCCTTTTCCTCGTTCGCCGCCGCCGCCGCGCAGCCGGCGCCGCCCAGGCTGGTGGTCGCGATCTCGGTCGACCAGCTCTCCGCCGACGTTTTCGAGGAGTATCGCCCGCATTTCACCGGCGGCCTCAGGCGGCTGAGCGAGGGCGTGCTGTTCCCCTCCGGCTACCAGTCGCACGCCGCCACCGAGACCTGCCCGGGCCACGCCACGATCCTTACCGGAGTGCGGCCGGGGCGGGCGGGGATCATCGCCAACACCTGGTTCGATCCGGCCGCCGCGCGCGACGACAAGGGGATCTACTGCGCCGAGGACGAGCGCGTCGCGGGCAGCAGCACGCGCGACTACACCGTCTCCACCTACCATCTGCGCGTTCCGGCGCTCGGCGACTATATGAAGCGCGCCGACCCGCGCAGCCGGGTCGCGGTGGCCGCCGGCAAGGACCGCTCGGCGGTGATGATGGGCGGGTTCGACGTCGACCAGCGCTGGTGGTGGAGCGGCAAGGCTTTCGCTGGCGAAGGAAAGCCCGCGGCGGCGGCTTCAGCGGCGGCGGTCAACGCTGTGGTCGCGAGGGCGCTGGCGCAGCCGCGCGAGCCGCTGACCGCGCCGCCGCTGTGCGCGACCAGAAGCAGGCCCGTGCCGCTGGCCGGCGGCGGCAAGCCGGTCGGCGACCACCGCTTCGCCCGTTCGGCAGGCGACTCGCGCGCCTTCCGCGGCTCGCCGGAGCTCGACGGAGCAACGCTCGCGCTCGCCGCGGCGCTGCGCCAGGAGATGCGGCTGGGGCAGGGGCCCGCGCCCGATCTGCTCGTGATCGGCCTCGCCGCGACCGATTATGTCGGCCATACCTACGGCTCGGGCGGCGGCGAGATGTGCCTGCAATTGCTCTCGCTCGACCGCGATCTGGGCGACTTCTTCGCCCGGCTCGACGCCAGCGGCGTCGATTATGCGGTGGTGATGACCGCCGATCATGGCGGCGCCGACATTCCGGAACGCGCCGGCGGCGCCCGCGTGGATCCGCAGCTCCTCGCCAAGACGATGGGCGCGGCGCTCGGCAAGCGACTCGGGCTGGCCGGCCCGGTGCTCTACGGCGACGGCGCGTTCGGCGACATCTATGTCGATCGCGCGCTCCCCGCGGCCCAGCGTAAGCGGGTCCTGAGCGAGGCGATCGCGACCTACAAGGCGCATCCCCAGGTCGCGGCCGTGTTCACCGCGGCTGAGCTGGCGGCGGCGCCCGCCCCCTCCGGCTCGCCCGAGACGTGGCCGCTCCTGCAGCGCGCCAAGGCCTCGTTCGATCCGGCCCGGTCGGGCGACTTCGTCGTGCTCCTCAAGGAGCGGGTGACCCCGATCGCCGACACCAGCGGCGGCTATGTCGCGACCCACGGCAGCCCGTGGGACTATGACCGACGGGTGCCGATCCTGTTCTGGCGCAAGGGAATGCGGCCGTGGGAGCAGACCCAGGCGGTGGAGACGGTCGATATCCTGCCGACGCTCGCGCCGATGGTCGGCGTGAGGCTGCCGGCCGGATCGGTCGACGGGCGCTGCCTCGACATCGTCGAGGGGCCGGCGACGAACTGCTGAGGGTCCGGACGGGGAGCGGCGAGATGGGGGGCCATGCGGCCCTTCTGTCCTCTACCGCCGGGCCCCGCCCGGTACGGACGGGAGGAATAGCCAGCCACCATCCGCGCGCCCATTCTATTCAAATCGGCGGGGATTTTCCATGGCGCCCGGCTCAGCCGCGCCCGGCCGAAAGCCGCGGAATCGCGACGTCGAACGCCACGGTAAGCCGTTCGCCGTCCTGAAACGGGACGGTGCCGTGCCACATGGTTGACGGAAACAGCACCAGCCGCCCGGGCTTCGGCTCGACCAGGCGGACGGGCTCGAGGTCGAGGCCGAGCTCGGCCTGCGGCTGGCCCAGCGACAGCCAGCCGGCGGGCGCCGCGCCGCGCTCCGCCCCGGACGGCAAGGCCACATACAGCGCCGAGCTGATCCAGCCGGCGGGGTGGACATGGTTGGAATGGTGGCCCTGGGCGCGGAGCCTGACCGACCAGGAACCGGCGAAGCGGATCGGAGCGCGCGGCGGCCCGAGCAGCGGATGGCCGGGCAGGGGCGGGGGCAGCGCCCTCGCATAGTCCTCGACGGCGGCGACGACGGCGGCGCGAAGCTGCTGGATCTCGGGCTCGATCCGCGAGAAGAGCGGCCCGTCGGTCTGGGTGCCGCCGCGCACCGACTGGTCGAGCGGCTGGTGGGTGGCGTTGTGGAGCGCGCGCAGCCGCTCGGCGAGCCGGTCGAGCGCGGGAAGGCCGTCGAGGTCGACGATCCGGACGAAGCGCTCATAATCCTCCAGCCACTGCCAGCGCGGATCGCCGGTCTGGCGCCAGGCGACGGCGAGATAGGGCCAGACGAGCGGTTCGCCCGGGCCGCCGATCAGCGGCTCTCCAAGCGCCGCCGCCTCGGCGGGGCGGCCGCTTCGGAGCAGGTGGCGGACCCGGCGGATCGTCACCGTCGAGTCGTCGCTCGGCCCCAGCGCCGCGAACTGCCGGTCCGCCCTGGCGGCGTCGCCCAGCTCGGCAAAGCAGATTGCCTCGTTGGCGTCGAACAGGATGTTGGCGCCCGCCGCCGCTCGGCCGCGGGCGATCGCCTCCAGCGCGCGCTCGTACAGCTCGGCGTGCAGCAGCGTGACGATCAACTCCCGCCACAGGTTGAGATCGCGCGGCGCGGCGGCCAGGGCGCGCTCGATCGAGGCGGTGAAATCGGCGCGCTCGCCCCACATGTAGCGCAGCCGCGAGAGCAGGGCGTGGCCATCGATCCAGCCGGGGTGCTGGACGAGCAGGGCGTCGATCCCGGCGATCGCCTGGTCCGGCCCGGCCTGCGCGACCTGCGCCGCCGCATGTCCGAGCAGGATCGTCCCGTCGGCCGGGGCGAGGCGCCGCGCCCGCTCGAACAGGTCGAGCGCGGGCAGCCCCGCCTCCATCGTGGCGCGGGCGAGGGCGTGGGCGATCAGCGCGTCGCCGGGCGCCAGCTCGGCGGCCCGGGCGAGCGCCTTCATGGCGGGGGCGAGCCGGTCGAGCTTGCGCTCGGCGAGGCCGAGCACCTGCCACAGCCGGGGATCGCCGGGATGCGCCTGCACCGCGCGCTGCATCAGCGTGACGGCCTCGCCTTCGCGGCCGCCGTTCAGCGCGTCGAGGCCGGCGTTGAACAGCGAGTCCGGGTCAGAGGCCTGCTTCAGGATCAATGTCGCTCGCTTCCATCACCGCCGCGACCGCCGCGCGCTCGGCGGCGGAGAGGTCCGGGTGCCAGGTGTCCACGATCAGGATCACGCGCAGCCTGTCGGTGGGGTTCATCGCCTCATGCTCGATCGTGTCGTCGAACAGCCATGCCTCGCCCGCCCGCCAGTCGCGCCGCTCGGCGCCGACCCGGAACCAGCAGCCCTCGGGCACGATCAGCGGCAGGTGGCAGACGAGGCGCGTGTTGGCGACTCCGTTATGGGGCGGGATGTGCGCTCCCGGCGCCAGCAGCGAGAACATCGCGTTGGGCGAGCGCCGGGCGATCCGCGGCTGGTCGAGCCGCTCGAGCAGCGCCATCGTGCGCGGGCAGTGGCGCGCATTGGCCTCGACCGGAATGCCGTTGCGAAGGAGGTGGATCGCTGTCCAGTCTCTCGACTGGTTGAGCGCCGTCCATTGCCGCAGCGGCACGTCGTCGGGATATTGGACATAGGGGACGAGCTCCGCCCGCTCCGATGCCATCAACGCCCCAAACTCCTCGGTGATGGCCTTCGTGGCGGCTTCGAGCTCGGCGATCCAGGGGAAGTCCTCGCGGTCGTGGAATTCGCGTTCGCGCAAGCCAGGATAGGCGAAGTGGGTCGGCTCGGAGTGATAGGGGCGGGTGGTTCGGGTGATGTTGCTTCGGAAGCGCGCGATCCGCCGCCGCTCGGGCTCGCTCACCGGCACGCTTTCGCTGGCGTTCGCGATCCGCTCGTCGATCCGCGCGACATGGGCGGCATGGACCGCTTCGGCGCGCTCGATCGCCGCCCTCAGGTGGGGCGGGACCTGTGAAGGGCGCTGGGCTAAAGCGTAGCCGTAGACTTCGGCGGCTTCGTCCGGCCGCCCGGCGCTTTCGAGCAGGCTGCCCCTCAGCAGCAGCGGCACGAAGGCGAGCGGATCGACCCGCAACGCACCGGACACCGCGGCCAGCGCCGACGCGATATCGCCCTGCGCCCGGCACATGGCGGCGAGCTTCAGCCACGGCTCGATCGCGGCCGGGGCCGCGGCAGTCACTTCCTCGAGCAGCCGCCGCGCGGCGGCTGCGTCGCCCCGGGCGGCGGCGCGGTCGGCCTCGGCCTCGCGCTGTTGGACGTCGCTCATCCCGTTTCTCTAGCCGCTGCCGGGCCCAAAAGAAAACGGCGGACCCGAAGGCCCGCCGTCGAAGGAGGTAACGAACTTTCTGCCTTAATAGTCGAGCGTCACGCCGACGTAGATGTAGCGGCCGAGCGCGTCGTAGACCTGCGGGAAGGTGTTGCCCGAGCAGAACACCGACGGGCAGGCGTTGATCTCGCCGCTGGTGCCGTTGGCGCCGATGATCGGCGGCTCCTTGTCGAGCAGGTTCTGCGCGCCGAGACGGAAGGTGTAGTTGTCCGAAGCGCGGAACGTGAACGCCAGGTCGAGGTAGCTCTGCGCCTTGATGTCCTCGTTGTACGGCGAGAACGGCCCGTTGAGGGTCGGGCTCTCGCTCGAGCGGTCGATGTCGACCTTCGAGAAGTAGCGCCACTGCACCGAGACTCCGACGCCGTCCGGCGCGGTGTAGGTGACGCGGGCCTTGTGGCGCCACTCGGGGTTCGGGATGCCGCACTGCAGGCCGAACAGGCCGGCGCAGTCATAGGGCTCCGAAACGCCGTTGTCGGTGATCAGCTCGTCGAGGTAGGTGCCCACGACGCTGAAGCTGAGACCGCCCAGGGCACCGATCTCGCGGGCGTAGCTGAGGCCGACGTCGATGCCTTTGGTCTCGACGCCACCGATATTCTGGTCGAGATCGCGCACGAAGCCGTTGCTGGTCCGCCAGAGCGAGGCGAACTGGTCGCGCTGGATGAGCCCGCAGAAGGTCGGATTGCCAGTGTCGATGCAGGTCTGGATGATCGTGTCCTGGCCGATCTGCTGGATCGTGTTGTCGATCTTGATGTCGAAATAATCGACCGTCGCGGCGAAGCCGGGCAGGAAGCGCGGCTGCAGAACGACGCCGATCGACTTGGTGGTGGCCTTTTCCGGAGTGAGTTCCGGGTTGCCGCCGATCAGGCCGTTATACTGGCCCGCCGGGTTGCCCTGGAGGGTGCCGTACTGGGCGGCGCTGACGCCGGTGAGGGCGCACTGCGCAGCCGTGGCTTCCGGTGCCGCGGTCGTGGTGGTCGGATCGAGATCGCCGGTGCACGGATCGGAGTTGCCGTTCAGAGCGACGCGCTGAGTTGCGAACAGCTCCTGCACGTTCGGGGCGCGGACCGCCCGGTTGTACGACGCACGCAGGCGGACGTCCCGGATCGGCGAGAAGTCGAGCGCCAGCTTGTAGGCATCGGTGGAGAAGCTGTTCTGGTCCGTCGTGTACTTCGAGTAGCGGTAGCCGCCCTCGAACGAGAGGTTGTAGAAGAAGCTGTCGGTGACGATCGGGATACGCGTCTCGCCGAAGAACTCGCGGACCGAGATGTCGCCTTCGATCGGCAGCGTCGCCGCACCCTGGCCGGCGAGGTCGCCGGTCTGGAAGGCGATGTCGGTGTCGAGGTTCACCTTGTCCTTGCGGTACTCGTAGCCGACGTTGAGGCCGACGCCTTCGTTCGCCCAGGGAAGCTGGAACCCATATTCGCCGAGCAGGAACGTCATGTTGGCGCTGATCAGGTTCTGCTCGGTCTGGCCGCGCTGGAAGCCCGGCGTCTGCAGGTACTGGATCGACGCCGGGTTGACGCTGTTGAGGGCGAAGATGTCGTAGGGGACGCAGTTCGGGTCGATGCCGCTGCGGAACGTGCGGCAGACGGGTGTCACGCCGGCGCCCGGATCCCCGTCGACCACGTCGATCGCGCGGGTAAGCCGATTGACGGAGAAGTCGTTGAGGTAGGTTTCGGCGAAGTTGACTCGGCCGAACATGTAGTAGGCGTCGTAGGAGATCGCCTTGTTGACGTCGCCGCGGACGCCGCCGACGATGCGGTACATCGTGTGCTGGAGGTCGTCCTGACGCGGACCGCCTTCAACGTTGCGGCGCAGGATCTGCAGGTTGCCCTGGTTGTAGGTCGCGCCGGTCGTCGGATCGATGAACACGGTCGGCGGCGAGGCCGGGCTGGCTTCGTTGGCCGGGGTCGTGGGATCGTCGGGGACGGCGGCGGCGAAGCCGACCAGGTTGGTCGGGGCGCAGGCGATCGCCAGCTGCTGGGCCGACAGGAGCGGGTTGTCGCAGTTGATGGTGAGCGTGTTGCCGAAGTTGCCGGACGGCGCGATCTGGGCGATCGTGCGGTCGTCCATGAACATCAGCTCGAGATAAGGCTCGACCGCTTCGCTGATCTCATACTGCGCGAAGGCGCCGAGCGTGTAGCGCTCGTCGGGACGCTGATAATAGTTGGTCGGCGCGAAGTTGTAGGCGGTCGTGCCCGGGATGAAGGTACGGCCCGGACCGGTCTGGAAGGTGCCGGTGTTGGTAAAATAGCTGCCGATGCCGGAGGTGGCCGAACCGCCGCAATCGACGCGGCGGGCGGGATCGGCCTGGGTCTGCGCGATCGTGCGGGCCTGCGAGGCGCAAGCCGAATAATCGCGGTTGTCCTGGGTCACCGCCTCGAGCTTGCGGTAGCCGGCATAGGCGACGACGCTGCCGCGGCCGTCGTCGAAGCCGGCGCCGAAGGTGGCGTCGAGGTTGACGGTCTCACCGTCGGTCGAGGTGCCGGTCGGGTACGGGAAGCCGCGGCGGTTGAGCGCTTCGCGGATGCCGGTGTTCTCGCTGTCGTTGTTGTGGGTGTACATCGAGAACTGGCCGTCGAGGCGGATGCCTTCGAAGTCCGTGTCCATGATGAAGTTGACGACGCCGGCGACGGCGTCCGAACCGTAGACCGAGGAGGCGCCGCCGGTCAGCACGTCGACGCGCTTCACGATGCCGGTCGGGATGGCGTTGATGTCGGGAGCCGCCGGGTTGCCGGTGCCAGGATCGCCGACCAGCAGGCGGCGGCCGTTGATCAGCACCAGGGTGCGCTCAGGCCCGAGGTTGCGAAGGTTGACGGTGGCGGTGCCGGTGGCGCCGTTGGCGAGGTTGCCGCCCTGGCCGGCGAAGGCCTGCGGCAGGGTGTTGATCAGGTCCTCGGTGCGGGTCACGCCCTGCAGCTTGACTTCCTGACTGTTGATCACGGTGACCGGGCTGACCGAGGTCAGGTTCGGCTGCGGGATGCGCGAACCGGTGACGACGATGTCCTGCTCGGTGTTGACGTTCTCGCCCTCCGAGGAGACCGACGGGTTGGTGCCTTCAACCGGGCCGGCGCCGGGCTGCGCGGTGGGATCGGTGGTGTCCTGGGCAAAGGCAGGCGCCGAAATAGCGGCGCCACAAATAATTGTGGTGGCCAGCAGTTGGTTGAGGATGCGCGTTTTCATTGTTAATCAAACCCCCTTAGTTGGGCGGGCCGACATCTTTTGATGCTCATGCCGCTGCGGAGCCGTACCGGTTGCAACCGGAAGCTTTAAAATTCCTATTTTTGTTACGATTCCGGCGCAATCGCTGGCGTGACACAGTTACCCATTTTTCAGTTTTGTGGCAATTCAGCCACATTAGTGCGCGGGCGCCGTTCCGCTTGGGCGGACGCGATTGCCGCGACCTCCCGAATAGGGCTAGTTGCTGTGGTCCGGGCGAGGAAAAGCTATGAAAACGATCATCATGCTGGCGGCCGCCGCGGCGCTGACGCTGCCGGCGGCGGCGATCGCCGCAAAGCCGCCGCAGAAGCGCGCCGAGGCGTTCGAGGCGCTGATCGCGTGCCGCGCCATCGCGGACCCGGCCGAGAAGTTCGCGTGCCTCGACCGCACTGCCGCCGCGCTGGAGAGCGCCGCCGCCCGCGGCGACATCCTGGTCGTCGACCGCAGGCAGATCAGCGAGACCAAGAAGACCTTGTTCGGCTTCGACCTGCCCAAGCTCAGCCTGTTCGGCGGCGACGACCGCAAGGAGGACGAGGTGAAGCAGGTCGAGGGCACCGTCGCCTCGGCGCACACCGACGGCGACGGCCGCTGGATCGTGCGGCTCCAGGACGGCGCGCTGTGGCGTCAGATCGACTCGAACACGCTGGGCCGCGGGCCCAAGCCCGGCAACAAGGTGGTGATCAACCGCAACATGATCGGCAGCTATTCGATGCGGGTGGGCGGACAGCCGGGCATCAAGGTCCGCCGAAGCAACTGACGCGCACTGGCCCGGCGCCGCCGGCGGGTGTAAGCTGCGGGCGGAGAAGTCGAAATGACGCTTCGCCTGTTGCCCGCGCTGGTTCTGCTGCCGATCGCCGGCGCCGCCCCGGCCGCTGTCACCGTATTCGGCACCGATCTCGCTCGGCAATGCTATGAGGCGGTAGCCTTCGCCGGTTCATCGGTCGCGGACGTCCACACCTGCACCCAGGCGCTGGGGCGCGAGCCGCTGACGCGGTTCGAGGAGGTGGCGACCTTGGTCAACCGCGGCATCCTCAAGAAGCGCCTGGGCGATCTCGACGGCGCGATCAAAGATTACGACGAGGCCCTCAAGCGCGACCCCGACGAGGCCGAGGCGTGGCTCAACAAGGCGGTGGCGCTGCTGGCGCTGCCGGAGCGCGCGCGCCAGGCGCTGCCGGCGTTCAGCGCCGCGATCGAGAAGGGGACCCGGCGGCCCGACCTGGCTTATTTCGGCCGCGCCATCGCCCATGAGCGCGCCGGTGACGCCCGCGCCGCCTACAGCGACTACCGGCAGGCGAGCCTGCTCGCGCCGGGCTGGGAGGCGCCGATGGCCGAGCTCAAGCGCTTCCGGGTGAGGAACTAGGCGGCCAGCGTCCTTCGTAGTCCGGACCGAAGGCTCGCCTCGCCCGCGGCGCGCTTGTGGATGGCGGTCACCGCTTCGTGGGCGGAGAGCACGGCGCCTTCCTGCCACGCCATCAGATAGCTGATATGCTCGCCGGCGAAGTAGATGCGGCCGTCCGGCCGGCACAGCCGCGCATATTCGCGCTGGCGCTGCTCGTCCGACCAGAGCGCGGCGACCCCCTCGCTGTGCGGCGTCTGGCCCCAGTTCACCGTGACCGGCTTGGTGAGCTCGCGCGAGCGGCCGGGGTGGAGCCGTTCGATCACCGCGCGCGATATCGCGAGCCGCTCGGACAGGCCCATGCGGGCGAACTTCTCGGATTCCTCGGAGTCAAGGAAACCGACCGAATAGGCCGCGACCAGCACGCCCTTGGTCGCGTTCCAGTCGCCGCTCGGATACCAGACCACCTCGCTCGGGCGCGACGTCCAGGCCAGGCCGCCATAGACGGAATCGTCCTGCTCCCAGAAGCGGCGGCTCTCGAACCCGACCTTGGTCCCGGGAAAATAGAAGGCGCTGTTCACCGCCGCCTTCACGTCGGGCGCGAAGTCGGCGTCGACCTTGCGCAGCACCGACAGGGGCAGGGTGCAGATCGCGAAGTCCGCCTCCAGCCGCCGTTCCGCGCCGGTGGAATCCGAATAGACGATGGCGACCCCGTTCTCGCCTTTGCGGATTTGCCGGACCAGCGAGCCCAGCCGCACCTCCGGCTTCACCGCCGCGTGGATCGCCTCGGCGATGCGGTCCATGCCACCTATCGGCTGGAACATCGGCGCCTGCTGGTCGACATCCTCCTCGAAGATCAGGCCGAGGCCCCAGAAGCGGTAATCGACGAGCTGCTGCAGGGTGAGCGGCCGCCTCGCGGCGCCGCGGCGGGCATGGGCCCCGGCCGCCTCGGCCCAGCCGGATCGGTTCGAGCCTTCGTAGAGGTTCTTGTCGTCGAGCGCCCCGTAGGCGCGCAGATAGTCGAGCAGCTTCGCCTTATCGACTCCGGTCAGCTCCCGGTCGAGCGCGCCCTTGTCGATCGCCTTGGCGAGCAGCTCGGTGAAGCGGCCGCGCGTGTCGTTGACCGCCTGCGCCCCCGTCACCGGGCTCTCGCCATAATCGAATCGGGCCGCGCGGTTGACGTTGACCATCACCTCGAGCGGCACCTTCAGCCGCCGCGCATAACCGAGGATGGCATGGTGCTGGGAAGGGATCCGGGCCGCGCCCGCGTTGAGGTAGAGTCCGTCGTCGAAGGCGCAGCGTTGATCGGCCATTCCGGTCTGGACGATCCTGTCGCCGCCGCGCACCGTCCACACCCTTCCGCCCACCCGGTCGCGCGCTTCCAGCACGGTGACCTGGTAGCCGGCGCGCTTCAGTTCGTAGGCGGCAACCAGCCCGGCGATGCCGGCGCCGAGCACGACCACGCTGCGGCCGCTGCCGCTGCCCTCGGGAAGATCGGGCGGTCCGGCATAAGCGGCCGGCGAGCGCAACAGGCCGAGGCCGAGCATCGACAGATAGACGGCGCTGTAGCCGCCCGCTCGTCCGACCCGCTCCAGGAAGGCGCGCCGAGTGACGGCCACGGCTAGCGGGCCCGCACCGCGGTGACTTCGATCTCGACCAGGAAACCGGGAGCGACCAGCCCGGCCACCTGCACGGTTGAGCGGGCCGGCTTGTTAGGCTGCGCAGGCGTTCCGAAGAACTGGCTGTAACCCTTCATCATTCCAGCGAAATCCATCTTGCCGCCAAGCGCCGGATCGCCGACCAGGAAGACCCGCATCATGACCACGTCGCCGAGCCCGAGCCCCTGCGCCTTGAGCACTTCGTCGATGCGGCGGATGACCCCGATCGTCTGCGTCTCGGTATTGCCGAAGGCGGCGAGACTGCCCGGTGGCGCCTTTGGATCGGCGACCGGCGGCACCTGGCCGCTGACGTAGACGAGCGTCGATCCGGCCGGCACCTCGACCGCTGCCGCGATCGGGAAGTCGCCCTGATAGACGCGCTTGACGGGCTGGGCGGAGGCGGCAGCGGCGAGAGCACCGGCACCGACGACGATCGCAGCGACTCTGTTGAGCATCCTCCACCCCCCTTTTGCCGCGACCCTATCGATTTGGGGTGGGAGGTCAACGCGGGCTAGAGGTCGGGCAGCGTCTGCGCGGCTTCGCCCCAGCCCTGCAGCGCACGGCTCCCCGCGCGCTCGAGCAGAAGCTCGCCGTCCCGCACCGAGTAGCGCCCGCCCGATTCGTAATCGTCGAGCTCCTCCCAATTGATCGGCGCGGCCACCGGCGCCCCTTCGCGGGCCCGGGCGGAGTAAGGGAGGATCGCTGTGGCGCCGCGCTGATTGCGAAGATAGTCGAGGAAAATCCGTCCCTTGCGCTTCACCTTTGCAAGATTGGCTGTGAAGCGCTCGGGCTCGGCGGTGGCGAGCGCGACGCAAAAGCGCATCGCGAAGTCCTTGACCTGGGGCCACTCCGCCCCCGGTGTCAGCGGCACGATCACGTGCAGGCCCTTGCCGCCAGTCAGCATCGGGAAGGTCTGCAGCCCCATGTCGGCAAGGTGCTGCTTGAGGTCGCGGGCAGCCTTGCGCACCGCCTCGAAGCTCAGCCCTTCGTCGGGATCGAGGTCGAAGACGAGCCGGTCGGGCTTCTCGATGTCTTCCACCTTCGAGCCCCAGCCGTGGAATTCGATCGTCCCCATCTGCACGCAGGTGAGGATGCCGCGAACGTCGGCGACATAGATATAATCCTCGATCTCGCCGCGTTTCTCCTCGATCGGGATCTGGCGGACATGCTCGCCGAAGGTGCCGGCGTCGTGCTTCTGGAAGAAGCATTTCTTCGACCGCCCCTGCGGGCAGCGGACGAGGCTGAGCGGCCGGTTGATCGTCCACGGCGTCATGACGTCACCCAGCAGCCGGCAATAATCGGCCAGCTCGCCCTTGGTGACGCCGCTCGAGGGATCGATCACGCGCTCCGGGTTGCTGATCCTGACGCCGTCGCCGGCCGCGGGCCTGGGCAACGGCTGCGGCTTCTCCTCGATCACCGCGGCAGCCTTCTTGTCGTCGCGAAGGCCCAGGAAGCTGGCATGGCGGACGACGCCCTCGGCGGTGAACTCGGCGAACGCCACCTCGGCGACGAGCCGCGGCTTCACCCAATGCGCGCCGCGCGCGTCCGCGCGGGGAACGGGCGCGGCGGGCTCGTCGGTTTCGATCCGGCCGAGCTTCTCGGCCAGGTCCTGCTGCACGGCGACGGTGAAGCCGGTGCCCACCTTGCCCGCGTAACGCAGCTTGCCGTCCTCGTGCACACCGAGGAGCAGCGCCCGGAACGAGCGCGATTTCTTGTCGCTGGCCGACCAGCCGATGACGACGAACTCCTGCCGCCGGGTGCACTTTACCTTGAGCCAGTTCTTGGAGCGGGCGCCGCGATAGGGGGCGTCGGCGCGCTTGGAGATGATGCCTTCCTGGCCGGCCTCGCACATCGCCTCGAACAGCTTCTCGCCCTGGCCGAGGATATGCTCCGCATAGAGGATGAAGGGGGGGAGGCCGTCGCCGACGAGGGAGGCGAGGCGCTGCTTGCGCTCGATGTTGGGGAGGCCGGTAAGGTCCTCGCCCTCGATCTGCAGCGCGTCGAACAGGAACAGGGTGAGGCCGCGTCCGCCCTCGCTGATCGCCTGCTGCAGGGCCGAGAATCCGGTATTGCCCTTGTCGTCCAGAGCGACGATCTCGCCGTCGAGCAGCGCCGAGCCGACCTCCAGCCCGCGCGCCGCCTCGATGATCTCCGGGAACTTGCCCGACCAGTCCAGGCCCGAGCGGGTATAGATCCGCGCTTCGCCGCCGCCCAGGGCCAGCAGGCAGCGATAGCCGTCATATTTCATCTCGTGCAGCCAGCCCGAGCCGGCGGGCACGCTGTCGACGAGGGTCGCCTTCTGCGGCTCGTGGAAGGCGGGCGGGCTTGATCCGCCGCGCGCCCGCGGGGAGGGGGACCGGCGGAGGGACTTCGCCGCTGCCCCTCCGCCCTTGGATGGCTCCTCCGCCCCGTAGCGGGCTGGGCTGGTCCAGCTCTTGAGCTCCTTCGCGCGCTTGCCCTCGGCGATCTCGTTCATCGTCCGGCCGGTCTTGATGCTGGTCAGGTACTTCTCGGTCAGCCCGGCCGAGCTGCCGGCGAATTCGTCCTCCACCTTGCGCAGGATCCAGTTCTCGGTGCGCTCGTTGCCGCGCGGCTTCAGGCGGATCATGATCCACTCGCCCTTCATCCGTTCGCCCTGGAGCGTGAAGTGGAGGTGGCCCTGTTCCAGCGTCTTGCGCGGGTCCTTGCGCGGATCGGGGGTCCAGGTGCCGCGGTCCCACAGCATCACGGTGCCGCCGCCATATTGTCCCTTGGGGATGGTTCCCTCGAAAGTCGCGTAGCTTAGCGGATGATCTTCAGTCCTGACGGCAAGTCTCTTGTCCGCGGGATCGAGGCTTGGCCCGCGCGTTACCGCCCAGCTCTTCATCGTCCCGTCCAGCTCGAGCCGCAGGTCGTAGTGGAGCCGTGTGGCGTCGTGCTTCTGGACCATGAAGCCGTTGCCCTCGCCCCAGGAGAGCCTGTCGAAGCCGCCCCGCGGCTCCGCCGTCTTCGTGAAGTCGCGCTTCTTGTTGTAGGTTTCGAGCGGATCGGCCGATTTGCTGCGGGCCATTCACGAACCTCGCGAACCAAGCTTAATCAGCACATCAGGCTCGCTTGCGCGCCGGCGCGGCCTTGGCGGGCGCCTTCTTGGGCGCTGCCTTCTTCGCCGGCGCCTTCTTGGCGGCCGAATCCTTGCCGCCCGCGGCGGCGCCCGGCCGCTCGATCGACTTCTTGAGCGCCGCCATCAGATCGACGACGTTGGAGCTGCGCGTCGGCTTGGCGTCCTCATCGTCTGTCGTGATCGTCTTGCCCTTGCGCTTCCGCTCGATGAGCTCGTGCAGCGCGTCGATATAGCGGTCGTGGAACTTCTCGGGATCGAACTTCGCGGTCTTCTTCTCGATCAGGGTTTCAGCCAGGTCGAGCAGCTCCTCGTCCGGCTTGGCGTCGCCGATGTCGCGGAAATAGCCCTGGGCCTTGTTGACCTCGTCGGCGTAGCGCAGCGTCTCCATCAGGATGCCGCGGCCGCACGGCTTCAGGCTGACGATATATTCGCGGCCGCGCATCGCGAGCTGGCCGAGCCCGACCTTCTTGGTGTCCCGCAGCGCCTCGCGCAGCACGATGAAGGCTTCCTCGGCAAGGTCGTCCGCCGGGACCACATAATAAGGCTTCTCGTAGTAGAGCGGGTCGATCTCGTGCTGGTCGACGAACTGGGTGAGCTCCAGCGTCTTCTTGCTCTCCAGCTTGACCGCCTCGATCTCCTCGTCCTGGAGCAGGACGTAATTGCCCTTCTCGACCTGGAAACCCTTGACGATGTCGTCGGGATCGACCGGTCCGACGCCCGGCACCACCTTCTCATACTTGATGCGCTTGCCGGTCGGCTCGTGGATCTGGTTGAACGCGATCGTCGCGCCGCTCTTGGTCGCCGAGTAGATCTCCACCGGGATCGAGACCAAGGCCAGCCTGATCTGGCCCTTCCAATAGGGGCGCGCCGCCATGAGACCTTCTCCAGAATCGATTCGCAGGCGATTCAATTCACGGTGAGGGGAGTCGTTCCCGCCTCAGACCGGGATTTCGGTTGTGTACTTGACCTGTCTCAGTGCGAAATTGGAGGCGGCGTTGGCGACGCTGGGGTGGGCGAGCACGCCGCGCATGACGAAGCGGTCATAATCGGCGACGTCGCGGACGGCGATGCGCAGCAGGTAATCCCACTCGCCCGACATCGCGTAGCATTCGACGATTTCCTCGCGCGACTGGATGAATTCCTCGAATTCGGCGCGGGCGGAGATGGTCTGGCGGGTCATCCGCACCTGGCACAGCACGTTGACGGAGCGGTCGAGGAACCGCGCGTCGGCCAGCCGCACCGCCTTGCCGAGCACGCCGAGCTTCTCGAGGCTGCGCACCCGCCGCCAGACCGAGGCCGCGGACGCGCCGACGCGTTCGGCCAGCGCCGCATGGCTGAGGCTCGCGTCACGCTGCAGCTCGCGGATGATTCGCCGGTCGACCGGGTCGATCTGATCAGTTTCTTTCACGTTTAGCACAATAGCGGAAGACCTGTTTCAAATCCATGGGTCGGACGGCTCGTGTCTGATACGCATTTGGCGCGGATGCGGGATAGGTATAGTCGGCGGGTTTCCACGAAACAGGAGGGACCCTTGGCTGACGGTTTGATGCGGGCGGAGGAGCCGGCCTTGTTCGAGCGCTTGACGGATGTGCCCCGCGACGCGCTGCTCGCGCTGATCGGCATGGTCAACGCCGACACGAGGCCGGAGAAGATCGACGTCGGCGTCGGCGTCTATCGCGACGCCGCCGGCACCACCCCGATCCTGCGCAGCGTCAAGGCTGCCGAGCGCATCCTGCTCGAGACCGAGGAGACGAAGTCGTATCTCGGCTCGGAGGGCGATGCTCGGTTCTCCGAGCTGATCAAGCCGATCGTGTTCGGCGGCCAGGCGGCGCGAAGCGACACGATCGTCGGAGTCCAGACGCCGGGCGGCTGCGGCGCGCTTCGGCTTGGAGCCGAGCTGGTCAAGGCGGCCGGCGGCGCGCGCATCTTCGTCGGCCAGCCGACCTGGCCCAACCACAATCCGCTGATCGGCGCCGCGGGCGTCGAGATGGTCGACTATCGCTATTACGACAAAGCGTCGCGCCAGGTGTGCTTCGACGACATGATGGCGGCGCTGAGGGGCGCGCGCGCCGGCGACCTCCTCCTGGTCCATGGCTGCTGCCACAATCCGACCGGCGCCGACCTCAGCCTGAACCAGTGGCGCGAGCTTGCCGAGCTCGTTTCGGAACGCGGCCTCGTGCCGTTCGTCGACCTTGCTTATCAAGGACTTGGCAATGGTCTTGAAGAGGATGCCGCAGGAACCCGGCTGGTTGTCGAGGCGGCAAGCCAGGCGCTGGTCGCGCAAAGCTGCGACAAGAATTTCGGCATCTATCGCGAGCGCACCGGCTCGCTGTGGATCAAGGCGCCGAGCGCCGACGCCGCGCAGCGCGTGTTCGGCAATCTGCTCTCGCTCACCCGGACGAGCTGGTCGATGCCGCCCTATCACGGCGCTGCCATCGTCCGCACCATCCTGGACGATCCGGAGCTGGAGGCCGATTGGCGGGCCGAGCTGAAGGAGATGCTCACCCGCATCCGCACCCTGCGGGCGCGTCTTGCCGCCGCCGATCCGCGGCTCGCTTATATCGGCGAGCAGAACGGGATGTTCTCGATGCTTCCGCTGGAGCCCGACGCGGTCGTCGCGCTGCGCGCCAGCCACGGCATCTACATGGCCAATTCGGGCCGGTTCAACATCGCCGGCCTGTCGGACGAGAATGTCGACTATTTCGCGCAGGCGGTGATCGAGAAGCTTCCCGGGACGGCCGATGGCTGACTCGGCGGTGCGGCCGACCCGGGCGCGCACCGACGCGCCCGATCTGGACTATGATTGGCGCAAGGTCGCCTATCTGGTCCAGGTCAGCCGCGCGCTCGACAAGCTCGAGGAGGAGCGGCTCGTCCCCGAGAAGAAGATCAGCTACCAATTTTCCGCCCGCGGCCACGACATGGCGCAGATCATGCTCGGGCAGAAGCTCGATCGCGCCACCGACGCCGCCGGCGGCTATTACCGCTCACGGCCCTTGCTGCTGGCGCTCGGCGTGTCGCTCGTCGACACGCTTGCCTCGGCGATGGGCCGCACCGGCGGCTATTCGGACGGCCGGGACATCGGCGTGGTGTTCAACCATCCCAAGCTCGGCGGGGCCGGCGCCTTCCCGATGAGCGGCGGCGTCGGCGCCCAGTACACGCCCACCGCCGGCTGGGCGCAGGCGATCGACTATCACCGCAACGTGCTGAAGAGCGAGGCGCACCGTCAGTCCGTGGCGGTGGTCCTCGGCGGCGATGCCTCCGTCGCCACCGGCGGCTTCTGGGCAGCGCTCACCATCGCCACCACTCAGAAGCTGCCGATGCTCTTCTACATCGAAGACAATCAGTTCGGCATCTCCGTTCCGTCCACTTATCAGACGCCGGGCGGCGACATCGCGAAGAATCTCGCCAGCTTTTCGAATCTCCATATCCTTTCCGGGGACGGTACCGAGCCGGCCGAAGCCGCCAGCCTCCTCGGCGAGGCGATCGCCCACGTCCGCGGCGGTGACGGCCCGGCCCTTCTCCGGCTGACCGTTCCGCGCCTCCAGGGGCACAGCTTCCAGGACACGCAGGCCTACAAGTCGGCAGAGCTGGTCCGCTCCGAATGGGCGCGCGATCCTTTGCCCAAGCTGCGCTCCTACCTCGTCCCGGCCTCGCTCTCGGAAGAGGAGTGGGCGCAGATCGAGCGCGAGGCCACCGACGCCGTCGAGCAGGCGCGTGCGGAGGCGGAGGCGCGGCCGTTCGCGCAGCCCGAATCGGTGATGGCGAACGTCTTCTTCGAAGGCGAGATGCAGCGCGTGGGCGGCCAGTGGACCCACGGCTACACCGCCCCGCCGAGCCACGACGAGCCGCGCCCCGAGGGGCAGCGGATCAACATGGTGACGGCGATCCGTCGAACGCTCGACCGCGAGCTGGAGATCAATCCGCGCGTACTGCTGTTCGGCGAGGATATCGGGCCCAAGGGCGGCGTCCATGCCGTGACTCTCGGCCTGCAGGAGAAATACGGCATCGAGCGCGTGTTCGACACCAGCCTCAACGAGGAGGGGATCGTCGGGCGCGCGGTCGGCATGGCGCTCGCGGGGCTGATGCCGGTACCCGAGATCCAGTTCCGCAAATATGCCGAGCCCGCGACCGAGCAGATCCACGATTGCGGGACCATGCGCTGGCGCACCAACAACCGCTTCGCGGCCCCGATGGTGCTCCGGATCCCGGGCGGCTTCTTCAAGGTGGGCGATCCCTGGCACAGCCAGACCAACGAGGTGCAGTTCGTGCACAATCCGGGCTGGCTGGTGGCGGTGCCGTCCAATGCCGAGGATGCCGTCGGCCTGCTCCGCGGCGCGCTGCGCGGCAACGATCCCGTCATCTTCTTC
>DASWSP010000138.1:0-3457 GCA_036402575.1 Allosphingosinicella sp. | reverse complement strand
AGGAGCCTGACGCCCGGCTCGCGCGCCGCGCGCCGCAGCGCCGGGGCGAACTCCTCGGTCCTCTCCACGGTCTCGGCATAGGCGCCGTAGGCGCGGGCGAGGGCGGCGAAATCGGGGTTGCGCAGCTCGGTGCCGGCGATGCGCTCCGGATAATCGCGCTCCTGGTGCATCCGGATCGTGCCGTAGCTGCCGTTGTCGATCACCAGCACCAGCAGGCTCGCGCCGTACTGGACGGCGGTGGCGAGCTCCTGGCCGTTCATCAGGAAGTCGCCGTCGCCCGCCACGACCACCACCTGCCGTTCCGGAAAGCGCAGCGCCGCGGCGACGCCCGCCGGCGTGCCGTAGCCCATCGATCCGTTGGTCGGCGCGAGCTGGCAGGGCAGGGCGCCGTAGGGCCAGAAGCGGTGCCACCAGCCCGAGAAGTTGCCGGCGCCGTTGCAGATGATGCTGTCGGCCGGAAGCGTCTCGCGCATGTGCATGACGACCCGGCCGAGGTCGAGCGCGACCTCGCGCGGCTTGGCCGTGCTCCATTCCTGCCATTCCTTGTGCGCCTCTGCGCCCGACGAGAAGGAAATGACCTCATCCTCCCAGTCCGCCGCAAGCTCGGCGAACTCGCGCATGTCGGCGCAAATCGGCAGGTCGGTGCGGTAGACTCGGCCGATCTCGTTGGGGTCCGGGTGGACGTGGACCAGGATCTGGCCCGGATGGTCGGGGGTCACCAGCGTGTAGCCGTCGGTGGTCGCCTCGCCGAGGCGGGGGCCGACGACCAGCAGCAGGTCGGCTTCCTTCACCCGCTGCACCAGCTTGGGATTGGGCCCGTAGCCCAGGTTGCCCGCATAGACCGGCGAAGCGTTCGGCACCGCGTCCTGCCGCCGGAACGCCGCCGCGACCGGTATCCCGAGCCGCTCGGCGAACTCGGTGAAATAGTGCGAGGCGCCCTTGCACCAGCCCGCGCCGCCGACGATCGCGATCGGCGCGCAGGCGTCCTTGAGGAGGCTCATCAACGTCGCCAGAGCCATCGGATCGCAGGGCTGGCAGGGCGCGGTGACCCGCGGCCGGTCGGCCGCTTCGACCCGGTCGCGCAGCATGTCCTCGGGCAGCACCAGCACCACCGGCCCCGGCCGGCCCGACATCGCGGTCGAGTAAGCGCGCGCGACATATTCGGGGATCCGGCCGGCGTCGTCGATCCGCGCCACCGCCTTGGCGAGCGGCGCGAACATCGCGCGGAAGTCCACTTCCTGGAATCCTTCCCGGTCGCGGTCGGCGCGAGCGACGTCGCCGATGAACAGGATCATCGGGGTCGAATCCTGGAAGGCGGCGTGGACGCCGATCGATGCGTTGGTCGCGCCCGGGCCGCGGGTGACGAAGGCGATGCCCGGCCGCCCCGTCATCTTGCCGTCCGCCTCGGCCATGTAGGCGACTCCGCCTTCCTGCCGGCAGACGACGATCTGGATGGCGGGCGTGTCGTGGAGCGCGTCGAGCGCTGCCAGGTAGCTTTCGCCCGGAACGCAGAAGATGCGGTCGCAGCCTTGCGCGACGAGGTTGTCGATCAGGATGCGGCCGCCGGTGCGCAAATTCGTCATGGCGCGGCTCTATCCCGCGGCCTTGCTTCCGTCGAGGGCCTCGCCCGAAGCGGCGCCGCGACGGGCTCGTGCTGCGCTTGACTTGACGTTGACGTAAAGTAGGGGAGGCGCGAACCACCCAGGGAGCGTTTTCCGATGACCAAGAGTGAGATGGCCGCCAAGCTCAACCAGGCCGGCGCCTGGTTGCCCGGCAAGCGCGTCAAGATCGACTTCGGCGGGGAACAGGGCGCGGTGCTGCTCGACGGCGTCGACAACAAGGTCACCGAGGAAGACGGCGCCGCCGACACCACGATCAAGGTCAGCTGGGAGGATTGGCAGGCCATGTCCTCCGGCCAGCTCGACGGCATGACCGCCTTCATGCAGGGCAAACTGAAGGTCGAGGGCGACATGTCCAACGCCATGCAGCTCCAGGGCGTGCTCGCGAAACTGAAGAGCTGAGCGCCCGTTCGTCCCGGGCCAGGTCGAGGCGCATGTTCGACGACCCTGTGCCGGCGCCCCTACCAGGCGCGGGACGGGCGATGCTGCGCTTTCCTTGACCGGGGCCGTCCCGCCCGCTTAATCGCTCCCGTCCTTATCGGAGCGGTCCATGCAGAAAACCTATCCCAATGCCGCGGCGGCGCTCGACGGGCTCCTGTTCGACGGAATGACGATCTGCGCCGGCGGCTTCGGCCTGTGCGGCATCCCGGAGCGGCTGATCGACGCGATCCGCGACAGCGGCGTCAAGGACCTCACCATCGCCTCCAACAACGCCGGCATCGACAATGAAGGTCTCGGCAAGCTGCTTCGCACACGGCAGGTGAAGAAGATGATCTCCTCCTATGTCGGCGAGAACAAGGAGTTCGAGCGGCAATATCTGGCGGGCGAGCTCGAGGTCGAATTCTGTCCGCAGGGAACGCTGGCCGAACGCTGCCGCGCGGGCGGGGCCGGCATTCCCGGCTTCTACACCAGGACCGGCGTCGGCACCCAGGTCGCCGAGGGCAAGGAAGTGAAGAGTTTCGACGGCGAGGATTACATCCTGGAGCGCGGCATCCGCGCCGACCTCAGCATCATCAAGGGCTGGAAGGCGGACGAGAGCGGCAACCTGGTCTTCCGCAAGACCGCCCGCAACTTCAACCAGCCGATGGCGACCGCGGGCCGGATCTGCGTCGCTGAGGTCGAGGAGATCGTGCCGGTCGGAAGCCTCGATCCCGACTGCATCCATCTGCCCAGCATCTACGTGAAGCGCCTCATCCTCGGCGCACCCTACGACAAGAAGATCGAGTTTCGAACCACCCGTCAGCGGGAGGCCGCGTGATGGCGACGATGACTGAAGCCAAGGGCTGGACCCGCGATCAGATGGCCGCGCGCGCCGCCAAGGAGCTGCGCGACGGCTATTATGTCAATCTCGGCATCGGCATCCCGACCTTGGTCGCCAACAACATCCCGGCGGGGATGACGGTGACGCTCCAATCCGAGAACGGGATGCTTGGCATCGGCCCGTTCCCCTATGAGGACGAGATCGATCCCGACCTCATCAACGCCGGCAAGCAGACCATCTCGCAGCTGCCCTCCTCCTCCTATTTTTCCTCGTCGGACAGCTTCGCGATGATCCGCGGCGGCCATATCGACCTCACCGTGCTCGGCGCGATGGAGGTGAGCCAGGACGGCGACATCGCCAACTGGATGATCCCCGGCAAGATGATCAAGGGCATGGGCGGCGCGATGGACCTCGTCGCGGGCGTCAAGAAGATCATCGTCGTGATGGAGCACACGTCGAAGAATGGCGATCCCAAGTTCATTCCGGAATGCACGCTGCCGCTGACCGGTAAGAACGTGGTCGACATGATCGTCACCGACCTCGCCGTGTTCCAGCGGCCGGACCATTCAAGCCCATT
>DASWSP010000137.1:0-7480 GCA_036402575.1 Allosphingosinicella sp. | reverse complement strand
GCCGAAGCGCGCACTTCCACCAAAGTCTCCTCCATCTCCATGATGATCATCCGGATCATCTTGGCCGGATCCTCCGCCTTATCGAGAAGATCGGTGACGTTGGCGGCAATGATGTCGCGGGTCCGCGAAAATATACCCATGTAGAAGAACTCCTTGGTTGCAATCGACCGCGGCGGCCTGGGCGGTCGCGGCGGACGGGGAGGGGCCATCGGCCTGACCTCCCCCCGCCGGACCATTACCACATCAGCCATTCGCCTGGACCGCACTTTGTGCCGTGCTCAGCGCCAGCGCATAGACCGGCGTGGTCTCCGCGGTCCGCGCCGGGCCGACGGCGGCGCCGACGGAAACGGTGGTGAGGATGAGGGCGCCGAGGGCGGCGGTGGCGGCGCGAAGGATCTTGTCGCTGTTGAACATGTGAAGTCTCCCCGAAATCTGGTTTATCCGATCCCGCCCGTCCCGGCGGCTTGGCATCTCTCTAACAAGAGCCGTGCCAAACCGCGGAAGTGGCGGAAATCCGTCGAAAATGCCGGGTTTGCCAGGCTCAGGCTGAACTTTGCTCTTGCGAAGAGGTGGTGGATCGTCCCAAACATTGGCAATGGAACGCAACACCCAGCTCGTAGGGCAATCGTCCTCCTTCCTCGACGCGGTCGAGCGGGCGAGCCGCGCCGCGCCGCTCGACCGGCCGGTGCTCGTGATCGGCGAGCGCGGCACCGGCAAGGAGCTGATCGCCGAGCGCCTCCACCGTCTCTCGAACCGGTGGGACGGGCCGCTGGTGATCATGAATTGCGCGGCGCTCCCCGAAACGCTGATCGAGGCGGAGCTGTTCGGGCACGAAGCCGGCGCCTTCACCGGGGCGACCAAGTCCCGCGCGGGCCGCTTCGAGGAGGCGGACGGGGGCACATTGTTCCTCGACGAGCTTGCGACCCTCTCCAGCCCGGCCCAGGATCGGCTGCTGCGCGCGGTCGAATATGGCGAGATCAACCGGATCGGCTCCAGCAAGCCGGTCACCGTCGATGTCCGGATCGTCGCGGCGACCAACGAGCATCTGCCGCGGCTGGCGGAGCAGGGGCGGTTTCGCGCCGACCTGCTCGATCGCCTGTCGTTCGAGGTGGTGACTCTGCCGCCGCTGCGCCACCGGTCGAGCGACATCCCCGTCCTGTCCGATCATTTCGCGCGCCGCATGGCGGCCGAGCTCGGCTGGCCGCGCTGGCCGGGCTTCAGCGCCAATGCGTCGGCGCGGCTGCTCTCCTACGTCTGGCCCGGCAACGTCCGCGAGCTGCGCAATGTGGTCGAGCGCGCGGTCTATCGCTGGGAAGATCCCGAGCGGCCGGTCGACTTGATTCAGTTCGACCCGTTCGAGTCGCCGTGGCTGCCGCCGGCCAACGAAGACAGGCCCGCCGCGGCCATGCGGGAGACGGGGCAGATCGTGCTGCCGGCGCAGGCGCCGCGCGCGTTCGATCCCGGCTCCTGCGCCGACTTCCGCCTCGCCATCGCCGAATATGAAAAGGCGATCCTCGCCGCCGCGCTTGAAAAATGCCGCTGGAACCAGCGCGCTACCGCCGCCGCGCTTCAGCTCAGCTACGATCAGCTCCGCCACGCGATGAAGCGGCACGAGCTGCTGGAGCGCGCCTGATACCAACGAACCGCTTGCATTTTTCCCGCCGGTGCGCCGCCCGTTTCGTGTTATGACGAGGCGTCGGGGAAGACAGGAGGTGTTCTATGAAGAAGATCTTGCTGGCAGTCTCTGCCATGGCGTGTCTCTCGAGTGCCCCAGCTTCGGCCGGCGTCGTCGTCGTCGGCACCAGCCCCGCTCGGGGCTGCTTTGAATCGGCGCGTGCCGAGAACGGCTCGGAGGCCGCGCTGCGCGGCTGCAACGATGCCTTCGCCAGCGGCATGCTGAGCTTCTACGAGACCGTCGCCACCCACGTGAACCGGGGCATCGTGCGCCTGTTCGGCAACGACACGAGCGGCGCGATCGCCGATTTCGACCGCGCCATCGCGCTCGACCCGAGCGAGGGGGAATCCTACCTCAACAAGGGCGCGGCCTACCTGAAGCTCGAGCGCAACGCCGAGGCGCGGGCGCTGTTCGACGAGGCGCTGCAGCGCCGGACCAAGCGGCCGGAACTCGCTTATTTCGGCCGGGCGATCGCCAACGAGACGACGGGCGACATCCGCGCCGCCTATCTCGACTATCAGCGCGCCCAGGCAGCCGCGCCGCGCTGGCAAGAGCCGGCGCGCGAGCTGACCCGCTTCCAGGTGCGGCGGGCCGGCGGATCGCTCTAGCTCGGACTCGAGCCGGGAAAGCTTAGGGGGGCGGCCCTTGCGGCCGCCCTTCTCAGCTTCGGTTTGCGAACGGCGGGTTGCCGCGCTATCCCGCCCGCCACAGAGCTGAGCAAACGACACAGCAGGAGGACTTCCAGTGGCATTCACGCTTCCCAACCTACCCTACGACCACGGCGCGCTCGAGCCGACCATCGATACCGAGACGATGAAGATCCACCATGGCAAGCACCATCAGGCCTATGTCGACAAGCTCAACGAAGGAGTGGCGGAGGATCCGGAGCTCGAGGGCAAGAGCCTGGAGGATATTCTCGCCGGGATCTCGCGGCGCTCCAAGAAGGTTCGGAACAACGGCGGCGGCCATTGGAACCACAGCTTCTTCTGGGAGACGATGAAGCCGGGCGCGGGCGGCCCCTCGGGCCGTCTCGCCGAGGTGATCGACGACACGTTCGGCTCGCTGGACGCACTCAAGACCAAGTTCAACGAGGCCGGCGTCGGCCAGTTCGGCTCGGGCTGGGCCTGGCTGATCGTGGGCCAGGACGGCCAGCTCCAGATCACCTCGACCCCCAACCAGGACAATCCGCTGATGGACGACGTCGCGGTGAAGGGCACGCCGATCCTGGGCAACGACGTGTGGGAGCATGCTTACTATCTCACCTATCGCAACCGCCGCCCCGATTACCTCAAGGCCTGGTGGGACGTGGTGGACTGGGAGAAGGTGGCCGAGCGCTACGAAGCGGCGAGCGCCCGCAGCCGCGCCTCCGAAACGGTCTAGCTCTTGAGCCGGTAGCCGGTCCGGAAGATCCACGCGACGACGCCGAGGCAGATGAGGAAGAAGCCCAGCGTCGCCGCGAGGCTGATCCCCACGCTGACGTCGGCGGTGCCGAAGAAGGTCCAGCGGAAGCCGTTGATCAGGTAGACCACCGGGTTGAACAGGGTCGCGGTCCGCCACGGCTCGGGCAGCATGTCGATCGAGTAGAAGGCGCCGCCGAGGAAGGTGAGGGGGGTGACGATCAGCAGCGGGATGATCTGGAGCTGCTCGAACCCCTTGGCCCAGATGCCGACGATGAAGCCGAACAGGCAGAAGGTGGCGGTGACGAGGAGCAGGTAGACGAGCATCAGCAGCGGGTGCTCGACACGCACATCGACGAACAGATTGGCGGTGGCGAGGATCACCAGCGCCACCGTCATCGCCTTGGTGGCGGCCGCCCCGACATAGCCCAGGACCGTCTCGAACGGCGACAGCGGCGCCGAAAGCAGCTCGTAGATCGTGCCGGTGAAGCGCGGCATGTGGATCCCGAACGAGGCGTTGAAGATGCTCTCGTTGAACAGCGACAGCATCATCAGCCCAGGCACGATGAAGGAGCCGTATTCCACGCCGCCGATCTCGGTCATGCGGGATCCGATCGCCGATCCGAACACCACGAAATAGAGCGAGGTGGTGATCACCGGCACGGCCAGGCCGGTCCAGAGAGTCCGGGCGAAACGGTGCATCTCGAAGCGGTAGATCGCCCACACGCCATGCCGGTTGAACGCGCCGACGCTCATGACGCGCGACTTTCGGTCACCAGGCTCACGAAAATCTCCTCCAGCGAGCTCTGGTGGGTGTTGAGGTCCTTGAAGGCGATGCCGAGGTCGCGCATGCGTGCCAGAAGCGACGGGATGCCGGTGCGTTCCGCTTTGGCGTCAAATATATAGACGAGCTCGTTTCCATCGGCTTTGAGCTCAAGCCGCCACTCCGCCAGCTCCGGCGGGATCGCGGCCATCGGCTCGGCCAGGTTCAGCGTCAGCCGCTTCTTGCCGAGCTTCTTCATCAGCTCGTCCTTCTCCTCGACCAGGATCAGCTCGCCCCTGCTGATCACGCCCACCCGGTCGGCCATCTCCTCCGCCTCCTCGATATAATGGGTGGTGAGGATGATGGTGACTCCGCTCTCCCTGAGCCCGCGCACCAGCTGCCACATGTCGCGGCGCAGCTCGACGTCGACGCCCGCGGTCGGCTCGTCGAGGAACAATATCTCAGGCTCGTGGCTCAGCGCCTTGGCGATCATCACGCGGCGCTTCATGCCCCCCGACAGCTCCTTCATGATGACCTTGCGCTTGTCCCAGAGCGACAGGTCCCTCAGCAGCTTCTCGACATAGGCGGCGTTGGGCGGCCTACCGAACAGCCCGCGGCTGAAAGCCACCGTCGACCATACCGGCTCGAAGGCGTCGGTGTGGAGCTCCTGCGGCACCAGGCCGATCCGGGTGCGCACCCGGCGATAGTCGCGCTGGATGTCGAAGCCGCCGACCGTGACGCTGCCGCTGGTCGGAGTGACGATCCCGCACACGGTGCTGATCAAGGTCGTCTTGCCGGCGCCGTTGGGGCCGAGCAGGGCGAAAATCTCCCCGGGGCGGATGTCGAGGTCGACGTCCTTCAGCGCCTGCAGCCCCGAGGCGTAGGTCTTGGTCAGGTTCCGGATCGAGATGATCGGCTGCATCTTGCCTCTATTGCGACGGTGGGATCGGCGGCTCCTCCTTCGCGTCCTCGAGCGCGAGGCCGTGCCGCATCAGCATCGGTACGTTGGCGAGCGCGAACAGGAACACCGCGGGAAGGAAGAACCACAGTTTGAAGCCGACCCAGAAATCGGTGCTGGTCGTCCGCCACACCGCCTCGTTGGCCACCGCCATCACCAGGAAGAAGACGATCCAGTTGCGGGTGAGCAGCTGCCAGCCGCGTTCCGAAAGTCCGGGATAGGCGGTGCCGAGCACCAGCTTGAGCAGGTTACGACCCGTCGCCAGGCCGAACAGGAGGATGAAGGCGACCAGCGAATAATAGATGGTCGGCTTGATCTTGATGAAGCGCTCGTCGTGCAGCCAGATCGTGACCCCGCCGAGCACCAGCACCATCACGCCGGAAAACCACAGCAAAGGCGAGATGTGGCGGTACTTGATCTTCGAGACCAGCATCGCCGCGGCGATCGCCACCATGAAGGCGACGGTGGCCGAGAAGATCCCGCGCCAGGCGTTCACCGCGAAGAAGACGAGCAGGGGCCCGAGGTCGATCAGCAGCTTGGCGCCGGTCGAGGGCTCGTTCTTGGCGGCCTCGCTCACGCGACTCTCTCCCGGCTGACGCCGGCGATCGCGCGCGCCGCGTCTTGCGCATCGAACGGTCGCAAGTCGTCGATCCGCTCGCCGACCCCGATGGCATGGATCGGAATGCCGTATTGCTCGGCCGCCGCGACCAGCACACCGCCGCGCGCGGTGCCGTCCAGCTTGGTCATCACCAGCCCTGTCACGCCCGAAACCTCCTTGAACACCTCGATCTGGCTCAGCGCGTTCTGCCCGGTGGTCGCGTCGAGCACGAGCACCACGTCGTGCGGCGCCTCCGGGTTCAGGCGGCCGAGCACTCGACGGATCTTGGCGAGTTCGTCCATCAGTCCCTTCTTGTTCTGGAGCCGACCCGCGGTATCGACGATCAGCACGTCGATGCCTTCGGCGGTCGCCTTCTTCACGCCGTCGAACACGACCGCCGAGGGATCGCCCCCCTCCGGCCCGGAGATCACCGGCACGCCGATCCGATCCGCCCACACCTTGAGCTGGCCGATCGCGGCGGCCCGGAAGGTATCGCCGGCCGCGAGCAGCACGCCGTAATCCTGCTCCAGGAAGAGGTTGGCGAGCTTGGCGATCGTGGTGGTCTTGCCGGAGCCGTTGACTCCGACCACGAGGATCACCTGCGGCCGCGGGAAGGCGTCGATCTCGAGCGGCTGCGCGACCGGCGCCAGGATCTTGGTCAGCTCTTCGGCAACGATCTCGCGCACCGCCGCTTCCGAAAGCCCCCGCTCGAACCGCTCCGAAGCCAGCCGGGTCCGCACCTTGGCCGCGGTCGAGGGTCCGAGGTCGGAAGCGATCAGCGCCTCCTCGATCTCGTCGAGCGTCGAATCGTCGAGCACGGCCTTGCCGAACAGCCCGGTGAGGTTCTCCCCCAGCCGGTCCGAAGTCTTCCGGAAGCCGGCGGTGAGCCGCTCGAACCACGGCGTCGGGGCGTCGCTCAAGCCGCTTCTCCGACCAGGGCGCCGTTTTCGGCGGCGGTGATCCAGACCGCTTGGACGAGCCCCGTGTCGTTCGTGCGACTGGCGATCTGTACCGGGGCGAAATTCTCGGCGTGACCGGCACCGTCCGGTCGCTCGACCAGCACGTTCTGCGTCGTTCCCACCATTCCCTGCAGCCATGCCGCCTTGCGCCGCGCCGTCGCCTCCCGCAACCGCCGCGCCCGCTCCTTGACGATCGCGGTCGGAACTTGCGGCATCCGCTCGGCCGGCGTGCCGTGCTTGGCGGAGAAGGGGAAGATATGACCCATCACGATGTCGCACTCTTCGATCAATTTCAGGCTGTTGGCGGCCATTTCCTCGGTTTCGGTGGGAAAGCCGGCGATCAGGTCGGCGCCGATCGCGATCTGCGGCCGCCCGGCCTTGAGCCGAGCCACGGTCTCGACCGCCTGCGCCCGGCTGTGGCGGCGCTTCATCCGCTTCAGGATCATGTCGTCTCCGGCCTGGAAGCTCATGTGGAGGTGCGGCATGAAGCGCGGCTCGCCGACGATGATCTCCTCCAGCCGCTCGTCGATCTCGACGCTGTCGAGCGACGACAGGCGCAGCCGCGGCAGCTCCGGCACGTGGCGCAGGATCCGCTCGACCAGCTGGCCGAGCGTCGGCGCGCCCGGCAGGTCCGGACCGTAGCTGGTGACGTCGACGCCGGTCATCACGACCTCCTGGAAACCTTCGCCGACGAGCGCCTTGATCTTCTCGACCACCAGCCCCGCGGGCACCGAGCGGCTGTTCCCGCGGCCGTAGGGGATGATGCAGAAGGTGCAGCGGTGGTCGCACCCGTTCTGCACCTCGACGAAGGCGCGCGAGCGTTCGGCGAAGCCGGTGACGAGGTGGGGCGCCGTCTCGCGCACCGCCATGATGTCCGAAACGCGGATTTCGGCTGGGGCAGGATACGAGATTCCGCTCGGGACGAACGAAGCTGGGCTATGCTTCTCCAAGTTCCCCACCACCCGGTCCACCTCAGGCATGGCGGCGAACGTGTCGGGCTCGATCTGGGCGGCGCAGCCGGTCACCACCACCCGCGCCTCGGGCCGGGCGCGCTTGGCCTTGCGGATCGCCTGCCGAGTCTGGCGCACCGCCTCGTTGGTGACGGCGCAGCTGTTGACGATGATGAGATC
>DASWSP010000136.1:0-2682 GCA_036402575.1 Allosphingosinicella sp. | reverse complement strand
GCCGGGCGCCCGAAGCCCCGGATCGGAGAGCGACCGGCGCATCGCCGAAAGCCTCGACATCGTCGCCGACGAGCTCGCCCGCCTCTGCGAGCAGCTCGACGCCTGCCGGACCAGCGACTTCGAGACCCAGCGCCGCTTCATTGAAAGCCGCTACGGCGAAGGACTGAAGGGCGAGTAACCCGCTCCTTGGGAGCGGTCTTTCGGAGCCTTGAACGCGAGGGATCGTTGGCCGCCTCTTTCCCTCGGCCCTGCGCTTATTCGCCTCTAGTAGCGCAGATAGGGGAGGCGCTCGGCCTCCCATGCCCTCTCGTCCGCGATCGCGGCCAGGTCGAGGTCGCGCGGTTCGGCGGCGGGATCGTCCACCCATTCGCGCAGGCCGGGGCCGCCGTTGATCACGTCGATGGCGAGCTTGCCGTGCTCATATTCGTACGGGAAATCGCGCCACAGCTCATAGTGCGGATAGAGCCGCCGGATCGCCTTGAAGGCGAGCGCCTGGAGACGCCACGGCTTGAACGCCAGATGATCGTAGAACGGCCCCTCGGCGTGGATCTGCACGCCGCTGCACAGCGTGCCGACATGCTTGTGGAAAGTCGGCTCGAACCAGCAGTCGCGAAGGGCGCAGCCCCGCAGCCACTGCGGCGCCAGCGCCTGCATCTCAGCGATCACAATGCGGGCGTCGATGTCGGGCGCTCCGAACAATTCGAGCGGCCGGGTGGTCCCCCGCCCCTCCGATAGGGTCGCGCCTTCGAGCATCACCGTCCCCGCATAAGCGCGGGCCATGTTGAGGTTGGGCGCGTTCGGGCTGGGGTTGATCCACACCCGCTCGTCCAGCGGCCAGCCGTAGCCCGGCGCCGCATCGGGCGCATATCCTTCCATCTCGATCACGCGGTAATCGACGTCGAGCGCGAACCTGTCGATGAACCACCGGCCCAGTTCGCCGAGCGTCAGCCCGTGCCGCATCGGGATCGGCCCCGCGCCGACAAAGCTCTCCCAGCCCGGCCGAAGCGTCAGCCCCTCGACCGGCCGCCCGGCCGGGTTGGGCCGGTCCAGCACCCACACCGACTTGCCGTGCTTCGCGGCCGCCTCGAGCACGTAGAGCAGCGTCGTGATGAAGGTGTAGATCCGGCAGCCCAAATCCTGCAGGTCGACGAGCAGCACGTCGAACGTGTCCATCATCGCGTCGTCCGGACGGCGCACCTCGCCGTACAGGCTGAACACCGGGATGCCGTGGACCGGATCGCTGAAGTCCGGCGATTCCACCATATTGTCCTGCTTGTCGCCGCGCAGCCCGTGCTGCGGTCCGAACGCGGCGGCGAGCCTGATGTCGCCGCACGCCGCGAGCGCGTCGAGCGAATGCGTCAGCCCTTGAGTGACCGAAGCGGGGTGCGCGAGCAGCGCCACGCGCCGGCCGGCGAGCGGGGCGCGCAAGGCGGGGTCGGCGAGAAGTCGATCGATGCCAAATTTCATGGAGCCGCCGGCAGTTGAAGCGCGAATGAATCGGGATGATGGAAATCCGCCTTACCCGGCGGATGCGCCAACGCCCAATAGGATTTGCGGCCGCCCGACTCCTCGATCACCGCCGAAAGCCCGATCTGCCACGCCGCATCGGCGGGCAGCCCGGCCGCCCCGCCCAGCGCCAGCGCCGTCCGCAACTCGTAGCGGTCGCCCTGCGTGTCGGTCTCGATCCGCGGCGGAGCGAGCGCGAGGTCGCTCATCCCGCTCCGGTAGCCCTCGAAGCGATAGGCCGCCCACTCGCCCGAGGGCGACAGGTTGATCTCCACATAGCCGGCGCCCGTGTCGGGACGCACGAACAGCTCGAAGCAGGTGTGCCGCCAGAGCCCGTCGGCGCGGGCCGGCGTGGCGGCGGCAGGAAAAGAAAGGCCGGCGACCGCGCCGGTCACGACAAAATGGAGACGCACCGCGCCGTCGCTCCCGCGCTCGATCTCGGCTTCGATCCCCAGCGCCGCGCCGCAGGCGGAGTCCGGATGAGGCTTCAACGCGTGACGCATCTCGGCCTCCTAGCATCGGGGATCGTGGCAGGCGAGCGGGCGGCCGGGAACCCCGTGCTTGCCCCCGGCCGCCGCTCCGGCCTACCCGTTGCCCGTGCTCGCCCGCCTCGTCCCCGACCGCTTCATCCTGTGGCTGCTGGGCGCGGTCGTGGTCGCGACCCTGCTGCCGGTCCGCGGCGCGGCGGCCGGCCTCGTGGACGTCCTGACCTTAGCCGCGATCTTCGCCTTGTTCTTCCTCCACGGCGTGCGCCTGCCGCGCGAGGCGCTGATCTCCGGAGTCACCGACTGGCGGCTCCATGCCGCGATCCTTGCGACGACCTACCTCCTCTTTCCGCTCGCCGGCCTCGCGCTTGCCGCCGCCTTTCCGGGACTGCTCCCGCCGGCGCTGTGGACCGGCATGCTGTTCCTGTGCGCGCTGCCCTCTACCGTGCAGAGCTCGATCGCCTTCACATCGATGGCGGGCGGCAACGTCGCCGGAGCGGTCGCCGCCGCCGCCTTCTCCAACCTGCTCGGCGTGTTCCTGACGCCGCTACTGGTCGGGCTGATGCTTCAGACCCAGGGCGGCGGCGTGTCGCTCGCGGGGATCGGCAAGATCGTCGCGCTGCTGTTCCTTCCCTTCGTGCTCGGCCACGCGCTGAGGCCCGTGCTGCTTCCGCTCGTCGCAGGCCGTCCC
>DASWSP010000135.1:0-25122 GCA_036402575.1 Allosphingosinicella sp. | reverse complement strand
GGTGCTCGGCGGGACCGGCGGCTGGATGGAGCTGCTGGGCTCCGGCATGGTCCACCCGCGGGTGATCGAGGCGTGCGGGCTCGACCCCGAGGAATGGCAGGGCTTCGCGTTCGGCTGCGGCATCGATCGGCTGGCGATGCTAAAATACGGCATGGACGATCTGCGCGCCTTCTTCGACGGCGATTTGAGGTGGCTGAGGCATTACGGCTTCCGAAGCCTCGACGTGCCTACGCTTTCGGGCGGAGTGGGCGCGTGAAGTTCACCTTGTCCTGGCTCAAGGAGCATCTCGAGACGCAGGCGAGCCTCGACGAGATCGTCGAGACGCTGACCCGCATCGGCCTCGAGGTCGAGGGCGTCGAGAGCGCGGCCGACAAGCTCGCGCCGTTCACGATCGCCAAGGTGCTGACCGCCGAGCGCCATCCGCAGGCCGACAAGCTCCAGGTGCTGACGGTCGACACCGGCGCCGGCGAGCCCGTGCAGGTGGTGTGCGGCGCGCCCAACGCGCGGGCGGGCATGCTCGGCGTGTTCGGCCCGCCCGGCGCCTATGTGCCGGGCAGCGACCTCACTCTGAAGGTGGCGGCGATCCGCGGCGTCGAGAGCCACGGCATGATGTGCTCGGTGCGCGAGCTCGAGCTCGGCGACGAGCATGACGGCATCATCGCGCTGCCCGACGACGCGCCGGTGGGGGCGAATTATGCCGGCTGGGCGGGGCTCGACGATCCGGTGATCGACGTGGCGGTGACGCCCAACCGCCAGGACGCGATGGGCGTTTACGGCATCGCCCGCGACCTCGCCGCGGCGGGGCTCGGCACGCTGAGGCCGATCGACGCCGAGGAGATCGCCGGCGCCTTCCCGAGCCCGATCGAGATCCGGACCGAGGATCCGGAGGGCTGCCCGGCCTTCTACGGCCAGGTCGTGCGCGGCGTGCGCAACGGCCCCTCCCCCGCCTGGCTGCAGCAGCGGCTGAAGGCGGTCGGGCAGCGGCCGATCAGCGCGCTGGTCGACATGACCAACTACATCATGCTCGGCTACGGCCGGCCGCTCCACGTCTACGATCTCGCGCAGCTGCGCGGCGCGATCCGGGCCCGCCGCGCCGGGCCGGGCGAGCAGGTGCTGGCGCTCAACGGCAAGACCTACACGCTCGATCCGTCGATGACGGTGATCGCCGACGATGCCCAGGTCCACGACATCGGCGGGATCATGGGCGGCGAGCATAGCGGAGTGACCGAGGCGACCACCGACGTGCTGATCGAGTGCGCCTATTTCGATCCCGACCATATCGCCCGCACCGGCCAGAAGCTCGCGCTGACCTCGGATGCCCGCGCCCGCTTCGAACGGGGCGTCGACCCGGCGTTCCTCGACGCGGGACTGGCGCTGGCGACCAGGCTGGCGCTGGCGCTGGCCGGCGGGGAGGCATCGCAGGTCGTGCGCGCCGGAAGCCCGCCGACGGAGGCCCGGTCGGTTCGGTACCGCCCGCAGCGCTGCGCCGAGCTCGGCGGCCTCGACGTGCCGGAGGACCGGCAGCGGGACATCCTGCAGCGGCTCGGCTTCGGCGTGAATGGCGGGAAACCTTGGGAAATCGCGGTGCCGTCATGGCGCCGTGACGTCATCGGAAGCGCCGACATCGTCGAGGAGGTGATCCGCATCGAGGGGCTCGACAAGGTCCCGACGGTGCCGCTTCCGCGCGCGCCCGGGGTGGCCCACCCCACCGCGACGCCCGAGCAGCTCGTCGAGCGCCGGGTGCGCCGCGCCGCCGCCGGCCGCGGCTTCAACGAAGCCGTCACCTGGAGCTTCATCGGCGAGGACGAGGCGGCGCCGTTCGGCGGCAGCGCCTGGATGCTGGCCAATCCGATCAGCGAGGAGATGAAGGCGATGCGGCCCTCGCTGCTGCCGGGGCTGCTCGCCGCCGCGCGCCGCAACATGGCGCGCGGGCTGCCCAGCGTCCGGCTGTTCGAGATCGGCCGCCGCTACCTGGCCGAGGGCGAACGGGCGACGGTCGGCCTCGTCCTTGCCGGCGAGCGGCCCCGCCACTGGCGCGACGCCGGCGCCCGCGGCTTCGACGCCTTCGAGGCCAAGGCCGAGGTGCTGGCGCTGCTGGCGGCGGCCGGCGCGCCCGTCGACAACCTGCAGGCGATCGCCCCGGCCGGCGCCGTCTACCATCCCGGCCGATCGGCGCGGCTCTGCCTGGGCCCCAAGAACGCGCTGGCCGAGTTCGGCGAGGTCCACCCGGCGGTGCTGAGGGCCTTCGACCTCGGCGGGCCGGTGGTGGCGGCCGAGATCTACCTCGACGCCATCCCCGAAAGGCGCGGCGGCGGCCGGATGCGGAGCGCCTACGCCCCGCCGCCGCTCCAGGCGGTCAAGCGCGACTTCGCCTTCCTGCTGCCCGAAGCGACCCCCGCCGACGCCCTGCTGCGCGCGGTCCGCGGCGCCGACAAGGCCGCGATCGTCGGAGTCGGCCTGTTCGACGTCTTCACCGGCCCGGGAGTGGCCGAGGGGCACAAGTCGCTCGCCGTCGAAGTCACGCTCCAGCCGGGCGACAAGAGCTTCTCGCATGACGAGCTGGAGGCGATTTCCGCCAGGATCGTCGCCGCGGCCGCCAAGGCGGGCGCTCGGCTGCGCGACTAGGGCCGCTCCAGCGCGTTGATGGCGGCGTGGACCCGCGCCTCGATCTCGGCGCGCGGGAGACCGGGGGGGATCGTCTCGCCGAAGCGGAAGGTGACGATCCCGGGATGCTTGACGAAGCCGCGGCGCGGCCAGATCCGGCCGCTGTCGAGCGCGACCGGCACGACCGGCACGTCAAGCGCTCGGTAAAGGCCCGCGAACCCCGCCTGAAGCGGCGGCTGCTCGCCGACCCCGACCCTGGTGCCTTCAGGGAATATGGCGATCGGCCGCCCCTGCGCGATGGCGGAGCGAGCGGCCTTGAGCATCCGCCGCAGCGCGGTCGCCCCGCCCTCACGATCGACGGTAATGGTGCCGTAGCTCTGTGCCACCCAGCCCCAGCCGGGGATGTCGGCAAGCTCGCGCTTCAGCACCACGGCGGGCCGGTCGAGCAGCAGCAGGATCTCGATCGTCTCGAACATCGACTGATGCTTGGCGGCGACGATCACCGCGCCGCGCGGCCGCGGCCCTTCCACCCGAGTGCGCACGCCGAGCAGCAGCGCCGAGCACCATCGATGCCAGCGCGCCCAGCCATGGGTGACCCAGGTCAGCCACGTGGGGCTCACCGCCGCGGCCGGAAAGGCGAGCAGCACCGCCAGCACGGTCCCGGGGTAGAAGAACAGCGCGAACAGCGCCGTGCGCAGCGCGTCCATCAGATGCCGACGATGACGGCGGCGTGCCGCAGCAGATATTTGTTATATTCGGTGAACAACTGGCGGAAGCTCGGCTTGCTCTGGATCGCGTCGCTCATCACCTCGACCGCCGGCGACTGGCGTTTCAACTCGAAGCGCGCGCGCGGCATGTGCCAGTCGGTGGTCACCAGCCGAACCGTCCGGAACTTGTGGCGCTTCAGCCATTGCGCGGTCTCCTGCGCGTTGGAGCGGGTGTCGACCGATTCCCGGCCGAGGTCGATGCAGCAGTCGAACAGCATCTGCTTGGCCCCATAGCGCTCGGCCAGCTCGACCGGGCGGACGGTGCGGTCGACGCCGGAGACGAGCATTCGCTGCGCCCGACCGCGCGCGAGCAGGTCGAGGCCCCGCTCCAGCCGCTTGGCGCCGCCGGTCAGCACGACGATGGCGTCGGTGCGGCGATCGTCGGCGGCCTTGGGCAGCAGCACCGCGAACAAGGCGTAGCCGAGGATGTAGAGCAGCAGCAGGAAGGACAGGGCGCGGGCGATCATAGGAGACGCCCCAATGCCCGCAAGATCGTCATCCGGGCAACCAGCATCGACAGCAGCACGCCCGCGGCCGGAAGCGCGATCAGGATCGCCCAGCTGACGATCGGCAGGCCGGCGGAACCGAGCAGCTCCGAACCGAGCGCTCCGACGCGGTTGCCGATCACGAGCAGCACCAGCGCCGCCGCGACGAAGCCGACGATCCCGCCGAACAGGGCGTCGAGCGCGATCCGCCGCTGGAACAGCCTCGCCACCTGGACGTCGGTCGCGCCCATCAGGTGGAGCACTTCGATCGTGCTTCGATGGGTATCGAGCGAGGCGCGCGCTGCCAGCACCACGGTGGCCGCGGTCGCTCCGACCATCAGCAGCACGAGGCCGGCCGACAGCCATTCCAGCGCGGCGATCAGCCGGCCCAGCGGGGCGAGCCACTGCGCATTGTCGTCGACCCGCGCCGACGGCGCCACCTCGGTCACCGAGGCGCGGATCACATCCAGCCGCGAATAAGCGTCGGGAGTGAGGTCGACGTCGATCATCACCGGCACCGGCAGGTCGGCCTCCAGGCCGCCGGTGCCGAGCCACGGCTCGAGCATGTCCTTCATCTCGTTCGCCTCGATCCGGCGGACGTCGCGGACGCCGGTGAGCTTGCCCAGCTCGGAAATGGCGATCCGCGCCTGCGCCTCGCGGAAATCGGGATTGGCCTCGACGATCTGGATGGTGATGCGGTTGCCGATGTCGGCGTCGAGGCTGCGCGCGGCATTGCCCAGGCCCAGCCCGGCGGCGGCGGCGAGCACCGTCAGGAACATCATGATCGCGATCACCCACGGCATCGGCCCGGTCAGCCGCCCCTCCGGGAGCAGGCCCTTGTCGGCGGTGCCGAAGCGGCGGAGGTTGCCCTTCACTGGCCCGGGCCCCGCGGCGGATTGCGAAGCGCGCCCGTGGGGTCGGCGATGCGGCCGCGGTCGAGGCGAAGCATCTCCGAGCGGCCGATGCGGGCGATCAGGTGGATGTCGTGGGTGGCGACGACGACGGTGGTGCCGAGCTTGTTCAGGGAATCGAACAGGTGCAGCAGCCTCAGCGCCATATCGGGGTCGACGTTTCCTGTCGGCTCGTCGGCGACCAGCAGTTCGGGGCGGGCGATGACGGCGCGGGCGATGGCGACGCGCTGCTGCTCGCCGCCCGACAGGGTGGCCGGGCGGGCGCTCGAACGGTGGCCGAGGCCGACCCAGGCGAGCATCTCGCGCACCGGCGTCTCGAGGTCGCGGTCCTCGACGCCCGCGACCCTCAGCGGCAGCGCGACATTGTCGAAGGCGGAAAGGTGGCGGACGAGGCGGAAGTCCTGGAAGACCACGCCGATCCGGCGGCGGAAGCCCGGCAGGCGCTTCCTCGGCATGGTGACGATGTCCTCGCCGAACAGCCGGATGAGGCCGCGGCTGGGACGCTGGGCGAGATAGAGCAGCTTCAGAAGCGAGGTCTTGCCGGCGCCTGACGGCCCGGTGAGGAAGTAAAATCCCCCCTCCCGCAGCGAAAGACTGAGGTCCGACAGCGTCTCCGCGCCCGTGCCATAGCGCAATCCGACATTCTCGAACTGGACGATGCTGCCACCCGAACTCAGACCGGCCTCCGCTCCTTGCAGCCCGCCAAGCCATCGCATGACGCGGCACCCCGGACAACACGGCATTTGCTTGCATGGCGCGGCCCACACGTGCTTAGATTCCGAGGCGAACCAAACGGGGGCCTGTACAGCGCGATGATCCTTTCCTGTCCCTTGTGCGACACCCGTTACGTCGTTCCAGACAGTGCCATCGGAGCCAGCGGACGCCAGGTCCGGTGCGCCAATTGCAAGAACAGCTGGTTCCAGGAGCCGCCCCCCGTACGCACGCTGCGCGAGCCGGTCGCCCCGGCGGCGATGCCGGCACCGAGCGCCGCCGCGCCGAAGCCTTCGATGAAGCAGGCTGCAGCGCGGGCGGCCCAGCCGGCGAGCGCTGAAACGGCGGAGGAGGCCGCGCCGCGGCCCGCGCCGGGCGCCGCCGCCGCGCCGCCGCCCGAGCCGACCGCCGATTACGACGCCTTCGCCCACGAGCCGCCGTTCAAGCCGCGGCGCAACCCGGCCAAGCTGATGACCATGCTGGCGGCCGTCGCCGCGCTGCTGATGCTGGCGGCGGTGGCGGCGATCTCGTTCCTCGGCATTCCGACGATGGGCGGCGCCGAGGCGATCGCGCAGACCCCGCTCAGGATCGAGGTCACCCGCAAGCCCGAGCGGCGGACGATGGAGAGCGGCAACGAGCTGCTCGCCGTCTCCGGCCGGGTCTTCAACCCCACCGACGAGGTTCAGCGCGTGCCGCAGATCCGCGCCGAGCTGCGCGACGCGCAGGGACGGATCGTCTACGGCTGGGCGATCTCGGCGCCCAAGGCGGAGCTCAAGCCCAACGAGAGCGCGACCTTCAACAGCGCCGAGGTGGACGTGCCGCGGGTGGCGCAGCGGCTGAGCCTCAAATTCGTGTCCGCGTCCTAGGCTGACCGCATGCGCATCGGCATCCTCACCGGCGGCGGAGACGTGCCCGGGCTCAACCCCTGCATCCGATCGGTGACCTTGTCGGCGGACGATCTGGGCTGGGACGTGGTCGGCTTCCGCCGCGGCTGGCAGGGCTTCCTGGAGATCGACCCTGACGATCCGGCCAGCGTCGCCGACAACAGCGTGGCGCTGACGCGGGAAGGGGTGCGCGGGATCGACCGGATGGGCGGCACGATCCTGCACACGTCGCGAACCGATCCACGCACGGAAAAGGACGGGGACAGAACCTCTCAGGTTCTGCATGTGCTGGATAAGCTCGGCATCGACGCGATGGTGACGCTGGGCGGCGACGGGACGCTGCGCTTCTCGGCCCATCTCGCGGCGCAGGGCGTGCCGGTGGTCTCCGTGCCCAAGACGATGGACAACGACGTGTACGGCACCGATTACTGCATCGGCTTCTCGACCGCCGTCAGCCGATCGGTGGAGGCGATCAACGCGCTTCGCACCACCGTCGAGAGCCACGAGCGGATCGGGGTGATCGAATTGTTCGGACGGCGCAGCGGGGAGACGGCGTTGCTGGCCGGGTTCCTGGCGCAGGTCGACCGCACCGTCATCGCCGAGGTGCCGGCGGACCTCGACATCCTGCTGCCGCTGCTCGCCGAGGACAAGGCGTCGAACCCGTCGCGCTACGCGATGTGCGTGATCTCGGAAGGCGCCTCGATCGGCAGCGAGGACGAGGCGGACGAGATATCGAAGCCGGCCAGCCAGCGCGGCGACCTAGGCATCGGCCATCGCCTTGGCCGGGCGATCAGCGAACGGCTCGGCTTCGGCACCGTGATCCAGGAGCTCGCCTACCTGATGCGCGCCGGCGAGCCCGACGCGATGGACCGGATGGTCGGCTTCGCCTTCGGCGGGCTGGCGGTGCAGCTGCTCCAGCGCGGCGAAGGCGGGCGGATGGTGACGCTGACCGACGGCAATTACAGCCATGTGCCGATCGACACCCTGCTCAAGGGCCGCAAATCGGTCGACGTGTCGGGACTCTACGACCGCGCGACCTACCGCGCCAAGCTGATGCGGGTCGAGGGCATGCCGATGTTCCTCTATTGAGGTGCGGGCCTACTGGAACTCCACCAGCCGCACGACCAGGGGCCCCGCGGGAGTCGGCCGCCGGGTCTCGCGCAGCGTGCGATCGGAAGCCGCCGCGGGGGCCGTCAGGCTGATCCGCTCGCCGCGCACCACGCGGGCGGTGGCAAGCGCCGTCGCCTGGGCGCCGGACGGCGGCGCGAAGGCTGCGAGCAGGAGGAAAGCGGCGAGCATGGACGGATGTTACTAAACGTACCGAAGGGGCGTGAGCCTTAAGACTCACCTGCGGGTTCTACTGTCCTGAAACGGAGCGCCATTGCGCCGGCCGAACCGCTTTGCTAGAGGCGCCCTCCTGCCAGCCGCGGGGCTCTCCCCGCGGACAATCAAATGTGCGGTCGTGGCGGAACTGGTAGACGCGCAGCGTTGAGGTCGCTGTGGCCGAAAGGCCGTGGAAGTTCGAGTCTTCTCGACCGCACCATTTGATTCCCGAGGCGCGAAGTCGCGCCAGGCGACTATTCAGCGCACCCGATCGTCGCCGAGGCCGGCAAGGACCAGCTCGGCATAAGCAAGCCGGGGCGCGTCGGCGCCCTGGGCTTCAACCCGTCCGAGCTTCACCGAAGGGGTCTTGCCGCTGATTTCGGCGCGGACCGATAGCTCGGGCGCGAGCTTCGCCGCCTGGGCGGAAAGCCGCGCGATGCGCAGGCCGTAGCTGCCGTAGGCGACGCTTTCGAACAGGAAGAAGCCGTCGAAGTCGCTGCGCGTCGCCGCGGCCACCCGGCCGGCGCGGTCGACCAGCTCGAGGTCGATGCCCTCGATCGAGGCGCCGCTTGAATCGACGAGCGTCCCGAGCACTTCGCCGGCGCTGACCAGCGGCAGATCGACGGCCACCGCCTGGCCCGGGCGCGGGACGACGACGACGCCCGCGCCGGCCGCCTGCACCAGCGGATCCGGCAGCGAACTCGAATCGACGCCGACCAGCACCGGCCGGTGCGGCTCAAGATTGTCGATCAGCACTTCGCCCGCCTTGCCGGTGAGCTTTTCGACCGGCGCGCGGCCGATCTTGAGCTGGACGTCCGGGGCCAGCGGCTCCTGAGGCTGGCGAACCCCGTCTCCGTTCTCGTCCCTGAAGACACGAGCCAATGTGGTTCCAGTTGACGCCAGCTTCCCCGACGCGAGGCGGAAGCCGCCGCGCAGCGGGTCCGGCCCCAGGCTGAGCGCGAGGTTGAGCCCCGCCGCGAGCGATCCGTCGCTGGCGGCCTCGCCGTTGACCGACACCGAGAAGGTCGAGAAGCGGTGCACATAGCCGATCGCGCCGCGCATCCGGTCGAGGCCGCGGTCGTAGCCGATCTCGGCGCGCAGATCGGAGCGCTCGCCGATCTGCCTCTGGCCGACCAGCGCCGCGCTCTCGAACTTGCTGCGGGGGGACAGCCGCCATCGCATCTCGCCGCGCAGCCGCGTGCGGCCGATCGAGCCGTTGGCGAGGAAGGCGGTCTCGACGATGTCGGGCGGGTCGGGCCCGGTGCCGCGCCGGTGCCGGCGCCAGTCGATCCCGCCGGTGAAGCTGAGGCCGTTGAAGCTCGCCGAAAGCCGGGCACCCGCCTCGAGGCTGTCGTTGCCGCTCTCGCGCCGCACGTAGCGGCCCTCGACGTGGACCGGCATCACCAGCTTGCCGAGGTCGAACGAATGTTCGAGGCCGAGCCGGTGGCTGCCGGTCACGCCGCGGTCGACCCGGTCGGAGACGAAGCGCCGCCCGACGATCGATTCCGCGCTGACATAGGTCTTGCCGAGCTGGCCGAGCAGCTGGCCGCGAAGGGCATAGCCGCCCTTGGTCTGATAGGAGCCCGCCACCTCGACCAAGGCCGGACCGACCGAGCGCCGAACCGCGCCCTCCATGTAGGTCAGCCGCTCGTCGTCAAGCACGAGGCTGTGCACCTGCGCCGACAGCGAGGTGCGCGTGTCGATGCCGCGCTCGACGCCCAGGGCGCCGCGCCAGCCGCGCCCGAGCGCCTCGGGGTCGCTGCCGAGCGAGAAGAGGTCGCGCTCGTCCTGGCTTGCGCCGGCCCAGTACCAGGTCTCGCGGGGCGAGATGCTGTCGGGCCCCACCATCACCGTCTCCTCCTCGCGGCGGAGCTGGCCCTGCGGCCCGTAGAGGATGATCTCGAAGCGGTTGGGCCCGAACAGCAACGGCATGTCGACAAATTCGTAGCGCCCGTCGGATCGGTTCTGCGCCGCCCCCAGCAATTGACCGTTGCGGTAAATCTCGGCGTCCCAGCCGCTCGGCAGCTCGCCGCGGAAGGTCTTGCGGTCGAACGTGTCGGGACGGTCGATCGGCCGGTTGGTGACGACCGCGCCGCGGCCCGGCATCGAGCGCGAGACCAGGGCCGAGCCGAAGCTCGACACGTCGCCGGCGCCGAAATGGGTGGCTCGGAGCGGGCCCAGCAGCCGCCCCTCGGAATCGCTGCGATAGGCGCGGATCCGGAAATCGTCGGCCGCGCCGCGCTCGGTCGACGACAGCCGCGCGTCGACCGACATGGCGGCGACCTCGCCGGAGCCGTAAAGCTCGTACTGGCGGTCGAGCCGCTTGCCGCGCTGCTTGTCGCTGAGGCCGCCGAGCGTCACCACCGCGTCGAGCGAGGGCATCCGCCACAGAGCATAAGGGAGCCGCACCTGCGGCAGCGCCGAATAGTCGATCTCCTGCATCGGCCGCACGCGGCCGGCGCGGGCGCGGCGTTCGGCGGCGAGCTCGACCGGGAGCTTGGCGGTCGACTGGACCAGGATGACGGCGTTGCGAAGGTCCGGCACCAGGCCGATGCCGAGCCATTCCGAAAGGCTCGCGGCGGTCACGCACCAGCCTTCGGGAGTATCGCGAACCTCGCTCGGCGCGAGCTTGCGGTTGCCGCCCTTGAACAAGACGGCCGCCGATCGGCGGTCGATCTTCAGCCGGTTGCGCTCCTCGAACGCCCAGCCTTCGGCGAGCCCCTTGCCGGCATCGACCTCGACCGGGATGTCGAGCGCCTTGATCACCGCGGCGAGATTGACGCAGACGCCCTCGGGAGTCTGGTAGCCGGGGATGTCGCTGCCGAGCCGGTAGCGGCCGAGCCGCGCCTCGAACAGCAGGCTGTCGTCCTCGGTGGCGGTCCAGCCGGGCTCGGGCGCAGACGCGGCCGCGGCCGTCGCCGCGCAGGCGGCGGCAAAGGCGAGGCCCGCGCGCCGGAGGAGCCGCATCGCCGGTGCCCCGGCCTGCCGCCTAGCGCAGCACGACCTGGCTTTCGGCCAGGACGCGGCTGCCGTTCGGATTGCGCTCGAGATACTGGATGGTGGCGGGGCCGGCGAGCGAGCCGGTGAAGCCCTCGGCGACCGGCAGCGTCACGTTGCGGCTGTCGATCTCGTGATAGATGGCGATTCCGCGCGCGGAGACGACCGGATCGCCGACGCCCGGCTTGAGCACGCGCACCTCGCCGTAGAGCGAGCGGTTGCCGCTGCGCGTGAGATCGAACGAGACCGCCTGGCGGCCGCCCTCCTCGACGATGCGGGCATTGGCGATGCCGGCCTGGGCCGCGAGCTTGCCGTTGCGCACGATCACCGGAATGGTGACTCCGTAGATCGGGGTGAGCTGCACCGACACGCCCTGCGCCGGAGCCTCGGGCGCGGCGGGAGCCTTGGCGTCCGGGATGGCGCGAAACAGCATGTGGACCCGGTACTCGCCCTCGGCCAGCCCTTCGGGCGGGCGGACGCCGACTCGGATCGCCTGCGGCTGGTTGGGCTCCAGGGTCACCCGGCGCGGGGCGTAGGAGATGAGGTCGAGCGCCGCCTGCTCGGCCGCAGTCGGCTGGGTCACGTCCTCGAGCCGGCCATCCGCCGTCATCCGCCTGAGCTCGAGCGAGATGCGGTAGGTGGCGGTCTCGCTGCCGATATTGTTCAGCACCACCTCGGTGCCGCGGAAGCCGTCAAGCTCCAGCCGCGTCGGCGCGACCAGCAGGTCGCCCGCGCCGATCGCCGGCGTCGCCAGGGTGAGCAGCGCCAGCGCGCCGCCCGTCAAGAATCCGAAAGAGAATTTGCGCGGCATAATCCCACTCCACTGCCGAAAGCGGCGGAGGTCCCCACCGCCCTGCCCAGCAGTGGAGGAGAAAGGTTATTTTCCCGCTAACCATCCCCCAGCCGCTCAAAAAGAAGCCGCGCGCAAAAAGAAGCCGCGCTCAAAAAGAAGGGGCCCGCCGGCACCGAGGTGCGGGCGGGCCCCCGAGGCCGAGCGAGTGACGGATTTACTGGTAGTCGGCGGTGACGTTGAAGGTGCCGGTGTAGACGCCTTCCGCCTGGTTGGCCGCGACCGCGAGGGTGCCGCCGACCGAGAAGGCGCCGGTGCCGGTGCCGCTGAGCGTCACGGTGGCGGCGCTTTCCTGCAGCGAGGCGGTCATCGAATTGGTGCCGCTGGTCAGCGTCACGCTGGCGGCGGCATCGATCACCACGACTTCGGAGGCGGTGCCGGTGAGATCGAACTGGGCGGCCGAGACGGTGCCCGAGCAGCTGATCGTGGTGTCGCAGGTGCGCGTGCCGGCCGCGCTGATGACGACGTTGCCGGCCGAACCGGTCGCCACGACGGCGCCGAACTCGAGCGGACGGTTGTTGTTGGCGAGGGTGAGGGCGCGAAGCACTCGGGCCCGGGCAGTGGCCGACGCTGTCGCGGCCTGGGCGCTGGTCGAACCCAGGGTAACGGCAAGCACGGCGGTTCCGGCCAAAACGGCCGTTGAGATCTTGCTGGTCATGTTAGTCCCCACTGTTGGTCTTGAACGGCAACCCACGCCATTCATGGGGGCGGCTTATGGACCAAGCCCGTTGCGGTTTCCCTCAGGGTCATGGTTAAGGCGGCGTTAGGCTTTGGAAGCCGCGGGCGCTCAGCGATATTGCACGGTTATCGGGATGTTTGCCCTGAACTCGCCGTCCGAGCGGCCGTCGACCCGAAGCCGCCCCCCGAAGGTGAAGCGAAGCATCCCGTTCTGGTCGATCCTGGGATCGGCGCCGAGGCTGGTGGTGAGGTCGCTGAGCTCGATCGAGCCGCCGCCTGTCGTCGACAGCGTCACCTGCGCGGGCAGCAGCACCTCGATCGGCTGGCCGGCCTCGCCGTGGACCGTGACCACGCCCTCGATCGGCATCGCGTTCAGATCGATGAGCGCTCCGCTGACGGTGCGCCGCCCGGCGGGGTCGAGGGTGGCGATGCCGCCCTGGCCAGCGGTGACGAGCGCCATCCGGCTGAAGTCTATGCCGGCTTCGACGTCGATGGTGATCGCGGTGGCGGGCGCCGGGCCCGCGGCCGCGGTGCTGCCGCACAACAGGCAGCTGGCCGCGCTCGCCGGAGCGGCGGCGGCCGCCGACAGGATCCAGCCGCAAAGGCCGGTCACGATAGTTAGGCTTCCGTTAGCCATATTTGCGGTTCTAGAGCGGGATTGGTGAAGGCTTCGCTAAAGAGGAGGCGGGCCGCGCGACAATTCGCGCTTTCGGCGAGACGACGGAGCGGCGCGACGCTTGTTCTTGTCGGGTTAATCGACTGGCTCTATCGCTGGCGGCTACATGGCAGAAGTTGCTTCCTCGCCGCTGAAGCGGACGCTGATCACCTCCCTCAAAATCGCCGTCTACGCAGGTCTCGTCGGCCTCGTCGCACTGGTCGTGGCGGTCGGCGTCGCGATGTCCTCGCTGCCGAGCTACCAGGAGCTCGTCCGCCGCGACGATCTGGGCCAGATGATCCGGGTCCGCGCCGCCGACGGGTCGGTGCTCGTCTCGCTTGGCCCCAGCTTCGGCGAATGGCTGCCGTACGACCAGATCCCAGAGATCATGAAGGACGCGATGATCGCGGTCGAGGACCGCCGCTTCCGCTCCCACATCGGCGTCGATCCGCTCGGCGTGGCGCGCGCGCTCAAGGTTCGAGTCGACCGCGGCACCTGGACCCAGGGCGGCTCGACCATCACCCAGCAGCTCGCCCGCAACATCTTCCTCACCAACACCCGCACCTTCGGCCGCAAGGTCCGCGAGGCGATCCTGGCGCTGGCGCTGGAACGCCGCTTCTCCAAGAACCAGATCCTCGAGCTCTACCTCAACCGCGTCTATTTCGGCGGCGGCGCCTACGGCATCGACGCCGCCTCGCGGCGCTTCTTCGGCCACAGCGCCCAGCAGCTCAGCCTCGACGAAGCGGCGATCATCGCCGGGCTGGTCAAGGCGCCGTCCAACTACTCGCCGACCGCCGACGCCGAGGCAGCGCGCGGCCGCGCCGCAGTCGTCATCCAGGCGATGCTGGAGAATGGCGACATCACGCCCGTCCAGGCCGCGTCCGCGGAGCCCGCCGAAGTCCGGCTGGTGCCGACGGCAAAGCAGAACAGCGTGCGTTATTTCACCGACTGGGTGCTGCCGCAGCTCGACACGCTGATCGACGAGACCAGCCAGCCGATCGACGTGTGGACCACGCTCGACCCGTCGATGCAGCGCTTCGCCGACCAGTCGATCAACGCCAACACGCCGCGCAACCTGCAAGGCGCGCTGGTCTCGCTCGACCGCGACGGCGCGGTGCGGGCGATGGTCGGCGGCAAGGATTACGTCGCCTCGCTCTACAACCGCGCGACCCAGTCGACCCGCCAGCCGGGTTCGGCGTTCAAGCTGTTCGTCTACCTGGCGGCGCTGGAGGCCGGCTACACGCCCGACGACACGGTCGTCGACGAGCCGGTCAACATCAACGGCTGGAGCCCGCGCAACAGCACCCGAAGCTATTCCGGAGCGGTCACCATCCGCGAGGCCTTCGCGCGTTCGATCAACACCATCTCGGCCAAGCTCGGCCGCGAGGTCGGCTTCCGCGCGGTCGCCGACATGGCGCAGCGCTTCGGCATCACCACCGAGGTCAACACCCATCCCTCGATGGTGCTCGGCACCTCCGACGTCCGGCTGATCGACATGACGCGCGCCTTCGCGTCGGTCGCGCAGAAGGGGGTGGCGGTCGTCCCGTACGGCATCCGCCGAGTCACCACCGCCGAGGGCAAGGAGCTGCTCTACCAGCACGAGATCGACGAATCGCGCGTGCTCGTCGCGCCCTGGGTGGCGGCGCAGATGACCGATCTCCTGCAGGCGGCGGTGATGACCGGCACCGGCCGCGCCGCGCAGATCGGCCGCCCGGTCGCCGGCAAGACCGGAACAACCAGCGCCAACAAGGACGGCTGGTTCATCGGCTTTTCGAGCGGCCTCACCACCGGCGTGTGGATGGGCCGCGACGACGCCAAGGCGATCGCGGGCCTTCAGGGCGGCCGCTACCCCGCCGCGGCGTTCCAGGACTATATGGTCCAGGCGGTCGCTCGGCGGCCCGTCGAGAAGTTCGAGATCGAGGTCGCGCTGCCCGACTGGCAGATCGAGCCCGACGAGGAAGCCTGGTACGGCGCGGAGCCCGCCGACGTGATGCTGGTCGACCCGGACGGCAACCCGATCGAGCCGGGCACCGGCGAAGCCCAGCCGCTGCCGGACAACAGCGATCCCTTCGAGGGCCGCGCCCCGCCGCCGCCGGAGGGCGAGGAGCCGCTCAACCAGGAATGGCTGGACCGCGCCGTCGGCCGCGGCCGGCCGCCGCCGCGCGAGCTGCCGCCGCGGCGCCGCGACGAGCGGCTGCCGCCGCCCCCCGGCCAGCGCGAGCCTCTACCGCCGCCCGATCCGGTGGAGGACCGCGCCTTCACGCTTTAGCCAGTGCCGCGCCGGCGAGGGATCGGCGCCGAACAGGCTCTTCACCAGCCGGTGGAATTCGCGGCCGTGGTTCATGTGGACGCGGTGCGCGACCTCGTGCGCGACGGTGGCGCGGCGGACATGGTCGGGCGCGAGGATGAGCCGCCAGCTGTAGCGGATCGCGCCCGATTCCGAGCAGCTCCCCCAGCGCGACACCGGATCGCCGACACCGACGCGGGCGACCGTCACCCCCGCCTTCGCCGCATATTCATGGGTCTCGCGCGCCAGCACTTCGCGCGCCTGCGTCTTGAGCCAGCGCAGCAGCCGCGGCTCCAGCCCCTCGAGCGGGCCGCCGGTGACGATCCGCCCCTCCTCCACCCGCACCGCGCGCGGCCGCCCGGAGCTCCAGTCGATGCGGTGCGGCGCGCCGTACAGCGGGATCTCCGCATCGGGCTCGATCGCGACCGGCGGGGGCACCTCGGCCAGCGCCTTCTCGACCCATTCGCGGTGGCCATCGGCCCAGGCCAGCGCCTTTTTCAGCGATACCCGCCGCGGCACGGTGAGCAGCACCTCCCCGGTGCGCGGATCGACCCTGAGCCGCATCGTCCGCGCCCGGGGCGACTGCCTGACCTTGAGCGCGGTTCCGCCGCCTAAAACGGCCTCAGAGCTCACGCTCGACCAGATGGTATTCGAGCTCGCCGGCATCCTCCTCCGAGATCGTCCACCCACGCACCGACATTCCGGCGCGGTGCACCGACTCGCGATCGCCGCTGATCAGATAATGCCAGTCCGGCAGCGGCTGGCCCGCCGCGCGCAGCCGGTAGGCGCAGGTCGAGGGCAGCCAGTCGATCTTTTTCATCCCCGCGAGCGTCAGCCGCACGCAGTCCGCGACGATCGCCTTGCGGCCGCGATAATGGGTGCAGCGGCAGCTCGTCCGGTCGAGCAGCTTGCAGGCGACGTTGGTGGCCAGGATCTCGCCGGTGTCCTCGTCCTCCAGCTTGTGCAGGCAGCATTTGCCGCAGCCGTCGCACAAGGCCTCCCATTCCGCGCTGTCGAGCTCGGCGAGCGGCCGTTCCCAGAACCGCCCGGTCACTCCACCCACCGTTCGAGCTCGGCGGCAACCGCCTCGGCATCCTGGTCATGCGGCACGATCGCGATCGGCTCCCCCTTGGGGCCGAACAGCATCGCCACCCGCGAATGATTGACCAGGTAACCGGAGGCGCCGGCCTGCTGCTGCTTCTCCGAATATACTCCGAAGCTCTTCTTGACCGCGTCGATCTGCTCCGGCGTGCCGGTGAGGCCGATCAGCCGCGGGTGGAAGGCGGCGACATATTGCTTGAGCACCGCCGGCGTGTCGCGTTCCGGATCGGTGGTGATGAAGATCGGCTGGACCCGCGCCGCCCGGGCCTTGTCGGTGCGTTCGAACTGCCGCAGGCCCTGGCCGATGAGCTGCAGGTCGACCGGGCAGATGTCGGGGCAGTAGCTGTAGCCGAAATAGACCAGCCGGTAGCGGCCGGCGAACTGGGCGTCGCTGACGGTGCGGCCGTTATGATCGGTGAGGGTGAAGGGACCGCCGATGGTGGCGCCCTTGAGCGGCGGCTCGCCGGCCTCGATGGGACCGCACGAGCCGATCAGCACGGCAAGCAGCAGCGCGAGCAGGAGACGGACACTTTCATTCATGGCGCAATCAGCCTTGCGTTGGTATGAGCCGCCGATCAAGTCAGGACTGGGACAGGCAGCGTGAGCAACAGGTTAGCGATGGTGGCGGCGGCGGCGCTGGCCGTGACGGGGGTGCCCTCGGCGGCGCAGCAATTTTCGAACAGCTTCACCTTCCTCAAGGCCGTCAAGGAGCGCGACGGCAACAAGGTGACCGACCTCACCGCCAATCCAGGCTCGTCGATCGTCGTCAACAGCAAGGAGCTGAGCACCGGCAACAGCGCCCTGCATATCGTCGCCACCGGCCGCGACCTCACCTGGCTCTCCTTCCTGATGGCGCGCGGCGCCCGGGTCGACCAGCAGAATCTGAAGGGCGAGACTCCGCTGGCGATCGCCGCGCAGCTCGGCTGGTTCGAGGGCGCCGAGCTCCTGCTGTCGCGCCAGGCGAGCGTCGACCTTCCCAACAGCCGGGGCGAGACGCCGCTGATCCTGGCGGTCCAGCGCCGCGACGTGCCGATGGTGCGGCTGCTGCTGGCGCGCGGCGCCAATCCCAAACGCACCGACAGCGTCGCCGGCTATTCCGCGCTCGATTATGCCAAGCAGGACCGCCGCGCCGCCGCCGTCCTCAAGCTGCTCGAAGCCCCCGCCCCCAAGCCCGCCAAGGAAGCCGCGGGACCCAAGCTGTAGCCGCTGCCCGCGGGGCGCGGCTTAATCCAGCCCCTCGAGCCCCGGATCCAGATCCCCGGCCAGCCGCCGAGCCGCCCGGCGCGCGAAGCGGAGCGTCTCGGCCTTGCGCCGCGCCGCCGCGAGCTTGCGCACCGGCGCCTCGCGCACCACCGCCGCGTCGTAGCGGTCGGCGACGATCAGCCCCGACAGCTGCGGGCCGCGCGCGCCCTCCTCGAACGGCTGGAGCGAGAAGCCGGCCGGCACCGCCCAGTAGAATCGGTCGCAATAATCGAGATAGTCGAGCCACTTGTGGTCGCCGAGCAGATCGGCGCGCGAAACCTTGATCTCGACGATGGTGAGGATGCCGCGGGCGCAGATCGCCATCATGTCGGCGCGCCGCCCGTTCGGCAGCGGCACCTCGCACATCGCGAACAGGTCCTGCCGGTAGAACAGCCGAGTCACGCCGCGGGCGACGTCGCGAGCGGCCGCCGGCGCGTCGGCAAAGCAGGATTCGTCCGGGAGACTCGGGAGGGAAGCCATGCCCAAAGCTAGAATGAAAGGGGAACGAAGGAAAGCTTCGGCCGACAAAAAGGCCCGCCCCCCTTGCCTGGAGAGCGGGCCGAACCGGCGGTTGCTCGACGCCTAGCGGTAGAAGATGTGGTTCCCGACCGTGGCCATCCGCTTGAGGCCGCGCCAGCCGGGCGCGACATAGCGGGCGTGGAAGAACATCGCGGTCGAGACGGCGCTGTCGGCCAGGTCCTTGCTCGCGATCTCGGCGATCGCCACCGCCTTCTGCCAGGCCGTCGAGCTGCGCGGGATGGCCGGGATGCGGCCGCCGCGGACGAACGAGAACTGGCTCTTCTGCTTGACCACGCCGCAATAGGAAGACGGGTAGCGGCCGCTGTTGGCGCGGTTGATGATCACTTCGGCGACGGCGAGCTGGCCCTCGAGCGGCTCGCCCTTGGATTCGAAATAGACCGCGCCGGCGAGGCATTCGAGCTCGGAATCCGAGACCTGGGTGCTGGAATGCGCGTCGACCAGCTCGCGAAGCGACTTGGGCTTGGTGTCCGCCGCCGCGGCGACGGGGGCCGGGGCGGGCGGCGTGGCGAAATCTGTCCCGGGGAGGCTGTCGGCGGCGCCGATCCCGGAGTCGATCGAGGCGCTGCCTTCGATGTGGGCGGCGGCATGGCCGATGGTGCGTGCCCAGCCGGGCTTCACGTCTAGTTCCATGGCCATCAGGGGAGATGCGAAAGTCGCTGCCCCGGCGAAACCCAGAACGATCGCCGCTTGCGCGGCGGCACGAACGAAATTGGTCATTCAGATCCACAATAATGCGGTTGACTGATCATCACGCCGGATGCGGATGCATCCTGATCGTCCCCCGACTTGCGCGGCCGCTGCTGAAAACTACTGGCGGCCCCCCGCTTCTTCTTCGAATTACACGCTGAGGCTAGGTTCCGCCGGCGACACGAGTCAAAGCGTTAAGTTCATTTCAGCGGCGAAGCGTTCGGCAGACGCGACGTCCAGTTCAATTATCCATAGATCCGGATCGAATTTCCGCCTGCGCGCCAGGAACCTTTCGGTTTCTTCTTCGTTTTCAACGGTTTGGCTGCTGACATCCAGCCATGCGTAGCGATCGTCCGAGTGCAGCACCCGCTCCATGATCCGCGCTTTTCTGCCCCTTTCGGCCAGAATCACGAGAATCGCGCCAGCCTGCGAATCGCCCTTGGCGAGTATTGCCGCGAACCCGCCTTCCGATTCGGCGCGGCGCTGCAGCGCGGTCACCATCACCGAGCTCTGGAGCCGCGCCTCCATCAGCCGCCGGGCTGGTAGCCGTCGAGGCTGGTGAGGGCGATGTGGGAGCGCATGAAGGTGCCGGTGCCCCGCCCCGCTTCCTCCCCCGAACCGTCGATCAGCCGGGTCTCGCCGACGAACACGCGGCGCCGCCCGCTCGCCCAGCGCCCCTCCGCCACCACCGGCCCCTCGCGCAGCGGCCGGGTGAAGTTGAGGTTGAAGGCGGTGGTGAGCAGGAAACGGTCGGTGACCAGGCTGTTGCAGGCGTAGAAGGCGGCGTCGTCCATCATCTTGAAGTAGAGCGTGCCGTGGGCGGCGCCGGCGGCGTGGAAGCTGCGCTCGTCGACCTCGAAGCGGATCCGGGCGAAGCCCTCTTCGACGATCTCGAGGCGCGAATCGAACAGGCGGTTGATCGGCGCCGCGCGGTAAAGCGATTCCAGGGCCCGGAAGTGGGCCGACGCGCCGGCCTCGTCGCCGCCGTCAGGCCGCATTGAGCGTTCCAGCTCCCGACAGCAAAGCGAAGATCGCGTCGTTCGAGCGCGCTCCCCTGAGCTTCGCGACGGTCTGGCGGTCGCGCAGCGCACGGCTGACGCTCGCCAGCCCCTTGAGATGATCGACGCCGGCGTCGGGCGGCGAGAGCATGAGGAAAACGAGGTCGACCGGGATATTGTCGACCGACTGGAAATCGACCGGGCTGGTGAGCCGCGCGAAATAGCCGAACATGCGGTCGAGTCCCTCGACCCGGCCGTGCGGGATGGCGATGCCGCCGCCGAAGCCGGTCGAGCCGATCCGCTCGCGGTCGTTGAGGCTGGCGACGATCTCCTTGGCGTCGCGGCCGGTGCGGCGCGCGGCCGCGGCGGCGAGCTGCTGGAACAGCGCCTTTTTGTTGGCCACCGTGAGGCCCGCATCGACCGAGTCGATGGCAAGAAAATCAGAAAGACCGTTCATCGTGCACCCTCGGGGCGCACCCGCCCCGCCGTGATCGTGCGAAGTGCGAAGCCCCCACCTCGCGCCGGAATGGCTAGTCGCGCTGCGGCTCGACCCAGCCGATCGTGCCGTCGCCTCGTCGATAGACCATGTTGAACTTGGCGGTGGCGCTGTTGCGGAACAGCAAAGCGTTGGTGTTGCGAAGATCGAGCAGCATCACCGCGTCGGACACGCTCGCATCGGGAATGTCGACGCGGGTCTCGGCAATGATCGGCGGATTGTCGGTCGGCTCGGCCTCCTGGTCGCCGCCGTCGAACACCGTGTAGCCGGCGTCCGCGGTCGCTTCGGCGAGCGCTTCGCTATAGGCGGTGCCGTTGCGGTCCTTGAGCCGGCGCATGTAGCGGCGCAGCTGCTTCTCGATGCGGTCGGCGGCCTGGTCGAAGGCCGGATGGGCGTCGGCCGCCTGGCCGGAGCCCTTGAGGATGACGCCCTGCATGACGTGGGCGACGATGTCGCAGGTGAAGGCGTGGTCGTGGGGGCCTTTTCCGAAGGTGACCTGGGCCGAGATAGCGCGCGCGAAATATTTGTCGGCGATCGTGGTCAGCCGGTCCTGCACATGCTCGCGCAGAGCCTCGCCGGTGTCGACCTGATGACCAGAGACCCGGATTTCCATCGCTTTCTCCAAGCTACTTATGCGCGCCGATTAGGCTCCGCGGCAGTCCCCCGTCAACGCCCGGCGGCCAGCCTGTTCCATATGGGATCGACGAGCGTCGTTACAAATGCGGCGTGCCGCACGAGCTCTTCCTCGCTGGGGGCATGGGGCCGCGGCGGCCGCACCTGGACGATGATCGGGGCGGAGCCGGAACGGCGCTCCTCGGCCCGATCGGCGGCCGAATTCAGCGTCTCGGCAGCCAGCGACAGCCCGATCTGGCGGCCGCCGGTAAGCTCGATATAGCATTGCGCGAGCAGCTGCGCGTCGATCAGCGCGCCGTGCTTGACGCGCAGGCTGCGGTCGATGCCGAAGCGGGTGCAGAGCGCGTCGAGGCTGTGCTTGGCGCCGGGATGCCGCTGGCGCGCGATGACCAGCGTATCGATCATCCGCGTCAGGCAGACCAGAGCGCGCCCGCACGCGCCGAGCTCGTGGTTGAGGAATCCGAAATCGAAGCTGGCGTTGTGGGCGATGAGCGGGCTGTCGGCGATGAACTCGAGCAGCTCCTCGCACCGGTCCTGGAAGCGCGGCTTGTCGGCGAGGAAGGCATCGCTGAGGCCGTGCACCATCTGCGCCTCGGTCGGCATCGGCCGGCCCGGATTGAAATAAGCATGGAAGGTACGGCCGGTCTCGACGCGGTTGAACAGCTCGACGCAGCCGATCTCCACCATCCGGTCTCCGTTCAGGGGGCTGAGGCCGGTGGTCTCGGTGTCGAAAACGATTTCCCGCATGGCAATGTTATGAAACCGGCGGGTCCGCCAGTCCAGCAATGATCGCCCGCACCGCCGCTCGGGTCGTCTCAAAAGAACCGCTTGTATCGATCACGAAATCGGCGCGCGCCCGCTTGTCGGCGTCGGGCATCTGGTGGCCCAGGATCTTCCCGAACTTCTCCGCCGTCATGCCCGGCCGCCCGAGCACCCGCGCCCGCTGCACCTCGGCCGGCGCGGACACCACGGCGATTCGATCGACCTTGTCCCAGCCGCCCTTCTCGAACAGCAGCGGGATGTCGAGCACCACCAGCGGCGCCTCCCGGTTTTGCGCCAGGAACTTCTCGCGCTCGCGTGCGACCGCGGGGTGGATCAGCGCCTCCAGATACTGAAGCGCCTCCCGCTCCCCCAGCACCCGCTCCGCCAGCGCGCCGCGATTCACCCCGCCGGCGCCGGTGGTCCCGGGGAAGCGCGCCTCGATCTCCGCCACCAGCTCGCCTTCCGGCCCCTGCAGGCGATGGACCACGGCGTCGGCATCGAACACGGGCACGCCTTCATCGGCGAACATCGTCGCGACGGTCGATTTGCCCATGCCGATGGAGCCGGTGAGGCCGAGCGTGATCATGCTGCGAGCGATCCGAGCAGCTCGGCGTGATGCCCTCGACAGGATCCGGTTGCCCGGGAGCCGATCATGACGCCATGACCCCGCGTTCGCGCAGGTAAGCGAGGAGCGGGAGGAGCGGCAGGCCGAGGATCGCGAAATGGCTGCCGTGGATGCGATCGAACAACTGCACGCCGGGGCCCTCGATGCGGTAGCCGCCGACGCTCCAGCGGATCGCCTCATATTCCGAATCCAGATAGGCCTGGAGAAAGGCATCCGAGAGAGGCCGGACCGAAAGCTCGACGGTCTCGACCAAGCGCCAGGCAATCGTTCCTTCCGCGGCGACCGCGGCCGCGGAATGGAGCCGGTGCGTGCGCCCGCTCAACGACTTGAGCTGGGCGAATGCCTCCTCGCGCGAACGAGGCTTGCTCAGCATGCTGCCGTCTTCCCGCTCCAGCGTCTGATCGGCGCCGAGCACAAGATCGCCGGCAAGCGACAGCGCCTTTCGGCACGCCAGCGCTTCGGCAAGCGCGGACGCGCCAAGCCCGCGCAGTTCCGCCTTGGCCTGGTCCTCATCGATGGCAGCCGCCATCGCCTCATGTGAAACGCCCGCCGCCTCGAGCATCCGCCGACGCGTGGCGCTGGTCGACGCGAGAATCAGCCTCACGTCGCCGCCGGGGAGTCCATGCGCTCCTCGCACAGCTTGACGATCGCGAAGGCGGTCTCCTCGATCGAGCGGCGAGTGACGTCGATCACCGGCCAGCCGTTGTCGGCGAACAATCGGCGGGCGAAGGCGAGCTCCGCGTTGACGGCTTCCAAGTCGACATAATCGGTCTCGGGCGATTGATTGAGCGCGAGCAGCCGGTTGCGGCGGATCTGTATCAGCCGGTCGGGATTGGTGGTGAGCCCGACCACCATCGGATGGCGCAGCTTGAACAAGATCGGCGGCGGCGGCGAGGTCGGCACCAGCGGGATGTTGGCGACCTTGAAGCCGCGGTTGGCGAGGTAGATCGCGGTCGGGGTCTTCGAGGTGCGCGACACGCCGGCAAGGACGATGTCCGCTTCCTCCCAATTGTCGGAGCCGATGCCGTCGTCATGCGCGATCGTGAACTGGATCGCGTCGACCCGGGCGAAGTAAGCGGCGTCGAGCGCGTGCTGCCGCCCCGGCCGCGCCTTGGCCTCCTGGCCGAGCACCGCCGACAGCGCGTCGACGACGGGATCGAGCGCCGACACCGCATGGATCCCGCGCCGCCGGGTCTTCTGCTCGAGCTCGCGCCGGATATTGCTGTTCACCAGCGTGTAGAGCACCAGCCCCGGCCGCCGCTCGATATCGTCGAGCACCCGATCGAGATGCCCCTCCGAGCGCACCATGGGCCAGAAGTGCCGCAGCACGTCGACCCCGTCGAACTGGGCCAGGCACGCTTTGGCGATGACCTCCAGCGTTTCGCCGGTGGAGTCCGAAAGGAGGTGGAGGTGGAGCTGGCTCAAGTGGAATTCGCCTGTGGAAAACTTTGTTGAAATCGCTAGCGGAACCCTCGGGGCGCTTTCAAGAAAAGCTTTCCTCCCCGCCATTCTGAATCGATCCACAGTTTAACGAAGAGTGAAAAAGTTCCTGTCCGCCGCTGTGGATTATGGGGATAACCCTACCGACTCCGCGGCGCCGCGTCGGCGCTTCTGAGTCAAGCTGTTTGCAAAAAACCGTGGACGCAATAAACCCCGCCATCCGACCCTCTACTACCTTAATCAGACTCTCTTTTAATAAGACTCTTTAGATGAGAGAGCGGAGCGCGAGCGCCTTCATGTCCTTTTCGGCTAAGCCCCTGCTGACCGTTCTAAGTGGCCAAAAAGCTGGGGTTTTGCCGATCTGGCTGATGCGCCAGGCAGGCCGGTACCTGCCTGAGTACCGGGCGCTTCGGACGGCCAAGGGGGGCTTCCTCGAGCTCGTCTACGATGCCGACGCCGCGGCCGAGATCACCCTCCAGCCGATCCGTCGTTTCGGCTTCGACGGCGCCATCCTGTTCTCCGACATACTGATTGTTCCGCATGCGTTAGGACAAGATTTGCGTTTCGAGGCGGGCGAGGGACCCCGTCTTTCCCCTCCCCTCGTCGATGCCGCGCTGGAGGCTCTGGAAGCCGCTCCACAGCGTCTTGAGCCGATTTTCCGGACGGTGGATAAGGTTCGGGCCGCGCTGCCCGCTGAGACCGCCCTGCTGGGCTTCGCGGGCAGCCCCTGGACGGTCGCAACCTATATGGTTGCGGGCCAGGGCAGCCGGGAACAAGGGGCCGCGCGGCGCATGGCCTATGCCGATCCGGAGGCGTTCCGGGCGATCATCGACAAGGTCGCGGCGACGACCGTCGAATACCTTTCCGGCCAGGTCCGTTCCGGGGTCGAGGCGGTGCAGCTGTTCGACAGCTGGTCGGGCAGCCTGGCGCCAAGCGAGTTCGAACGCTGGGTGATCGCCCCCACCCAGCGCATCGTCGCCGAGTTCAAGGCGCGCCACCCGAACGTGCCCGTGATCGGCTTCCCGAAGGGCGCCGGCGGCAAGCTCCCGGCCTATGCGCGTGAGACCGGGGTGGACGCGATCGGCCTCGACGAGACGGTCGATCCGCGCTGGGCGGCGGCCACGCTCCCGCGCGACCTGCCGGTGCAGGGCAACCTGGATCCGCTTGCGCTGATCGCCGGCGGCTCGGCGCTTGAAACCGCCGTCGCAACCATCATATCAGCCTTCGAAGACCGTCCGCACGTCTTCAATCTGGGGCATGGCATCTTGCCGGACACGCCGATCGCACATGTCGAGCAGCTGCTCGGGCTGGTTCGAGGGCGAACGGGATGAGCTATGATTGGGGAACCGCACTCAACTTGACCTACGCCTGGATCAAGGCCGCGCACGTCATCTTCGTGATCTTCTGGATCGCGAGCCTGTTCATGCTGCCGCGCTACTATGTCTA
>DASWSP010000134.1:0-4431 GCA_036402575.1 Allosphingosinicella sp. | reverse complement strand
GGGATCTCGTCCCAGCCGAACCGCGGCTCGCTTATGTCGACCGTCGCCGACGCGCCATTGGCGAGGCTGCGGATCGTTCCGCCCAGCGTCTCGATCCGCCGCTCGCCGCCTTCGAGCAGGGCGACGCACCGGGCCGCATTGCCGCACGCCTCGACCTCGCCGCCGTCGGCGTTGAAGATGCGCATGCGAAGGTCTGCCGTGGCCGACGGCTGGAGCAGGATCAGCTGGTCGCAGCCCACGCCGGTCCGCCGGTCGGCGATCGCCCGCACCCGCGCCTCGTCGATCGTCACGGGCGCGTGGCGCGCGTCGAGGATGACGAAGTCGTTGCCGAGGCCATGCATTTTGTGAAATCGCGGCACGAGGGCGATCTAGGGATGGGCGGGGCCCAAGTCCACCTCAGCGTCATGCCGGCGCGGGCCGGCCAACTGCGGTCTGGACCCCGGCCATCGCCGGGGTGAAGGAACCTACTGGATGCCGGCCTGGCGGTCGCGGCCGTTGAGGCGCCGCCGCGGCGGCTCCTGCTCGCGGCCCGCCGGCAGCAGCATCCGGTCGGCGAGCATCCGGCGGACCTCGGCGATCGGCATCGGCCGCCCGAACAGCCAGCCCTGGCCCTTATACTTGCCGATCGTGCGCAGCCGCGCCTCGATCGCCTCGTCCTCGATCCCCTCGGCGGTGATGGCGAGGTTCAAGCTGTCCGCGAGCCGCGTGATCGCGTTGACGATCGCCGCGCTCTCCGAATTCTCGTTGATCGACGAGACGAAGCTGCGGTCGATCTTGATCCGGTCGAACGGCAGGGCGCGAAGGTGGGCCAGCGACGAATAGCCGGTGCCGAAATCGTCCAGGGCGAGGCGGATGCCCTGGTTCTTGAGGCTGCCGATGATCGACTGGGCGAGCCCCAGGTTCTCGAACAGCGAGCTCTCGGTGATCTCGATCTCGAGCCGTTCGGCGGGAAAGCCGGTCTCGACCAGCAACTTGACGATCTTCTGGGCGAGCCAGGGGTCCTTGAGCTGGGTCGGCGAGATGTTGACCGAAAGGGTGAGCGACTGGTCCCAGCCGCGTGCTTCCTCGAACGCCTGGCGCATCACCGACATCGAGAGGTCGCCGATCAGCCCGCATTCCTCGGCGACGCCGATGAAGCTGTCGGGCGAGACCAGGCCCTTGTCCGGGTGGTTCCAGCGCGCCAGCATCTCGAAGCCGTGGAGCGTCCCGCTGCCGAGGTCGACCTGCTGCTCGAAATAGGGGACGAACTCGCCGCCGGGGATGCCGGTGCGCAGCCCCGCCTCGATCGCGTTGCGGTTCTGGAGCTCGCGCTCCATGCTGGCGTCGAACCAGACGGTGCGGCCGCGGCCGACCTTCTTGGCGGCGTACATGGCAATGTCGGCTCGGCGAAGCAGCGGATCGACGCCGTGGCAGTCCGCGTCGGAGCGGGCGATGCCGACCGAGGCGCTGACATGGGTGTGGACGCCGGCAAGGTCGAACGGCTTGCCGAGCCGGTCGACGATATAGTCGGCGGTGGCGTTGACGGTCGAAAGGTTGTCGGGATCGAACAGGAAGGCGGCGGCGAACTCGTCGCCGCCGAGCCGCGCCGCGATCGATTCCCTGGGCAGCGCCCGGCTGATCACGTCGGCGGTGGTGCGCAGCAGATTGTCGCCGGTAAGGTGCCCGTGCAGGTCGTTGACGGTCTTGAAGCCGTCGATGTCGATGATGAGCATCGCCACGGCCCGGCCCTTCTTGCCGCCTGCGGTGAGCAGATCCTCGACCGCATGGCCGAGCGACCGGCGGTTGAGGAAGCCTGTGAGCGGATCGGTCGAAGCCAGTGAATGGGCACGCTTTTCAGCTTCGGTGCGCTCGGCGACCTCGCGCTTGGTGTCCCAATATTTGCGGATCCCGTAAAGCGTCAGGGCGACGTTGAGCAGCAGCAGCACGATGATGATCGTGCCGTTGTTCTGGCTGAGCTCGGTGAGCTGGCGGCGGACGAGGTCGAAATAGTAATTGCCGAGCGTCGCCAGGATCAGGAGCGTCAGGACGGCGATGCTGATGATGATGAAGTCACGGTCGCCCGAACCGTTCCTGCGGTCTTCTTCGGAAAACAAGCTTTTCGCCATTTAAGGCCCCGATCCCCACCTAGTCCCCGATGACTGGTTATGGCCGCAGGCATGAAGATGGTGTTAAGCGGCTCCCCGTGCTTGGCCTTCGTCCGCTTGCCTTCGCTTGCCGCTGCGCCTATGGGCTCCCACATCCTGTGACGGGATGATCTGAAGCGTCCGCGGACGCGCGCTGGCCGGCGAGGTTTCGCCCGCCGGCGTATTTGCGTTGGGTCTGAGGAGTTGGCGATGTTCGAGAGCCTGAGCGACCGGCTGAGCGGCGTGTTCGACCGCCTGCGCGGCCGCGGCGCCTTGAACGAGGCGGACGTCCGGGCGGCAATGCGCGAAGTCCGGATCGCCCTGCTCGAGGCGGACGTGGCGCTGCCGGTGGTCCGCGAGTTCGTCGACAAGGCGACCGAGCAGGCGGTCGGCCAGAACGTGCTCCGCTCGGTCACCCCGGGCCAGCAGGTCGTCAAGATCGTCCATGATGCCTTGGTCGAGATGCTCGGCAGCGAGGCGAGCGAGCTCGAGCTTGCGGTGACCCCGCCTGCGGTGATGCTGATGGTCGGCCTGCAGGGCTCGGGCAAGACCACGACCACCGCCAAGATCGCCAAGCGGCTCGCCGAGAAGGACCGCAAGAAGGTGATGATGGCGTCGCTCGACGTCTATCGCCCGGCCGCGCAGGAGCAGCTCGCCGTGCTCGGCCGCCAGGCGGAGATCGCAACGCTTCCGGTCGTTGTCGGCCAGCAGCCGGTCGAGATCGCCAGGCGCGCGCTGCAGGCGGCGAAGCTCCAGGGCTTTGACGTCCTCATCCTCGACACTGCCGGCCGGCTCCACGTCGACCAGCAATTGATGGACGAGATGAAGGCGGTCGCGGCGGTCGCCGAACCGGCCGAGATCCTGCTCGTGGTCGACTCGCTGACCGGCCAGGACGCGGTCAACGTCGCCCGCAACTTCTCCGAGCAGGTCGAGCTGACCGGTGTCGTCCTGACCCGGATGGACGGCGACGCCCGCGGCGGCGCGGCGCTCTCGATGCGCGCGGTCACCGGCAAGCCGATCAAGTTCGCCGGAGTCGGCGAGGGGCTGGACAAGATCGAGCCGTTCCACCCGCAGCGGGTCGCCGGCCGGATCCTCGGCATGGGCGACGTCGTCAGCCTGGTCGAGCGCGCCCAGGAGACGATCAACGCCGACGAGGCCGAGGCGCTCGCCCGGAAGATGGCCAAGGGCCAGTTCGATCTCAACGATCTGCGCAATCAGCTCCAGCAGATGCAGCGCATGGGCGGCCTCGGAGCGCTCGCCGGAATGCTCCCGGGCATGAAGAAGATGCAGAATGCGGTGAATTCGAGCGGGATGGACAACAAGATCCTGGTCCGGCTCGATGCGATCATCGGCTCGATGACCCCGAAGGAGCGGGGCAAGCCCGAATTGCTCAACGCCAAGCGCAAGATCCGGGTCGCCAAGGGCTCGGGAACGACGGTGCAGGAGGTCAACCGCCTCCTCAAGATGCACCAGGAAATGGCCTCGGCGATGAAGAAGATCCGCAAGATGGGCGGCCTCGGCAAGCTCGGCGCCCTGTTCGGCGGCGGCGGCATGGGCGGCCTGCTCGGCGGGGGAGGGGGTCCGATGGGCGGCGGTTCAGGTGGCGGCGGTCCCGGCGGACTTGCCGGCCTTCCCGGTCTCCCCGGAGCAGGCGGCCAGGCGCCGATGAACCTGCCGCCCGGCTTCGAAAAGTCTATCAAGAAATAATATCAAGTCTCAGAAAGGATTAATAAAAATGGCAGTTTCGATCAGGCTCGCTCGGGGTGGCGCTAAGAAGCGTCCTTATTACAAGATCGTCGTCGCCGACGCCCGCAGCGCGCGCGACGGCAAGTTCATCGAGCGCATCGGCAGCTACAATCCGCTGCTTCCCAAGGACAGCGAGGAGCGCGTGAAGATCGACGGCGATCGCGCCCGCCACTGGCTCTCGGTAGGCGCCCAGCCGAGCGACCGGGTCGCCCGATTCCTCGACGCCGCCGGAGTCCAGGAGCGCCCGGCCCGCAACAACCCGAAGAAGGCCGAGCCGGGCGAGAAGGCCAAGGAGCGCGCCGAGGAGCGGGCCGCGAAGGAGGCCGAGGCCGCCGAAGCCGCGACCGCCGCCGCCGAGGAGGAGACCGTAGCGGTCGTCGCCGCCGAGCTCGAAGCTGCGACCCCGGACACCGCCGACGAGGCTCCGGCCGCCGAGGAAGCTGCCGCTGAGGAGGCCCCGGCCGCCGAGGAAGCTGCCGCCGAGGAAGCTCCTGCTGAGGAAGCTCCGGTCGCCGAGGAAGCTCCCGCCGCCGAGGAAGCTCCGGCCGAGCCGACCGCCGAG
>DASWSP010000133.1:0-2651 GCA_036402575.1 Allosphingosinicella sp. | reverse complement strand
GGTCGCGAACAACATCCCAGCGGGGATGACGGTGACGTTGCAGTCCGAGAACGGGATGCTCGGCATCGGCCCGTTCCCCTATGAGGACGAGATCGATCCCGACCTGATCAACGCCGGCAAGCAGACGATCTCGCAGCTGCCTTCCTCCTCCTATTTCTCCTCGTCCGACAGCTTCGCGATGATCCGCGGCGGCCATATCGACCTCACCGTGCTCGGCGCGATGGAGGTCAGCCAGGACGGCGACATCGCCAACTGGATGATCCCCGGCAAGATGATCAAGGGCATGGGCGGCGCGATGGACCTGGTCGCGGGCGTCAAGAAGATCATCGTCGTGATGGAGCATACGTCCAAGAACGGCGATCCCAAGTTCATTCCGGAATGCACGCTGCCGCTGACCGGCAAGAACGTGGTCGACATGATCGTCACCGATCTCGCCGTGTTCCAGCGGCCGGACCATTCAAGCCCGTTCAAGCTGATCGAGCTGGCGCCCGGAGTGAGCGCGGAAGAGGTGAAGTCGAAGACGACCGCCCGCTACGAAGGCTGAACCCCCGCAGGGCTCCAGTCTCGCCCGGGACGAACGGACCCCGGGGATGCGCTTACTGCTGACCGGCTCTTCCGGGTGGCTCGGACGGTTCCTCGCGCCGCGCCTCAGGAAGGAGGGGCGCCATGTGGTCGGGCTCGACGTGGCGCCGGGGGCGGACACGGACATCGTCGGTCCGTCGCCGACCGGCGGTCGTGGCCGCGCCTTTGCGGAGCACGGCGTCCAGGCCGTCATCCATTCCGGTGCGCTGCACACTGCCGTTCGTTCCACGACCCCTTGTACGTCTCGCCCAGGGAAGGCATGGCGGCGCGATGAAAGCGCTCCTGTCACGCGCTCCCGGCGGGCCCGAGACGCTCGAGCTGACGGAGCTTCCCGATCCCGAGCCGGGCAAAGGCCAGTTGCTGGTGCGGGTGAAGGCCTGCGCGATCAACTATCCCGACGTGCTGATCATCGAGGACAAATACCAGTTCAAGCCGCCGCGGCCGTTCGCGCCGGGGGGCGAGATCGCCGGAATCGTCGAGGCGGTGGGCGAGGGGGTCGAGGGCTGGTCGGCCGGCGACCGGCTGATCGCGATGCTCGGCCATGGCGGCCTTGCGCAAAAGGTGCTGGTGCAGGCGGGACAGGCGCTTCGGCTTCCGCCCGAGCGCAGCTTCGAGGAAGGATCGGCGCTGATCCTCACCTACGCCACGTCGATCCATGCGCTGCTCGACCGCGGCCGGCTCGCGGAGGGGCAGACCCTGCTCGTCCTCGGCGCCGCCGGCGGCGTCGGGCTGGCCGCCGTCGAGCTCGGTAAGGCGTTCGGAGCCCGCGTGATCGGCGCGGTCTCCTCGGAGGAGAAGGCAGCGGCGGCGCGGGAGGCGGGCGCGGACGAGGTGCTCGTCTATCCGCGCGGGCCGTTCGACAAGGACCAGTCGAAGGCGCTGGCGCAGCGTTTCAAGGACGCCGTCGGGCCGGGCGGCGCGGACGTCGTCTACGATCCGGTCGGCGGCGATTATGCCGAGCCCGCGCTGCGGTCGATCGCCTGGCAGGGGCGCTACCTCGTCGTCGGCTTCCCGGCCGGAATCCCGCGGCTGCCGCTCAACCTCACCCTGCTCAAGAGCTGCGACGTCTGCGGCGTCTTCTGGGGCGCCTTCGCCGCCCGCGACCCCAAGGCGAACGCCGCCCATATCGAGACTCTGTTCGGGCTGTGGAGCGAGGGCCGGATCGCGCCCAGGGTCAGCCGCACCTGGCCGCTCGAGCAGGGCGGCGAAGCGATCGCCCACATGGCCGCGCGACAGGCCGTCGGCAAGCTCGTGGTGACGATGGACTGATCGCCCTCGTGCGGTTCCACAAACAGGCAGGAAGATTGCGCCTGCCACCCGTGCCGCCTATCTGACACCCAACGGATCAGCAAAGGATAGCCATGACGACTTTCGACGACCGCGAACGCGCCTTCGAGAACATGTACGCGCGCGATCAGGAAATGCAGTTCAGGGTCACCGCCCGCCGCAACCGCCTGCTCGGCGCATGGGCGGCGAAGCTGATGGGGCTGACCGAAGTCGAGGCCGAATCCTACGCCAAGGACGTGGTCCGGGCCGATTTCGAGGAGGCCGGCGACGAGGACGTGATCCGCAAGATCCTCGGCGATCTGACCTCGGCGGGAGTCGAGTGCGACGAAGCGCGGATCCGCGAGGCGCTCGAGCACAAGACGGTCGAGGCCAAGCGCCAGATGATCGAGGCGCAGCGCTGATGGCGATGGCCGCCGACGAGATCGAGACGCTGATCCGCCAGGGTATCCCCGATGCGCGGGTCGAGATCACCGATCTGGCCGGCGACGGCGACCATTATGCGGCGCGGGTCGTCGCGGAGAGTTTCAGGGGGATGCCAAGGGTGAAGCAGCATCAGCGCGTGTACGAGGCGCTGGGCGGCCGGATGGGCGGGGTGCTCCACGCGCTCCAGCTCACCACCGCCGTTCCCGAATAAGGAGTTTTGAAATGACCCAAGCCAACAGCCGCATCGACGAGATCGTGAAGGCCAACGACGTCGTCCTGTTCATGAAGGGCACCGCCCTGTTCCCGCAATGCGGCTTTTCGAGCCGCGCGGTCGCGATCCTCGACCATCTCGGTGCCCC
>DASWSP010000132.1:0-6711 GCA_036402575.1 Allosphingosinicella sp. | reverse complement strand
AGCGCCTTTTCGTAGATCCGGTAGACGCGGTTGATGTGGCTCTCGATCGTCTCGGCGATCGAGCGCATCCCGACATTGTCGTCGAGGATCCAGCCGATCTCGCCCCTCACCGAGCCGTAGCGGCGGATCGCGTCGCGGCGGATATATTCGATCATCATGAAGGCGAGCTGGCTCGCCAGCCGAGTCGATTGGAGCCGCTTCACCACCCCCATCAGCGGCACCCGCATCGTCTTCACCTGGGGGTTCCTGAGGCGCCACAGCAGCTTGATCCAGTTGACCGGGAACAGCCGCCCGTCGAAGTCGCGGGTCAACTCGTTCAAGTCGGGCAGGGTGATCATGAACGCGACCGGCTCGCCTTCGACCTCGGCGACGCGGATCAGATCCTCGAACACGATCGGCTTGAGCTTCCTTCCGGCATAGGCGATCTCCTCGTCGGACAGCGGCACGAAGCCCCAATTGTCGGACCAGGCATCGTTGAGGATGCCGAGGATCAGCGCCGCCTCCTCCTCGAAGCGCGCCTTGGAGACCTGGCGGATCCGGATGCGCTCGTTGCGCTCGCCCGACGAGACGATGCGCTGGACGAGCGGCGGCATGCTCTGGGTGATGTCGAGCTCGTAGGTGAAGAGGTCCTTGGCCTGCGCGTAGCCGGCGGCCTCGATCCAGCCTTCGTAGCGCGGGCTGTTATGCCCCATCATCACCGTCGGCGGCTGCTCGAAGCCGCGGACGAGCAGTCCCGGCTCGTCCCAGATCGACAGGCTGAACGGGCCGAGCGCCCGCTTCATCCGCCGGCCGCGCAGGAAATCCTCGGCGCGCGCGATGAGCTCCGCGGCCGCCTCCGCGTCGGCGGCCTCGAACATCCCCCATTGGCCGGTGCCGGGCCCGCCGCCCTGCGCGGCCGGCATGGCGAGCACCTGCTGGTCGACCTGTGCGGAGATTCGTCCCACGGGCCGACCGTCGCGCTCGGCGAGGAACAGCCGCGCCTCGGCATGGCTGAACCACGGGTTGATGCGCGGATCGATCAGCCCGTGGACCTCGGTCTTGAGCGGGGGCACCCAGTTGGGGTCGCCCTTGTTGAGCTCGAAGGCGACATCGACGAACGCCTTGCGGTCCGCCGCCTCCTCGACCGGGCGGACGATCACGCCCATCGCGATCTCTCGTCGGGCAGGCGGCGCGGAATAACGTGATTCATACGGCCGTAGGTAATCACTCGCTCGGAATCCGTCACCCTGAACTTGCGGCGGCCCCGGAACAGAAGTCCCGATCACTCGGGAGGCCGCGCTCCGGCAGGACGAGCCGCCGGCCGCCGTGGCGATGCGGAACGAGTTGGTTGCAGTTCGGCCTTGGCCGCCGCGGCCGCCCGCTGCGCGGCCAGGAGACACGCGGGAGTCCGTGGCGGCGGGGGCAGCGAGATCCGGTCGGCACGCATTATCGTGACGCAGGCGGAGCCGGAATTGCCGCGCCCGCTGCCGCTCTGCTCATAGAAGTAGCGGTAATTGTATCGGCCGAGCTCGAACGGAAGGATGCTGTCATTGGCGAATAACGAGAGCTCGCCGTCGCGCTCGGCAGTGAACTCCGCCTGCCAGCTGGTCGCCGCGTCGCCCTGTTGCTGGAGCGAAATGGGCTGGATGTAGACCGGCTCCCCAAATTGCCACCAGGCGCGCCGCGAACGTATCAGATAAGCCGGCTGGAGATATCCCGCATTGACGATCCTTCGAAGCGGCACCCCGATATATCCCCACGGGAAGCCCAACTCACCGGCCGCGAGACCCGTGGGGGCTGCATCCACCTTACTGTCCTTCCAGGGCTCCACCACGTCCAGTGTGACGAGATATCGCTCGCCGCGCACGACGTTCATCAGCGCCGCCTCACAGACCGAGCGCGGGCTGAAGTCGAGGCTTGCGGCATTGGTGCCGGCTACGCTGCTGCGCTTAGGGCAGAGCAGGCCGCTGCGTTCCAGCCCGGGGAGGCGCGTCTGGGTCAGCAAGCCGAGCGCGACCCACAGCAACAGGCCGAGCATGACAAGACCGAACAACGCCGGCAGGACAAGCCACTTCGCCTTCTGCATCCACCACTGATAATGGGGCGAAGTGCGCAGCCGCCATGCGCTTTTCTGGACCTCTGGCTCGCGTCTGTCGGGCGACAGCGAATGGGCCCAGATCGCGCGTGCATGATCGCGCAGCTGGCCTTCCATCGCGGCGCTCCGCCCCATGATCGCGAGGATGAGGACGCCAAGCACGAGGACGTAGAAGGAGTTGGCCGCGGCCGTATTGACCCACCCTTCCAGGAATTGTGGGAGGATGATGTTCAGGAGCCGGATGATCTCACCCAGCCAGGTGCGGCCGTCCGCGAGGAAGGGGGGATCGCGCGTGCGGCTCACCCAAAGCGGCAGCAGCACGAGCAAGAGCGTGAGGCCGAGCGTCAGGAAATAGGCGATGCGCCGGCGCCAGACGAGATCCCAGACCCGCTCCATCTTTGCGACGCGCTCGGCCCCGAAAGCGGCATTTTCGAAGCGGTCGTGGAGCCAAGGATCGAGCAGCGGCCGGACCGCGCCGTCATCTGCCGCCGCTTCGGCTTTGGGCGTCACCGTGTCGGCTTGAAGAGCCGTCTCACCGCCCGCCTTGGGAGGGACGATGACGATCCTGGCGGGCAGCGTGATGGGCGCATATCGATCGGTGCCGTGGGCGATCCGCGCCGCCACGCTCTCATGGACCAGAACCGTGGGGATGAAGCCGAGCGAGGCGCCGTTCGGATCCACACGGTCCGGGTCGCGCTGGTACAAGGTGGATGGGTCCGGCGGCTGCATCCAGGCGGCGATCTTGCGCGGCTGGTATCGGTAATAGGCGCCGGGGCCCGAGCGGCTGTCGTGAATAGGCCCCGAACTGCTCGCGAGCGCGAGAAAGCGATCCGTGATCACTTTGAGGACTCGCAGGCCTTGATCTTCGGCTTCCTTGATCATCCAGAGGAGCGAGACATAGCTGAGGCTCTCGTCGGGATAGCCGCCGCCGACGTCGGCATGCATGCCGGTGAACCAGACTTGCCGGAGCCTGTCCTTCGAGACCTTGGCGTCGCTAATCAGCGAGGCCTCGTGCACCTCGTCCCAAAGCAGAGGGTGAAAGGCGTCGCGTTCGTCGTCGATGGCCAGTGCGTGACGGGCGCAACGCACGCGCTCGTTCAGCTGATAATCGGGCATGCTGAGAGCATAGAGCCAATTGTCTATGGCCCGGGTGATCTCCGTCACCGGCCCACCATAAGCGGCTACCGTATCGAAGACCCCGACGAAGCGGATTTCCGGCCGAAGATTGTCTGCGCTGTCGTAGAGCGGCACGCCGCGCCGGCGGCGCCATTTGCGGGACAGCCATTCGCGCGCCGCACGAAACAGCCGGGTCGGCCACTTCAGTTTTCGCGGCTCGAAATCGGCGCGGAACGCTCGGTACGCGTCCTTGCTCTTGCGCTCGAGTTCGGCCTCGTCGGATGAGACGACGAGGCCCTGCGAGGCTATCAGGGCGATGACCAGGCGCATCGTGAACGCGCCCCGGCTGAAGCCGAAGCCGTATATCTCGTCGCCGCCCTTGACCGGGTCTGCGCCGGGCTTCTGATCGGGACCCGCCTGGTAGTTGCGGCACGCGTAGCGATAGATCTCCAGGATGTTGCGCTTGAGGCCGAAGCCGAAAATCCCTCCGAGCGCGGCCAGGGGGCGAAGCGCCGACGTGCCGACGCCGTTGTCATAGAAGGCTATCTGAGGCCTCTTCTCCTCGGAGGAAGGCCCAAGATCGACCGCCTCGTACATGCGCCAGACGTTGGTCTTGAAGAGCTTGGCGCTGCTGTTCCCGGTGCCGTCCGAGAAGAGCACGATCGCCTTGGAGCCATCTGCATGCTGCCGCCGGCCGTCCTTCGCCTCCCGGCTTGCCTGCGCCGGCGCCTGCTGGCGGTCGATCTCGCCGGGCGCCCCCGCGCGCGGCGCTCGCGTCTCTGGAAGCGACTGGTTCATCTGCTATTTCCCCCCGCCGGGAAGGATGCTGCGCCTCGCGCAAAGGCTCGGTCAATCGGCTTTCGCTCCATTTGCGACTGAATTTTCGCCGGTCGATTACGGGTTCGTGGGGATGGGTTCCCGAAGGGATGGCGGTGCCGAAGCTGTGCAGAAGCGGTGCAGGCGGCTAGAGCGGACGCATGGAAGCCGCGCCACGCTCCGGAAATATCCATGTCGGTGTCGGCGGCTGGGATTACGATCCCTGGCGCGGGACCTTCTTTCCGGCCGGGCTGCCGAAAACCAAGCAGCTCGAATATGCGGCGAGCCAGCTGACGGCGACCGAGATCAACGCGACCTATTACAAGCTGCAGAAGCCCGAGCTGTTCGAGCGATGGGCCAAGGCGGTGCCGGACGGCTTCAGGTTCGCGGTCAAGGCGTCGCGCTTCTGCACCAACCGGAAGGTGCTCGGCGACGGCGGCGAGGGGGTCGAGCGCTTCTGCGCGCAGGGCATCGTGGAGCTCGGCGACAAGCTGGGGCCGATCTTGTGGCAGTTCATGGGGACCAAGAGGTTCGAGCCCGACGACTTCCAGGCGTTCCTCAAGCTGCTCCCGGACAAGCAGGACGGAGTGAAGCTGCGGCACGCGATCGAGCCGCGGCACGAGAGCTTCCGAACCCCGCAGTTCGTGGCGATGGCGCGCGCCGCGGGGGTAGGGATCGTGTTTGCGGATGCCGACGATTATCCCTGCATCCCCGATCTGAGCGGCGATTTCGCCTATGCGCGGCTGCAGCGCTGCCGGGAAAGCGAGGCGACGGGTTACGACGCCGCCGCGCTGGACCGCTGGGCGGCCGCCGCCAGGGCGTGGGCGCGGGGCGAAAGCCCGCCGGGCTTCCCTTATGCCGCGGAGGCGGCGGCGCCGCGGCCGCGCGACAGCTACGTTTTCTTCATCAGCGGCGCCAAGGTGCGGGCGCCGCTCGCGGCTCGAGCATTGATCGAGCGCCTGTGAACCCGCTGTTCGCCGATATGCCGATCTCGATCTTCGAGCACATGTCGATGCTGGCGCGCGAGCACGGCGCGGTGAACCTCGGCCAGGGCTTCCCCGACTTCGGATGGCCGGCCGATGTGGTCGAAAGCGCCGCGCGAGCGCTGATCGAGGGATCCAACCAATATCCGCCGATGCGCGGAACGGCCGAGCTGCGGGAAGCGGTCGCGGCCCATTACCGCCACCATCAGGGGCTGGATGTCGCCGCAAGCGAGGTGATCGTCACCTCGGGCGCGACCGAAGCGCTGGCGAGCGCGATCATGGCGCTGGTCGCCCCGGGCGATGAAGTGGTGCTGTTCCAGCCGCTCTACGATGCCTACGCCCCACTGGTCCGCCGCGCCGGCGGGGTGCCGAGGTTCGTTCGGCTGACGCCCCCCGGCTGGCGGATCAGCGAGGAGGGGCTCGACGAAGCCTTTTCCGAACGCACCCGCCTGGTCGTGTTCAACAACCCCCACAACCCGACGGCGCGGCTGTTCGATGCGGCGGAGCTGCGGCTGCTCGCCGAGGCATGCGTGCGCCACGACGCCATCGCCCTCAGCGACGAGGTATGGGAGCATGTCGTGTTCGACGGGCGCCGGCATATGCCGCTGGCGGCGCTGCCGGGCATGCGCGAGCGGACGGTGAAGGTCGGATCGGCCGGCAAGATCTTCTCGCTGACCGGCTGGAAGGTGGGCTGGATCGTCGCTCCGGAGGCGCTGGCGGTACCGATCTCCAAGGCGCATCAGTTCATCGCCTTCGCGACGCCGCCCAACCTCCAGGCCGCGGTCGCGCACGGGCTCGGCAAGGACGTCGGCTATTTCGAGGCGATGCGGGACAGCTTCGCACGGGCGCGCGACACGCTGGCGGAGGGGCTGGAGGAAGCGGGCTTCGCGACCCTGCCGGCCGAGGGAACCTACTTCCTGTCGATCGATCTGGCGGCGTCGGGCATCGACGGCGGCGACCTCGCCTTTTGCGAGCGCGCGGTGCGCGAGGCCGGCGTGGCGGCGATCCCGCTTTCTCCCTTCTATGAGAGCGACGCGGTGACGAGCGTGGTCCGCCTCTGCTTCGCCAAGCAGCCCGCGACGATCGCAGCCGGGCTGGCGGGCCTGAAAGCCGCGAGGCGCTTGTTCAAGTCGTGACGAAAAGGTCGCGACGCGCCCACCTTATCTTCTTAGACAACGACAGGGCCGCAAGTGCCATTGCTCGCCTTGTAACCGGTTAAGCGCTGATGACAGAGCCTAGGAATAGTCACTCTGCCACCGCGAGCCGGTGCGCCAATTCATGCTGGACGAAATGCCTTGCGCTTGGCGGGTGATCTCGCGGCATCGGCATCGACAGCGGCGACCTGAGCTTTTGCGAGCCGCAAGTGACCGACACGCTGATCGCCGGCGTCACGACCCATTCCCTGGTCCAGTACAGCTACGACGCGAAGGGCCGGCTCGATTGCACCGCCACCTGGATGAACCCGGCGGCGTTCGGCTCGCTGCCCGGCTCAGCCTGCTGGCTCGGCGCGCAAGGGTCGTTCGGCCTTGGCCGCATAACCCAGACGATCTACACCGCTGCCGACGAAGTGCGCTCCGTGCGGGTCGCGCACGGCACCGCCGACCAGCCGACGAGCTCACGAGCTACTATACGGCCACGGCCGGCCGGCCTCTTTGATCGACGCCGAAGACAACCTCAGCCTACTCGGACATGACGGCCATGACCGTCACCTGTGGACCCAGT
>DASWSP010000131.1:0-5714 GCA_036402575.1 Allosphingosinicella sp. | reverse complement strand
CGGCGGCCGACCTTGTTGACGATGCGCTGGGCGATCTGGAACAGATGCTCCTCGTCGCGGAACTGGATCTGCGCGAGCTGGAGCTTGCCCTTCTTCTCGACGAAGGTCTGGTTGGGCCCGTTGACCATGATGTCGCTGATCTCGGGGTCGCTGAGCAGCTCCTCGAGCGGGCCGAGGCCGAGCAGCTCGTCGACCAGCACCTTCTCCAGCGCGAACTGCTCGCGGCGGTTGAGGTTGATCTTCAATTCGGCGAGCACCTCGCCGATGATCGGGCGGAATTCCTCGGCAAGCTCGTCCTTGCTGAGCGTCGCGGCGGCTTCGGGGTCGACGCGCTCGAGGAGGCGGGGGAGGACCTGCTCCTTGATGCGGTGGATCGAGGCCTCGAAGCCCTCGTTCTTGGACGAGCCGGATTCGGCGGGCGCGGCCATCCGGTCGGCGAGCCGCGACATCGCGTCGCCCTGGACGGGCTCCGCCGAGGGCTCCTCGCTGCCCATACCGAGCGCGTCGAGCGGCGGGAACTGGTCGCCGCCGTCCGCGGGCGCCGGCTGGGCGCCGCCCTTCATGGGGCGCGCCACGCCGAAGGAGGGGCGCTGTCCCCCAGTGCCCGCAGCGCCGCTCCGTCGTCCAAATGCACTCATATTGTGCGAACCTCTCCAAATTCCGTCAAAATTCGCTGCCGGACCTTGGTGAATAAGAGCGAAACTTTGACAATTGCCTAACTGGCCGGACCGCTTGTCCGGGCGGGGGGGAGCGTTGTTGCTTCGCTGCCGGGGCGCTGTTAGGCCCCAGGTGCAACCAGAACGGCCGCAATGCTGACAAACGGGAATTGGGATCTGCGGCTGGGTGAGAAGGCGGCGCTGCCGCTGTACCGAGCGCTTCTGCTGGCGGCGGGAATCCTCACCATCCTGGCCGTGGCGGCGCGGGAGCGCTCCGACTTCATCTCGCAGATCTATTTCTTCAAGCAGGACGTGCCGATCCTGTGCGGCATGGCGGTCGCGTTCGTGGCGGCGGCGCAGATCGATTTCAGGGAAGGGTGGCTTCGGCCGCTGCGGCTGGCGCCGAGGCATCTCCTGATGATCGCCGGAGCGGTGGCGCTGCTCTGCGTCGCCGGCACGTTCGCGATCATGATGAATTTCGACATGTCGCGGGACGAGGCGATGGCGACCTTCACCGCCGCCTCGATCCGCGACGGGTCGCTGGTGGCGCCGGTGCCGGCGGAATGGCAGCCGTACAGCGACGCGCTGATGCCGATCTTCACGCACCGGCTGAGCAGCGACAGCGTGTGGATCTCCGGCTATCTGCCGCTCAATTCGGCGCTTCAGGCGCTAGCGGGAGCGGTCGCCCACCCGGCCGTCGCCAACCCCCTGCTCCTGTTCGTGGGCTTCTACGCGCTGTTCGACGCCGCACGGCGTCTGTGGCCGGAAAGGCCGGACGCCGCGGCGGTGACGCTGCTCCTGGCGGTCACCTCCGCGCAGCTGATCGCCGCCGCGATGACCTCCTACGCGATGACCGGGCATTTCGCGCTGAACATGGTGTGGCTCGCGCTGTTCCTCAGGCGGACCCCGATGGCCGACGCCGCAGCCCTGCTGACGGGTCTCGTGATCGTCGGGCTGCACAAGCTGCATTTCCATCCACTGTTCGCGGGTCCGTTCATCCTCTGGCTGCTGGCGCGCAGCGAATGGCGGCGGGCCCTCCTCTACATCGGCGGCTATGCCGCGATCTGCCTGTTCTGGCTGCTGATCTACCCGGCTCTGCTGCTCGAGCAGGCGGGCGCTGCGGCAGCCGCGCCCGCCTTGGCCGATCATAGCGAAAACGAGATCATCGGCGTCATCACGCGGCTGCTCGGCTTGTCGCCGATGATATTGATGGCCAACGCGGCCCGGTTCGCCGCCTGGCAGAACATGCTGCTCCTGCCGCTCGCCTTGCTGTCGCTGCGGCTCGTGCGGCGCAACTGGGCCGGGCAAGGCATCGTCCACCCGCTGCTGCTCGCCTGCCTGATCGGGGTGGTGACCATGGGCTACTACCAGGGCCACGGCTGGGGTTATCGCTACCTGCACGGGCTGATCGGCTGTTTCTGCCTGCTGGCCGGCTACGGCTGGCAGCAAATCGTGCCGGCCGACCAGCCCTCGCGGACCTGGGCGCTTTTCCGTTATGCCCTCGCGCTGTCCGCGGTGGTCCTGATCCCCGCGCAGCTGGTGATGGCGCGCAATTTCGTGGCGCCGCATGCGCGCCTCTACCGCGCGATCAAGGCGGCTCCGGCCGACGTGGTGCTGCTCGACGCCCGGACCGGCTTCTTCACCGAGGATCTCGTCCAGAACAACGCCGATCCGCGCGATCTGCCGAAGATCATGGACATGGTCCACCTAAGGCCGGCGGCGCTCGACGCGCTTTGCGCCACGAAGCGGGTCGTGCTGGTCGACGAGCGGCACTTCGCAGCATTCGGCATCGCGCCGAGCGGGCTCAAGGACCGTAATTATCGCCGGGTCGCGTCGCTGAGGGCGCATCTGGACCGGAAAGGGTGCGCCCCGCCGCTCCGGCTCCGCTAGTTCAGGCCGCCGCCGCGCTTTCGGCAAGGACGGTGAGGCCGCGGACGGTGACTTCGGCGAAGCCGCCCTCAATCGCGATCCGCTCCGGCTCGCCGCCGCTCGTGCGGTAGATGGCGAGGTCGCCGTTGCGGACCGTCGACATGAAGGGCGCGTGGCCCTCCAGCACGCCGAACTCGCCCTCCGATCCGGGGACGACCACCATGTGGACCTCCTCGGAGCGGACGAGCCGTTCGGGCGTGACGAGTTCGAAGTGCAGGGGCATTTACGACGCTTCCGCCGCCAGGCGCTGCGCCTTCTCGACCGCTTCCTCGATGCCGCCGACCATGTAGAAAGCGGATTCCGGGAGGTGGTCGTATTCGCCTTCGACGACCGCCTTGAACGAGCGGACCGTGTCCTCGACCTGGACGAACTTGCCGGGGATGCCGGTGAACACCTCGGCGACGTGGAAGGGCTGCGACAGGAAGCGCTGGATCTTGCGGGCGCGGCTGACGGTGAGCTTATCCTCCTCGGAAAGCTCGTCCATGCCGAGGATGGCGATGATGTCCTGAAGCGACTTGTACTTCTGCAGCGTCTCCTGGACGGCGCGCGCCGTGTCGTAATGCTCCTGGCCGACGGTGCGCGCGGTCAGCACGCGCGACGTGGAGTCGAGCGGATCGACGGCCGGGTAGATGCCGAGCTCCGAGATCGCGCGCGACAGCACCGTGGTGGCGTCCAGGTGGGCGAACGAGGTGGCGGGGGCGGGGTCGGTCAAGTCGTCGGCGGGGACGTAGATCGCCTGGACCGAGGTGATCGAGCCCTTGTTGGTCGAGGTGATCCGCTCCTGCAGCGCGCCCATGTCGGTGGAGAGCGTCGGCTGGTAGCCCACCGCCGACGGGATGCGGCCGAGCAGAGCCGACACTTCCGAGCCCGCCTGGGTGAAGCGGAAGATGTTGTCGACGAAGAAGAGCACGTCCTGGCCCTCGACGTCGCGGAAATATTCCGCCTGGGTGAGGCCCGAGAGGGCGACGCGGGCGCGGGCGCCCGGCGGCTCGTTCATCTGGCCGAACACCAGGGCGACTTTGGAGCCTTCCGGCGTCGGGTTGCCGTCGGCGTCCTTGGCGATGACGCCCGCGTCGAGGAACTCGTGATAGAGGTCGTTGCCCTCGCGGGTGCGTTCGCCGACGCCGGCGAACACCGAGGTGCCGCCATGGCCCTTGGCGATGTTGTTGATCAGCTCCTGGATGAGCACGGTCTTGCCGACGCCGGCGCCGCCGAACAGGCCGATCTTGCCGCCCTTGGCGTAGGGCGCGAGCAGGTCGATGACCTTGATGCCGGTGACGAGAATGGCGGTCTCGGTCGACTGGTCGACGAAGAGCGGGGCCTCGGCGTGGATCGGCATCGTGTCGGTGTGGCCGATCGGGCCGCGCTCGTCGATCGGCTCGCCGACGACGTTCATGATCCGGCCCAGGGTCATCGGGCCGACCGGCACTCGGATCTGCGAACCCGTGTCCATCACCGCCTGGCCGCGGGTGAGGCCGTCGGTCGAATCCATCGCGATGGTGCGAACCGTCTTCTCGCCGAGATGCTGGGCGACCTCGAGCACGAGCTTGTTGCCGTTATTGTCGGTGGTCAGAGCCGACAGGATCTGCGGCAGATCGCCGTCGAACGAGACGTCGACGACGGCGCCGATCACCTGGCTGACCCGGCCGACATTGTTGGTGCGCGGCTGTCCGGCCTGCGGAGTGCCCTGGGCCGTCTGCGGGCGATCGATGGTGGTGGCCATGAGGTGCTTCCTTCTGACTTTCTTACAGCGCTTCGGCGCCGGAAATGATTTCGACGAGTTCGGTGGTGATCGCGGCCTGGCGGGTGCGGTTGTACTGGATCGACAGGCGGTTGATCATGTCGCCGGCATTGCGGGTGGCGTTGTCCATCGCGGTCATTCGGCTGCCCTGCTCGGACGCGGCGTTCTCGAGCATCGCCCGGAAGATCTGGACGGCGACGTTGCGGGGGAGGAGCGCGGCGAGGATATCCTCCTCTTCCGGCTCATATTCGACCGCGGCATTGGCACCGCCCGCGGGCGCCGCGGCGGCTTCCGGCATCGGCACCGGGATGATCTGCTGGCCGACCGGCTCCTGCACGAGCGCCGACTGGAAGCGGGCGTAGAAGAGGTGGACGACGTCGATTCCGTCGGTCGTGTAGCGCTCGACGATGTCGTTGGCGATCGCCTGGGCGTCGGCGAAGCTCACCTGCTTGATGGCGCTGGTGTCGTGCTGATGGAGGATCTGCCGGGGGAAGAGGCGGCCGATCACCGCGCGGCCCTTGCGGCCGACGAGGTAGAAATGGACGTTCTTGCCTTCGCGGATCAGGTCGTCCGCCTTCTTGCGGGCGGCGCGGACGATGTTGGAGTTGAACGCGCCGGCAAGGCCGCGGTCGGAGGTGCAGACGACGAGCAGGTGCGACTGGTCGCGGCCGGTGCCGGCGAGCAGCTTCGGGCTTTGCGGGCCGATCGTGACGCGCGCGGCGAGGCTTTCGACCACTCCGGCGAGCCGCTCGGCATAGGGGCGGCCGGCCTCGGCGGCCTGCTGGGCGCGGCGCAGCTTGGCTGCCGCGACCATCTTCATCGCCTTGGTGATCTTCTGGGTCGACTTGACCGAGGCGATCCGCCCTTTGAGTGCCTTGAGGCTGGCCACGTTCCGCTATTCCTTACGCGAAGGTCTTCACGAAGTCGCCGACGATGGCCTTGAGCTTGCCGCTGGTATCGTCGTCGAGCGTCTTGGTGTCGCGGATCGTGTTCAGCACCTGCGAGTGATCGGCGCGGACGTGGGCGAGGAGCGAGCTTTCGAAGCGCACCACCTGGTTGACCGGCACCGTGTCGAGGAAGCCGTTGACGCCCGAGAAGATCGAGACGACCTGCTCCTCCATCGGCATCGGCTGGAACTGCGGCTGCTTCAAGAGCTCCGTCAGCCGCGCCCCGCGGTTGAGCAGGCGCTGGGTCGAAGCATCGAGGTCCGAGCCGAACTGGGCGAAGGCGGCCATCTCGCGATACTGGGCGAGCTCCAGCTTGATCGAGCCGGCGACCTTCTTCATCGCCTTGGTCTGCGCGGCCGAGCCGACGCGGCTGACCGAGAGGCCGACGTTGATGGCCGGGCGGATGCCCTGGTAGAACAGCTCGGTCTCAAGGAAGATCTG
>DASWSP010000130.1:0-9286 GCA_036402575.1 Allosphingosinicella sp. | reverse complement strand
CGATTCGGTCGAGGAGGTGTGGCACGGCATCGGCCCGCCCTATCTGCCGCTGTTCGCCTGGGCCGAGGGCCGCGGCGCGCAGCCGACCGCGCACAACGTGCCGGTGTTCCGCCCCTTCATGCTCGCCCACCCGCTCGATGAGCTGCGGCTGTCGATGGACGATTATGCGGCCGAGTGGAAATGGGACGGCATCCGCGTCCAGATCGTCCGCGTCGGCGGCGAGACCCGCCTCTACAGCCGCGCCGGCGACGATATCACGCGCAGCTTTCCCGAGGTGGCCGCCGCGTACGACCGGCAAGGCGTCCTCGACGGCGAGCTGCTGGTGAAGGGCGAGTTCCAGGGGGCCGAGGCGCATGGCGGCGCGGCGGCGAGCTTCAACGCGCTGCAGCAGCGGCTCGGGCGCAAGATCGTCTCGCCCAAGATGGTCGCCGACTATCCGGCCTTCGTGCGCCTCTACGACATCCTGGTCGACGGCGAGGAGGACGTTCGGCCGCTGCCCTGGTCGGAGCGGCGGGCTCGCCTGGCAGCCTTCGTGCCGCAGCTCGATCCGGAGCGCTTCGACCTCTCCGCCTTGATCGACGCGTCAAGCTTCGACGAGCTCGAGGAGATCCGCGCCGGCGCGCGCGACGCCTCGATCGAGGGAGTGATGCTCAAGCGCCGCGACAGCCCCTATGTGCCGGGGCGGCGGGTCGGCCTCTGGTACAAATGGAAGCGCGACCCCCTCACCGCCGATTGCGTGCTGATGTACGCCGCCCGCGGAAGCGGCAAGCGCTCCTCCTTCTATTCCGACTATACGTTCGGCTGCTGGACCGCGGATCCGGCCGAAGGCGGCGAGCTGCTGCCGGTCGGCAAGGCCTATTTCGGCTTCACCGACGAGGAGCTGATGTGGCTCGACCGCTTCGTCCGCAACAATACGGTGCAGCGCTTCGGGCCCGTCCGCGAGGTCGACAAGAGCCTGGTGCTGGAGGTCGCGTTCGATTCGATCCACGAGAGCAAGCGCCATAAATCCGGCCTCGCGATGCGTTTCCCCCGCATCTCGCGCATCCGCCGCGACAAGCCCGCGAGCGAAGCCGATCACATCGACACTCTTCGGCGAATGGTTTCCTGACAGGGTTAACAACAACGCGACCGGCGGGAATGCGCGGCTCCGAAAAGCGCAAGAAAACGTGGATCAAGTAAACGCCGCCGCAAGCAATCCCATCCACCAGTTAACGCCTCCCGGACAAACGTATCCTTTTGGAACGAGCCGTTTTTGGGGAGGTGACAGCCCGATCCGCTGCCCGCACCGTGAAGCTCGGTCGAATCGCTGTAGTGCAATTTGAATTGAAGGGAGCGACCATGCTGAGATCGATTTCAGGAGCGGACACTCTTCCCAAGAGGCCCGCCGAGCGCGGTTATTGCGTCGTCTATCGCGAGAACCAGGTGAACCACTGCCCGGGCTGCGGACGCAGCCACTGGCTGGTGGGGCGCATTTCCGCCGAATGCGGCTTCTGCTCGACCGCGCTGCCGCTCGCCGAGGCGAGCAGCCGCGGGTTCGGGACTCACAGCCGCAACCACCGTCCGATCTTCCTGGCCGACGCGGCCTAAGGAGGGCTGCGGCTTCTCCCTTGCCGCAGATGTAGGAAGGCCCGGCCGTTCTGCCCAACGGCCGGGCCTTTTGCTTTGATGCTGCCCCCGCTCCCCGTCGTGGAGCGCGCGCCCTATTGGAGCGGCTGGAGGTTCACCGCCGCGGTCTTGCCGCGCCGGTCCACTTCGAGTTCGAACTCGAGCCGGTCGCCCTCGTTGAGGCTGACCATGCCGGCGCGCTCGACCGCGGAGATGTGGACGAAGGCGTCGGGCTGGCCGTCGTCGCGGCTGATGAAGCCGAAGCCCTTCATCGCGTTGAAGAACTTGACCGTGCCCTGGGCCTTCTCGCCGGTCAGCTGGCGCTGCGGCCCGCCGCGGTCACCGCCGCCGCCGCCGCCGCCGAAGCCGGCGCTCGGGCCGGCGCGGTCCTCGCGCGGCGCGCGATCCTGGACCGGGAGCGGATCGCCCTCGATCTTAAGGTCGGTCGCGGAAACCCGGCCGCCGCGGTCGACGAGCGTGAACTCGAGCGGCTGTCCTTCGGCCAGGCCGGTCAGGCCCGCCTGCTCGACCGCGCTGATGTGCACGAACACGTCTTCGCCGCCGTCGTCCCGGACGATGAAGCCGAAGCCCTTTTGCGAATTGAAGAATTTGACGATGCCCTTGCCTTCGCCGACGACCTGCGGGGGCATTCCGCCACGGCCGCCGAAGCCGCCGCCGCCACCGCCGCCACCGGAGCCGCCGCCGCCGCCGCGATAGCCGCCGCCGCCGCCGCCGCCGCGGTCACCGCCGCCATAGCCGCCACCGCCGCCGCTGCGTTCGCCGAAGCCGCCGCCGCCGCCATAGCCGCCGCCCGGCCGATCGCCGAAGCCACCGCGGCCGCCGCCGCCGCCGCCGCCGCCGCCGCCGCCGTAGCTGCTCCGATCCTCGAAACCGCCGCCGCCGAAATTGTCCTCGCCGAAACCGTCGCGCTTGTCTCTGCCGCGTCCGCCGCGCTCGCCGCGGCGCCCCTTATCGAAACCCATGCCGTCTAATACTTTCCCGCGCCCATTACCCTATTAGAACCATAGCGCGGGGCCTTCGCGCAAACGGCCTTTGGCGCGGAAATATGGCGCACCGCCGAATCCCATAGCTTATTTTTCAACTTATCGCGAACGAAAAACGAGGGATAACCGTGGAAAGGCTCGCAGCACCGGTCAATGCCTGCGCGCAAAACGATGGTGCAGCGCGACGATCGCGCCGCCGAGCGCAAGCCCGACCAGCCCGGCGCCCGCCGCCCCCACGATCCACTCGACGATCCCGCCGATCGCCGGAACGAGGTGACCGGCCGCCTCCGCAGCGTCGTGGATGAGGTGCGCGAGTCCCGCCACGCCGAACTGCTCGAGTCCATGGACGACGATTCCGCCGCCGACCCAGATCATCGCGGCGATGCCGATCACCGAAAGCGCCGCCATCAGCCGCGGCATCGCGTGCACGAGCGCTCGGCCCACCGCGCGCGATCCGCCGTCGCGCCGTTGGGCGAGGTGAAGGCCGATATCGTCCATCTTCACGATCAGTCCGACGAGGCCGTAGACGCCGATGGTGATCGCGATGGCGACGACGCCCAGGATGGCGGCGCGGGTCAGGAACGGCTCGGTCGCGACCTCGGCCAGCGCGATCGCCATGATTTCGGCCGAAAGGATGAAATCGGTGCGGACGGCGCCGGAGACCATTTCCTTCTCATGGCTCTCGCTGCCGAGCTCGGCGGCGGTCTCGGTGACGCTGTGGCCGTGGCCGGAGACGGCCTCCCACACCTTTTCGGAGCCCTCGAAGCACAGATAGGCGCCGCCGAGCATGAGCAGCGGCGTGATCGCCCACGGCAGCAGCGCGCTCAGCGCCAGCGCCACCGGAAGGATGATCAGCAGCTTGTTCCTGATCGATCCCTTGGCGATGCGCGCGATGATCGGCAGCTCGCGGTCGGGCGTGAAGCCGGTGACGTAGCGCGGCGTCACCGCGGTGTCGTCGACGACGACTCCCGCGGCCTTGACCCCGGCACGGCCCGCGGCGGCGCCGACATCGTCTATCGAGGCGGCGGCGAGCTTCGCGATCGCGGCGACGTCGTCGAGCAGGGCGGCAAGACCAGAAGGCATCGGGCTTCCTCGGGTGACGGGATGCCCCTCTTGCGCCCCGCCGCTCGGCGATCAAGTCATACCGCGCCGAAGCCGGCGCGAGCCGCGCATTGAGCCGCCCAAGGCTTTGCCCTAGGACTCGCCGCATGACCGTCCATTTCCACGAAGAAGACCTGCCCGCCGGGGCGCTTGCCGACGGCCCCGTCGCCGTCGATACCGAAACCATGGGGCTGCAGCTCGGCCGCGACCGGCTGTGCGTCGTCCAGATATCCGACGGCCGCGGCGACGAGCATCTCGTCCGCTTCATGCCCGGAAGCGACTATGCCGCGCCCAATCTGAAGGCCGTGCTGGCCGATCCGGGGCGGCTCAAGCTCTACCATTTCGCGCGCTTCGACCTGGCTTCGATCCGCGCCTATCTCGGCGTCGTGGCGGCGCCCGTCTATTGCACCAAGACCGCCTCTCGGCTGATCCGCACCTACACCGACCGGCACGGCCTCAAGGACCTGGTGAAGGAGCTGCTCCAGGTCGAGATCTCCAAGCAGCAGCAGACTTCGGACTGGGGCGCGCCGGTGCTGAGCGACGCCCAGAAGGATTATGCCGCCAGCGATGTGCGGCACCTCCACGGCCTGAAGGAGAAGCTCGACGAGCGGCTGACCCGCGAGGGGCGGATGCCGCTCGCCCAGGCCTGCTTCGATTTCCTTCCCCACCGCGCCCTGCTCGACCTCGCCGGCTGGGCCGAGGAGGATATCTTCGCGCATGTCTGAAGCCGCCGTCCGCGAGCGCATCCGCAAGCAGGGCTGGGCGGCGCCGGGGGGCTTCCACGATTTCATCGTCCGGTTCCTCAAGCTGGCCTTGCCGGTGTCGATCGGCGTGCTGGTCGCCTTCCTTGCGATGGCGCCGCTCAAGAAAGGGCAGGAGATCAGCTTCCTGCTCGACAAGAACCGGGTCGAGGTCGCCAAGGAGCGGATGCGGGTGCAGGCGGCGAGCTACCGCGGCCAGGACAATCTGGGGAGGCCGTTCACGATCAACGCCGCCTCCGCCGTCCAGGCGACCTCGCGCGACCCGATCGTCGACGTGCTCGGAATGACCGCCGGGATCGAGCTTGAGAGCGGTCCCGCCACGCTGCGCGCCGGGCGCGGCCGTTACAATCTGGAGCGCGAGACGGTCGACGTGATCGGGCCGATCCTGTTCGCCGCCGCCGACGGCTACCGGCTTCGCACCCGCGACGTCGCGGTGGACCTCAACAGCCGCACCCTGCAGAGCCGCGGCCGAGTCGACGGCTCGATGCCGCTCGGCCGTTTCTCCGCCGACCGGATGATCGCGAGCCTGGCCGACAAGCGCGTCGTTCTGACCGGCAGCGCCCGCTTGCATATCGTCCAGGGCGGCCTCAGATGAAGGCGATGAGGAGCATTCTCATCGCTTTGGGCGCCGCCGGCGTGACGCTCGCGGGGCTCGCCGTCCAGCCCGCCGCGGGCCAGGGCGCGACCTCGGCGCTCAAGGGTCACAACACCAACGCGCCGGTCGACGTCGCCGCCGACCGGATCGAGGTGCAGGACCGCGCCGACCGCGCGATCTTCTCCGGCAACGTCCAGGTCCGCCAGGCCGATCTGACGCTCAACGCCGCCCGCCTGACGGTCGCCTACAGCCAGTCCGGCGGAATCCAGATCGAACGGCTCGACGCCAGCGGCGGAGTCACCGTGCGCAGCCCCTCCGAGACCGCGCGCGGCCAGTACGCCATCTACGACCTCAACAGCCGCCTCATCACCCTGCTGGGCGGAGTCACCCTCACCCGCGGCCAGTCGCAGGTGCGCGGCGGTCGGCTGGTGCTCGACCTCGACAGCGGCCGCGCCGTGGTTGACGGCGGCGCCCCGGGCAGCAGCCCCGCCGGCACGTCGACCGGCCAGGGCGGCCGCGTCACCGGCACCTTCACGGTGCCGCAGCGCGATAACTGAAAAGCCACACTCCGCCCTATTTCGAGGCACTTAGTCTTTCCCCCCTCGACGCCGGCGGCAATCTCATGCACGAATCCTGCCAGTTTGGGCGCGAGGCGCTTCGCGTGGGGAAGGGGCTGTGCTAGCGGCACCGTATGAATGATGCTGCCGTCCTGGAGCGGCCGGAAGGCGCCGCGATCGGCCACGTCTCGCGCGGTCTTTCGGTGGTGTCGATCGCCAAGTCGTACGACCGCAAGGCCGTGCTGATCGACGTCTCGCTCGGAGTCGAGCGCGGCGAGGTGGTCGGGCTGCTCGGCCCCAACGGCGCCGGCAAGACGACCTGCTTCTATTCGATCATGGGGCTGGTGAAGCCCGACAGCGGCCGAATCCTGCTCGACGGCGAGGACATCACCGGCCTGCCCATGTACCGCCGCGCGATCCTCGGCCTCGGCTATCTGCCGCAGGAGACCTCGATCTTCCGCGGCCTCACCGTCAGCCAGAACATCATGGCCGTGCTCGAAGTCGCCGAGCCCAACCGGCAGGTGCGCGAGGAGCGGCTCGAGCAGCTCCTCACCGAGTTCCACATCGAGCGCCTGCGCGATTCGCCGGCGATGGCGCTGTCGGGCGGCGAGCGGCGCCGCTGCGAGATCGCCCGCGCGCTCGCGGCCGATCCCAGCATCATGCTGCTCGACGAGCCCTTCGCCGGCATCGACCCGATCTCGATCGCCGACATCCGCGGGCTCGTCATGGAGCTCAAGAAGCGCGACATCGGCGTCCTCATCACCGATCATAACGTCCGCGAGACGCTGGACCTCGTCGACCGCGCCTGCATCATCTACGATGGCCAGGTGCTGTTCGCGGGCAGCCCGCAGGCGCTCGTCGCCGACGAGAATGTCCGCCGCCTCTACCTCGGCGAGAGCTTCGAGCTGTAGCCGCCATGGCGATCGGGCCTCGCCTCGACCTTCGCCAAACGCAGTCGCTGGTGATGACTCCCCAGCTCCAGCAGGCGATCCGCCTGCTGGCGCTGTCGAACCTCGAGATCGAGAGCTTCATCGGCGATGAGCTGGAGCGCAATCCGCTGCTCGACACCGCCGCGGCCGAGGATGAAGGGACCGCGGCCGCGCCGGAGGCGGAACCCGAGGCCGGCGGCGACGAGACCGGCCCCATCGACACGCTCGACATCGACCTCGACCACGAGAACCTGCACCAGGACAGCGCCGTCGACAGCATGCGCGGGCTGGACGGCGGCCTCGGCCTGAGCGGCAGCGAAGGCCCGGGCGGCGGCGAGATGCCGGATTTCGACAGTTTCGCCGGCGGCGACCTCTCGCTCCAGGACCATCTGCTCGCGCAGGCCGGCGCCCGCCTCGGCGGCAGCGAGCTCGCCATCGCCCGCCAGATCGTCGAGCAGATCGACGAGACCGGCTATTTCCTGGCCTCGCCGCTCGACCTTGCCCACCGCCTCGGCGTTCCGCTCTACCGGATCGAGGGCGTCCTCGCCGTCGTCCAGACCTTCGACCCGGCCGGAGTCGGCGCCCGCACCCTCGCCGAATGCCTCGCGCTCCAGGCCAAAGACGCCAACCGCTACGATCCGGCGATGGCGCGGCTGATCGACAATCTCGACTATCTCGCCCGCGGCAACCTGCCCGCGCTCAGGCGCATCTGCGGCGTCGACGACGAGGACCTCGGCGACATGATCCGCGAGCTGCGCGCCTACGATCCCAAGCCCGGCTGCAGGTTCGGCCAGGGCGACCGCATCGACGCGATCGTGCCCGACGTGTTCCTCGCGCGCCGCGGCCACGGCTGGGCGATCGAGCTCAACAGCGCGACGCTTCCGCGGCTGCTCGTCAACCGAAGCTATTATACGCAGCTCAGCAACGGCGTTCAGGACAAGCAGTCCAGGGCGTGGCTGTCCGAATGCCTCGCCAGCGCCAACTGGCTGACCAAGGCGCTCGACCAGCGCGCCCGCACCATCGTCAAGGTGTCGACCGAGATCGTGAAGCAGCAGGACGCCTTCTTCCGCAACGGCGTCGCCCACCTGCGGCCGCTGACTCTGCGCGCGGTGGCGGACTCGATCGGAATGCACGAATCGACCGTCAGCCGCGTCACCTCGAACAAATACCTGTCCTGCGATCGCGGCCTCTACGAGCTCAAATATTTCTTCACGAGCGGCATCCAGAGCAATGACGGCGGCGACGCGGTTTCGGCCGAGGCGGTCAAGAGCCATCTCCGCGCGCTGATCCTCGCCGAGAGCCCGACCCGGATCCTGTCCGACGACCAGCTCGTCGAGCTGCTCCGCGCCAAGGGCTTCGACATCGCCCGGCGCACCGTCGCCAAGTATCGCGAGGCGATCGGCCTCGGCTCCTCGGTCCAGCGCCGCCGCCAGAAAGCGATCGGCTCCCACGCCGCCTGATCGGGCGCTCGGCCGCCGCGGCCCGGTTCACTCCGGCGCCGGCCCCTCGCCCGCCCGGACCATCTTCCAGCCCGGCGGGACCAGCTGGCCGTCAGGTCCCTCGCTATATCCTTCCTGGTTCAGCTTGTGCGTGCGCATCGCCTTGAGCTTGCGCAGCAGGCTCTGCTCCACTTCCTCCGGCGACGACTGCATCGCCCGGATTCGCTCGCGCACCTCGCGCTCGATCCGCTGGCGCAGCTCCTTCTCGATCTCCTTGCGCCGGGCCGCGCCCATCCGCCCGTATTTCTTCTTGTTCGATCCGATCAGCAGCATCCGGAAGATGGCATCGGAGCGCTTGATCCGGGTCCCCACCACTTTGCCGCAATGGAACACCGGCTCCTCGATCCCGGTGACGGCGCGCTCCCAGGCGAGCGTGTCGATATGGCTCGAGGCCTGGTCGATCGCGGCCGCGCAGGCTTTGGCGAAACCGGCGTCCTTGCGCCGCCAGCGGTCGGCCGTGTTGCGCGATATGCCCGCCACCTTGGCCGCGTCCGATCGGCAGCCGGTCTTGGCGAGCGTCTTGAGGTAGCGCCGGCGCTTCTGCGCGGTGAATCCGTCCGCCCGAGCCTCCACCCGCTCGCTGCCGAGGCTGTCGACCAGCGCCTTCCCCTCCCGGATGCGCGCGATCGCCGCCTCGAGCGCGGCCGCGAACGCCGGATCGCTCGTGCGCGCCCAGGCGACCGACCCCGGCATCACCCCGGCCGCCGCGCAGGCCGATCGCAGGCACTCGCTGCGCTCGAGCGCGTCGAGGAACGCCTGCTTCTTCTCCCCCGCAAACTCCAGCGGCCGACCCACCCGCGCCTCCCAGCTCCCGAGTCGAAGACGCTAACCTGTTGGGTACGCTGTAGGAAAGTTGTTTTTACCCACGGGGATCTTGTGAACGCACGCAGCCAAGGCTGCCGCGAGCGGCTGATCGCTGTTGCGCAACGACTACACGAACCAAGGCTCGACGAAAAACTTCCGAATGTTGGGTCAAGGGCGCCGAGGACGCTATCGTGGCCTCGAAAGTGGATTGAAGTACCCTTGCATTCTTTTTGGGCTGAGGCATGCTGGCTTGAAGGAGGGGGCATGACCGACGACGAGGTTCAGGATGATGTCGACCGACTACTTAATCACGGGCGCTTGAGCTGGCTCTTCGGAGCAGGAACAAGCTTCGCGTCGGGACTCCCACTGATGGTGGGTCTCACGCACCGAGTTCTACAGCTGCTAGATGGTGCGGGCGACATCGCTAACGA
>DASWSP010000129.1:0-37693 GCA_036402575.1 Allosphingosinicella sp. | reverse complement strand
AGCTTGTCCTTGGTCTGCGAGCCGAACTTCGGATCCGGCAGCTTGACCGAGACGATCGCGGTCAGCCCCTCGCGCATATCGTCGCCGGTGAGGCTCACCTTCTCCTTCTTGAGGGCGCCGCTCTTGTCGGCATAATTGTTGAGCGTGCGCGTCAGCGCGGCGCGGAAGGCGGCGAGGTGAGTGCCGCCGTCGCGCTGCGGGATGTTGTTGGTGAAGCACAGGACCTGCTCGTAATAGCTGTCGTTCCATTCGAGCGCGACTTCGATGCCGATATCCTCGCGTTGGCCCGTGACCGAGATCGGATCGGGGATCAAAGCGGTCTTGGTGCGATCGAGGTAGCGCACGAACGCGGCGATTCCGCCCTCGTAGAACAGCTCGACGCTCTTCTCCTCCTCGTGCCGGGCGTCGGTGAGCAGCAGCCGGACACCGGAATTGAGGAAGGCGAGCTCGCGGAAGCGGTGCTCGAGCTTGTCGAAATCGAAATCGACGATCTTGAAGGTGGCGGGCGAAGGCAGGAAGGTGACCTTGGTGCCCTTCTTGTCGCCGGCCGCTCCGACGATCTTGAGCGGCGCCTCGGCATCGCCGCCGCGAAAGCGCATCCAATGCTCCTCGCCGTCGCGCCAGATGGTGAGCTCGAGCCATTCGGAGAGCGCGTTGACGACCGACACGCCGACGCCGTGGAGGCCGCCGGACACCTTGTAGGCGTTGTCTTCGGAGGTGTTCTCGAACTTCCCGCCGGCGTGGAGCTGGGTCATGATGACCTCGGCCGCCGACACGCCTTCCTCGGAATGAATCCCGGTCGGGATGCCGCGGCCATTGTCCTCGACCGTCACCGAACCGTCGGGGTTCAAGGTGATCTGGATAAGATCGCAATGGCCGGCAAGCGCCTCGTCGATCGCGTTGTCGGAGACCTCGAACACCATGTGGTGGAGGCCCGACCCGTCGTCGGTGTCGCCGATATACATTCCGGGCCGTTTGCGGACCGCGTCGAGGCCTTTCAGCACCTTGATTGAATCGGCGCCGTAAGCGTTTTCAGTAGGGTTGGATGCCATGTCGATCATATAGCGACGAGGGGCCGGAAACCCAAGGAAATAAGCCGGATTCGGCGTGTCTTTTCGGCCACCCGCAACCGCGTTCCAGGGCCTGTCCTCCCGCCGCCCCATGGACCGGGAAATCGAGGCCGGAACAGGCGCGGAATGACGGCTCAGGAGGGGCGGATCGCGCCGTCATACACCTCCAGCCAGGCCGCGTCGGCGATACCCTCGAAGAGCGAGCGCTCTGTTCCCGTCATCCACACCTGTCCCCCGCCTGCCTCCAGCCGCTCGAACAAAGCGGCGCGGCGGCGCGGGTCGAGATGGGCCGCGACCTCGTCGAGCAGCAGGATCGGGCGCCGGCCGGCGCGTTCGGCGACGAGATCGGCGTGGGCCAGGACGATGCCGAGCAGGAGCGCCTTCTGCTCGCCGGTCGAGCAGCGTTCGGCGGGCTGGCCTTTGTCCATATGGGTGACGGCAAGGTCGCTGCGATGGGGGCCCGCCAGCGTGCGGCCGGCGGCGGCATCGCGGGCACGGCCGAGCGCGAGCTCGGCGGCCAGGTCGCCCGCCTGCCAGCCGGTCAGGCCGAGGCCGGCGCGGGCGAACGGTCCCTCCGGAGCTGCGGCGAGACGCTCGCCAAGCGCCGCCGTGGTGGCGGCGCGGGCCTGGGCGATGGCGGCGCCATGCTCCGCCATCCGCGCCTCGAGCGCGGTCAGCCAGGCGGGATCGGGCCGCTCCGTCTGCGCCAGCAGCTTGTTGCGCGCGCGCATCGCCGCCTCGTAGCGGGAGGCATGGCTGGCATGGCCCGGCACCAGCGCCAGCACCAGCCGATCGAGGAAGCGGCGCCGGCCGCCGGCGCTCTCGGTGAACAGCCGGTCCATCGCCGGCGTCAGCCACAAGACCGACAGCCATTCGGCGAGCGCATTGGCGGACGCGGCGGCTCCGTTGATCCGGACCTGGCGGCGTTCGGGGGCGGCGGCGGTCGTGCCGGTGCCGATGTCGACCTCCGGAGCCCTCTCCCCGGAGGGAGAGGGAGCGGAGAGCCGCGCCGCCACCGCAAAGCCGCCCGGCCCATTGCTCCGCGCCATCTCGGCAAGGCTGGCGCCCCTGAGGCCGCGGCCAGGCGACAGCAGCGACACCGCCTCCAGCACGTTGGTCTTGCCCGCGCCGTTCTCGCCGGTGAGGACGACGAAGCCCGGCCCCGGCTCGATCAGCGCGTCGGCATAGGAGCGGAAGTTCGTCAGCGAAAGGCGGGTGAGCGCGACCATCACTCGCGCCGAAGCAGCACTCGGGGCGTCAGACCCGCATCGGCATCAGCACGTAGAGCGCCGAGGCCTTGTCGTTCTCGCGCAGCAATGTGGGGGCGGCGGCGTCGGCGAGGTGGACCTCGACGATGTCGCCCTCGATCTGGCCGAGGATGTCCAGCAGATAGCGGGCGTTGAAGCCGATCTCCATATTTTCGGCGCCATAGTCGCCCGGAACTTCCTCGGCGGCGGTGCCGTTTTCGGGGGAGGTCACGGAAAGCGTGATCTTGTCACGGTCGAGCGCCATCTTGACGGCCCGGGTCTTCTCGCTGGCGATCGTGGCGACGCGGTCGACACCTTCCTCGAAGCTGCGCGGGTCGATCCTGAGCAGCTTGTCGTTGGCGGTCGGAATGACGCGGCTGTAATCGGGGAAGGTGCCGTCGATCAGCTTGGACGTCAGGATCGCGGTGCCGAGGCCGAACCTCACCTTGGATTCCGACAGCGACACCTGGACGGTGCCGTCGACCTCGTCGAGCAGCTTGCGGAGCTCGCCGACGCATTTGCGCGGGATGATCACGTCCGGCATCCCTTCCGCGCCGGCCGGGCGCGGGACGGTGACGCGGGCGAGGCGGTGGCCATCGGTGGCGGCGGCCTTGAGCACCGGCTGGGCCTCGTCCGACACGTGCAGGAAGATGCCGTTCAGATAGTAGCGCGTCTCCTCGTGGGAGATGGCGAAACGGGTCTTGTCGATGATCTGGCGCAGCGTCGCCGCCGGCAGCTCGAACGAGCAGGGCAGCTCGCCCTCGGCGATGATGGGAAAATCGTCGCGCGGCAGGGTCGCCAGGTTGAAGCGGGCGCGGCCGGCGTTGACCTGCATCTTGCCCTCGGTCGCGTGGAGCTCGACCTGCGACCCCTCGGGAAGCTTGCGGGCGATATCGAACAAGGTGTGGGCGGAGACGGTGGTGGCGCCGGGCTGGGTCACGTTGGCTTCGACCGTCTCGTTGATCTGCAGGTCGAGGTCGGTCGCCATCAGGCGGATTCCCCCGCCCTCGGTGGCTTCGATCAGGACGTTCGACAGGATCGGGATCGTGTTCCTCCGCTCCACCACGGACTGGACGTGTCCAAGGCTCTTGAGGAGCGTGGCCCGTTCGATCGTCGCCTTCATTGGGATCCCTCGAAAGTGATACTTTCGAGGGGTTGTAGAGCGGCTATCAACCCACCGCTAGGGGGATGTGACGCGCGGTGAAAAAAGGGCCGGAGCATTTGCCCCGGCCCCTTCATCGCAACGCAAACTACGCGTTGGGCTCGATGCCTTAGAAGCGGAAGCCGACTCCCGCGACGATCTGGTGACGATCGAGGTCGATGTCGAATTCGCTGTTCTCGGACTGGATGCTGTCGAAGTCGAAATCGTCGTCGAAATCGATGTTGTTGTAGTTCGAGTAGCGATATTCGACCTTGCCGTACATGTTGGTGCCGAACAGCATCTCGGCGCCGGCGCCGAGCCGCCAGCCGTCGACATTGGTGTCGAACTCGAAGCGGTCGGCACTGTCCTCGAAGGCGGCTTCGATGCTGGTGTTGGTGTAGCCGCCCTTGACGTAGAGGAGGGTGCGCGGGCTCGCCTTGAAGCCGAGGCGACCGCCGATATAGAGGTCGCGGCCGGTCTCCACCTGCGAGGTGAAGTTGATGCCGTCGATGGTCTCGTCGGCCTCCTGCTCGGCGGTGGATTCGGTGAACTCGCCCTCGATTCCGGCGACCAGGCCGCCGAGGTCGAAGTCGTAGCCGGCGCCGACGCCGAACGCGACGCCCTCGATCGACTCGTCGCCTTCGTCCTCGCTGGTGTCGACGCCGTCACCGTCGTCGTTGCCGGACTGCAGCTTGTCGTAGCCGACCAGGCCCTCGACGCGGAAGCCGGAGAAAGGCGAAGCCTCCTGCGCGAAGGCGGGGGCGGCAAAGGAACCGGCCATGAACGCGGCCAAAACTAATTTACGCATGTACAAAGCTCCGTGTTGTTGTCTCTGGTCCCGTGCGGGAAGCCGGCCCAGTGCTTCGGCCTGCGAAAAGTTTCATGAACGCCAGTGAAACAACATTTCCTGTTGCCAGCAGGGCACTGTCCGAGGATCAGGATATATGATGAGAAAGGCGGTTTTCCTCCTTGTTTTGCTGGGACTTGCGGCTCCTGTTGCAGCGCAGCGACAGTCGCTCGGCATTTTCCAGCAATGGGGTTCGTTCGAGGAGCGTGAGCCGCGGCGCTGCTTCGCGATCGCCGAGCCGACGCGCTCGCCGCGGGCGCTGGACTGGAAGCCTTTCGCGTCGGTGAGCTACTGGCCCGAAAGGGGCGTGCGGGGGCAGGTCCACTTCCGGCTGAGCCGGGTCAAGCGCGACGGTTCGGCCGTCCTGCTCAAGATCGACGGACGCCCTTTCCAGCTGCTCGCCGGCGGGATGGACGCCTGGGCGCCCGATCCGCGCGGCGACGCCGAGATCGTCGCGGCGATGCGCGGCGGCATCGACATGGTGGTCGAAACGCGCTCGCAGCGCGGCAATCTGGTCAGGGACTATTACCAGCTGCGCGGCGCCGCGACCGCGATCGACGCCTCGGCGCTGGCCTGCGCGGCGGACCGATGAGGGCCGACACCCGCTTCTTCATCGCCCGCCACGGCGAGACGGTGTTCAATGCGGCCGCGCGGATGCAAGGCGACGTGCTGCACACGCCGCTCACCCGGGCCGGCTTCGCCCAGGCCGACGACATGGGCGCCGCCCTCCGGTCGCGGCTCGGCGCCGGGCCGCCGCTCCAGCTCTGGGCTTCATCGGCGGGCCGCGCGCTCCAGACCCTTGCCGTCATCGCCGAGCATCTCGAGCTCGACTGGCATTCGGCACGGACCGACGCGCGCCTCGACGAGATCGGGATCGGCGAGTGGAGCGGGCGCTATTATCACGAGGTGGACGCGGAGAACGGCAGCATTATCGATAGGGGGACGGGGCTGTTCACCCGACGCCCTCCCGGCGGCGAATGGTATGACGATATCGCCGTCCGCCTCAATGGATGGCTGCAGGACACGGCCGGGGAAGCCGGCGACCGACTGGTGGTGATGCACGGCATGTCGTCGCGTGTGCTGAGGGGGTTGCTGCTCGGATCGGGCCCCCGCCTCGGCTGCGGCACGGCCGTGGCCGCCGGTCTGCCGCAAGGGTCGGTGGTCGAGGTCGAGGCCGGAGCGGAAACGATACTGATGCGCGGCGGCGGCGCCGATTCTTCCTAACGGGCATGGAAATCTGGCCGGTTTTCGCTTACATGGGCCGTCTCATGACAGCTTTGATGCCGATCCCCGGGTATATCGATCCGGTTCCAGTCCCGCGCGCCGCGCCAGCGGACGATGGCGCTCGGCCCGATCTGGTCGGCCTGTCGAAGGAGGCGATCCGCGCCCTGCTCGAGAAAGCCGGGCTCGACGCACGGCAGGCGAAGCTTCGCGCCAAGCAGATCTGGCACCAGATCTACAATCGCGGCGCCACCTCGTTCGAGACGATGAGCGACATCGCCAAGCCGCAGCGGGCTTGGTTCGCCGAGCGCTTCACGATCGGGCGGCCGGAAATCGTGGAGCAGCTCGTTTCCACCGACGGCACCCGCAAGTGGCTGCTGCGCACGAGCGACGGCAACGATTTCGAGATGGTGTTCATTCCCGACGCCGACCGCGGCACGCTGTGCGTGTCGAGCCAGGTGGGTTGCACGCTCAATTGCCGATTTTGCCATACCGGCACGATGCGCCTGGTCCGCAACCTCACCGCCGGTGAGATCGTCGGGCAGGTGATGCTGGCGCGCGACACGCTCGGCGAATGGCCGAGCCAGCCGGAAGGGCGGATGCTCTCCAACATCGTGATGATGGGCATGGGCGAGCCGCTCTACAATTTCGACAACGTGCGCGATGCCCTGAAGATCGTGATGGACGGCGACGGGCTCGGCCTGTCGCGCCGCCGGATCACGCTGTCCACCTCCGGCGTGGTGCCGATGATGGAGCGCGCGGGCGAGGAGATCGGGGTCAACCTGGCCGTGTCGCTGCACGCGGTGACCAAGGAGGTGCGCGACGAGATCGTGCCGCTGAACCGCAAATACGGCATCGAGGAGCTGCTGCAGGCCTGCGCCGACTATCCGGGCGTCAACAATGCGCGGCGGATCACCTTCGAATATGTGATGCTGAAGGACAAGAACGACAGCGACGAGGATGCGCGCGAGCTCGTCCGGCTGATCCGCAAGTACAAGCTGCCGGCCAAGGTCAACCTGATCCCGTTCAACCCCTGGCCGGGCGCGCCGTACGATTGCTCCGATCCGGAGCGGGTGCAGCGGTTTTCGGACATCATCTTCGAGGCCGGGATCTCGGCGCCGGTCCGGCGCCCGCGCGGCCGCGACATCATGGCCGCCTGCGGCCAGCTCAAATCGGCCAGCGAGAAGAAGAGCCGCGCAGAGCTCGACCGGCTTGCCGCTGAAAAGCAGGCGGCGCTCGCCTAGCTAATCGAATCTTTTCAACCCTTTCAGCTGAACTCTTCCGGCGTTAAGAGGCCGCACCCGCCCGGAGTCCCTGCCCCCCATGGCTTCAACTTCCCTGCCGGTGACCCGAGCGCAAGCGGAGCCTTCCGGAATGCGCGAACGGATCCGCGCCTTCGACTGGCCGGCGACCCCGCTGGGGCCGATGAAGGACTGGCCGGACGCGCTCAAGCTGGCGCTCAACATCGCCGAGCACAGCGCCTTTCCGACCGCCATCTACTGGGGACCGGAGCTGCGCCTCCTCTACAACGACGCCTGGGCGCCGATCCCGGGCGAGCGGCATCCGGGCGCCCTCGGCCGCCCCGCCCGCGAGGTCTGGTCCGACATCTGGCCGGTGGTGGGCCCGCAATTCGAGCAGGTGCTGGCGACCGGCGAGGGCATTTCCGCCTTCGAGCAGATGCTGCCGATGGTCCGCGAGGGCGTCGAGCAGGAAAGCTGGTGGACCTACAGCTTCTCGCCGATCCGCGACGAGAACGGCCGGGTGGTCGGCATCTTCAACCAGGGCCATGAGATCACCAAGGCGGTGCTCAACGAGCGGCGGCTTTCATTCCAGGTCGCGCTCGCGGACAGGCTGCGCGGGATCGCCGATCCGGAGCAGGTGAAGGCGTCGGCCGCGGAGATGCTGGGCGTCTATCTCAATGCCGCGCGGGTCGGTTTCTGCGAAGTCGACGAGGCCCACGATCGGATCGCCATCGGCAGCGAGTGGCGGCGCGACGCGAGCGTGCCTTCGCTGCTGGGCGCCGACGGCAAATTGTCGCAGCTCCCCGAGGCGGCGATCGCTTATCTGCGCGGCGGCCAGGTGCTTGCCATTCCCGACGTCGACAATCTCACGCGCGGCAGCAGCGCGGACGATGCGAGCCTTGGGCACCGGCTCGGCGTCAAAGCCGTGGTCACCGTGCCGCTGGTGCGCGACGGGCGGCTGCGCGCGATGCTCTACGTCCACGAGCCCGAGGTGCGCGAATGGCGGAACTCCGAGGCGGCAATCGCGCGCGACGTGGCGGAGCGGAGCTGGGCCGCGGTCGAGCGCGCGGAGAGCGAGCAGCGGCTGCGCGAGAGCGAGGATCATTACCGCCACACCGTCGAGCTCAACCCGCAGGTGACCTGGACCGCGCTGCCGGACGGGCAGCTCAACCGGGTGGCGAAGCGATGGGAGGACTGGACCGGCACCCCGGGGACCGGCGACAGCTGGGCCGGTGGCATCCACCCTGACGATCTCGAACGCACCTTCGCCGTCTGGGCGAACTGCGTCGCCACCGGCGAACCCTATGACATCGAGCACCGGATCAAGATGCTGGACGGGAGCTACCGCTGGGTGCGCTCGCGGGCGTTTCCGCGTTACGGCGACGACGGCAGCATCTGCCTCTGGTACGGATCGACCGAGGACATCCACGAGCGCAAGGTGGCCGAGGAGCATCAGCGGCTGCTGATCAACGAGCTCAACCATCGTGTGAAGAACACCCTGGCGACGGTTCAGGCGGTCGCCTTCCAGACGCTCAAGGGGGATGTCCCGCTGGACGAGGCGCGGCGGCGCTTCGAAGCGCGGCTGATCGCGCTGTCGCGGGCCCACAACCTGCTCACCGACCAGAATTGGGAGGGGGCGCTGCTCGAGCGGGTGGTTCGGGACGCGACCGAATATCTGCCGAACGACCGCTTCCGGATCGGCGGCGAGGCGCTGTGGCTGGCGCCACGCTCGGCGCTGGCGCTGGCGTTGGCGCTGCACGAGCTCAGCACCAATGCTGTCAAATACGGCGCGCTCTCGATCGAGGGCGGCGTCGTTTCGATCGCCTGGACCATCGACGGCGACCGGCTGCGGCTGGTGTGGAAGGAGCACGGCGGGCCGCCCGTCGAAGAGCCGGCCGAGCGTGGCTTCGGCTCCCGGCTGATCGAGCGCGGGCTGGAGGCGGATCTCGGCGGCAAGGCGGAACTCAGATTCGAACGCGACGGTCTGTGCTGCCGGATCGAAGCCTCGCTCGAGGTGGTGCAGGTGCGCGAGGCGGAACTTGGCTGAGCGACGCCGCCTCCGGATCCTCGTCGTCGAGGACGAGATGCTGGTCGCGATGAACATTGAGGACATGCTGCTCGACCTCGGTCACGAGGTGGCGGGGCTGGCCAGCCGCCTGGAGCCGGCGCTGTCGCTGGCGCGCGAGGGCGAGTTCGACCTCGCCATGCTCGACGTCAACCTGGCGGGCCAGCCGAGCTTCCCGGTCGCCCGGATCCTGGCCGACCGCGGCATCCCGTTCCTGTTCGCAACCGGCTATGGCGTCAAAGGCATTGCCGAGGAATATCGCGCCTATCCCGTCCTCCAGAAGCCGTTCCGGATGCGCGACCTTGGCGAGGCGCTGCGGCGGATCGAGCTGCCGGCGGGTTGACCCCGGATCGGGCTAAGGCTGCGGCGGCCCCTTAGGCGTCGAGATTCTGCGCCAGCGCGGCGGCCTGGACGGGACGGGCGCCGTCGGTGGCTTCGGCTTCGGGCGGGTTGGTCGACCAGAAGAGGATGGCGCCCGCGATGAAGCCCTGCACGACGAGGGCGAACGGGTTCTGCAGTTTCTTCTTGATGTCCATCGTCTGTCTTCCGGTTTGAGCCGCTTCACCCCAGTTGGTGCGGAACGCTCCGTTTGCAAAGACGCCTGCCTCGCAACATCGGGTTCCGCTTCCAGCAACACCCGTTGTGCACTCTAGACCTAAACCGAAGCTGAATCCGGCGCGACCGGCGAACGACGAACCCGCCGCCCCTTTCGACGAAGCTGTCCGAAGCTAAAAAAGGACCGGCGCCGGAGGCTTCCGGCGCCGGGATGAAGTGGCGCGAGGCTTACGCCGCCACGGTCTCGCGGTGGGGCTGCTCGATCTGCTCGCGGTGGTCGTTGTCGGCCTCGATGGTGCGGCCGACGGCGCCGTTGATCGCGATCTTGCGGGGCTTCATCGCCTCCGGGATCTCGCGCACCAGCTCGATCGAGAGCAGGCCGTCCTTGAGGTCGGCATTCTCGACCCGGACGAAGTCAGCCAGCTCGAACCGGCGCTCGAACGCGCGGGTGGCGATCCCCATGTGGAGGTAATTGCCGTCCTTGTTGCGGTTTTCGGACTTGCGGCCGGTGATCACCAGCATGTTCTGCCGCGCCGTGATGTCGATCTCGTCGGGCCGGAAGCCGGCGACGGCGAGGGTGATGCGGTAGCTGTCGTCGCTCACCTTCTCGATGTCGAACGGCGGATAATTGTCCGACGGTTCGGCGCGGGTGGCGTTCTCGAGAAAGTCGAACAGCCGGTCGAAGCCGACCGTGGAACGCCGATAAGGCGAAAAATCGAAAGCGCTTCTCATGATCAATGTCCTCCTTGAAGCAACATGAAAACGAGGGGCGTTGACGGAGCGAAACGCCCCTGAAACTGGCCGGAAACTGCCAAAAAGTCTTCCGACGCGAAAAAAGTTAGGGATTGGCTCGCGGGTTTCAAGACCCCCGGTTCGGCGCGAACGGAGGGGTCAGGAGTCGCGCAACTGGCTGGTCACGGCGGCGGCGAGCTGGGCCAGGGTGAACGGCTTGCGCAGCACCGGCGCGCCCCCGCCGAGCGCCGCCTCCAGCTGCTCGCTCTCGGCATAGCCGGTGACGAAGATGATCGGCAGGTGCGGCCGGCTCTGGCGGACCAGGCGCGCGAACTCGGCGCCGTTCATCCCCGGCATCGCGAAATCGAGCAGGATCAGGTCGATCGCCGCTTCGTCGAACTTGCCGAGCCCCTGCGCCCCGCCCTCGGCTTCGATCGCGGTGTAGCCGAGGCTTTCGAGCGAGACGGCCAGGAAGGCCCTCACGTCGCTGTCGTCGTCGACGATCAGGACGGTCGCCCCGGCCGAGGGCTCGCCGTGCGCCGCCGCCTGCTCGGCTTCCGTGGCCGCGGCGGGCGCCGCCGCCGCCGCTTCGGGCAGGAGCATGCGCACCGTCGTCCCCGCCCCCAGCTCGCTTTCGATCCGAACCGTCCCGCCCGATTGGCGGGCGATACCGTAGACCTGGGCGAGGCCGAGGCCGGTGCCCTTGCCGAGCGGCTTGGTCGAGAAGAAGGGCTCGGTCGCCCGCGCCAGCACCTCGGGCGCCATGCCCTCGCCGGTGTCGCTGACCGCGACGCAGACATAGTCGCCGGGCTGAAGGTCGGGGGCATCGTCGATCCGGCTGCGCTCGGTGGCGATGGTGAGGGTGCCGCCGTCCGGCATCGCGTCGCGGGCGTTGATGGCGAGGTTGAGGATGGCGTTCTCGAGCTGGTTCTCGTCGCAGATACCGTGGCCGATCGCCGGGTCGAGCCGGGTCTCGATCGCGATCTCCTTGCCGATCGTGTGGCGCAGCAGGGTCTGCATGTTGGCGATCGCGCCGTTGACGTCGATGGGCGCCATGCTGATCCGCTGGATGCGCGAGAAAGCGAGCAGCTGGCCGGTGAGCTTTGCCCCCCGCCGCGCCGATTCCAGCCCCGTCTCCGCGATCCGCTTCAGCCGCGGATCCTCGGTGCGCATCGCGATGATCTCCAGCCCGCCCATGATCGGCGTCAGCAGGTTGTTGAAGTCGTGGGCGATGCCGCCGGTCAGCTGACCGACCGCCTCCATCTTCTGCGCCTGCCTCAGCGCCTCCTCGGCGCGCAAGCGCTCGCCGACCTCGGCCTCGACCCTTTTCTCCAGAGTCTCGTTGAGCGCGAGCAGCGCCGCCTCGGCCTCCTTGGCGTCGGTGATGTCGTGGGCGACCCCGATGAAGCCGATATGCTCGCCGGCCGGCCCCCAGCGCGGCTGCGATTCCGAGCGCAGCCAGCGCCACGCGCCGTCGCCGCGCCGATAGCGGGCCTCGAGCACGAAGGGCTTGAGCGTCGCCTCGCCCGCCAGCGATTCCGCGACGAGCCGCTCCGCATCGTCGGGATGGACCCGGTCGCGCCAGTCGAAGTTCAGCGCCTCGTCATAGGGCACGCCCAGGAACTGCGCGTAAGCGATGTTGACGAAGCCGCGCTTGCGGTCGAGCTTGGTCACCCACATCGGCACCGGCGCCGAATCCGCGATCAGCCGGAAGCGCTGCTCGCTCTCGCGCAGCGCCAGCTCGGCCTGGTGAAGCTCGGTGACGTCATGGCCCTGGGCGAAGATGCCGGTGACCGTGCCGTCGCGGTCGGTGATCGGCTGGAAGACGAAATCGAGCAGCCGCTCCTCGGGCGGAGCGCCCGGCACCCGCCGCAGCCGGATCGGCCGCGCCCGCCCGGTGACCGCCTGGCCGCTGGCGAAGACATGGTCGAGCAGCTCGAAGAACTTCTGGTCCGCCAGGTCCGGGAACGCCTCGCGCGCCGTCTTGCCGACCAGGTCGCGCTCACCCACCAGCCGGCAGTAGGCCTGGTTCGCCATCTCGAACAAATGGTCGGGGCCGTTCGAAACGGCCATGAAGCCCGGCGCCTGATCGAACAGCTGCTGCAGCCGCTCCGTGACGAGCCGGCGGTCGGACGGCGTCGCGGGCGCGTCGGGCGTCATCGGGCCGCGGTCACCGCTTCCCGGCGCCGTGCCGCTCGGCCTGGCGGAGCAGCCGAAGCGTGTTGCCGGACCAGATCTTGGCGATGTCCGCCTCGCTGAAGCCCGCCTGCCTCAGCCGCGCCGTGATCGCCGGCAGCCGCTCGATGTCGGGCATGCCGCTGAGGCCCCCGCCCCCGTCCCAGTCGGCGCCGAGGCCGACATGGTCCACCCCCATCACCCGGACCGCGTGCAGCAGCGCCCGCATGAACAGATCCAGATCGGCGAATTCGAACGGCTCGCGGGCATAGACGGCGGCGCGGTCGGCGACCAGCTTCTGCCGTTCAGCCGCAGTCATCGTCTCCCAATCCTTCTGGCGCTCCTCGATCGTGTCGCGGGCCTGCGAAGAGCTGGTGGCGCGGAGGAACAGGGTGTTCATCTGCATCACCCCGCCCGACCGGGCGAGCCGCCGCATCAGATCGTCGCCGATGTTGCGCGGATGGTCGAACATCGCCTTGGGCCCGGAATGCGACAGGATGATCGGGGTCTTCGAAAGCTGGATCATCTGATCGATCGCGGCGTCCGACGAATGGCTGCCGTCGATCACCATGCCGAGCCGGTTCATCTCGGCGACCCATTGCCGGCCCAGCGGGCTGAGGCCGTTGTGGACGACATCGCCGGGCCGCGGCCGCGAGCTGTCGGCAAACTGATTGCTGCCGTTGTGCACCGGCCCCGCCATCCGCACGCCCATCCGGTGGAAGGTCGAGAGCAGCGACAGATCGGTCCCCAGCGGATAGCTGTTCTCGATCGACTGGAAGACGATCCTCTTGCCCTCGCGGTGCAGCCGCTCGGCGTCGGCGGCGGTGGTGGCGAAGGCGAGCTTGTCCTTGTTCTCCGCCACCACCCGCTGGATCGCATGGGCGCGCAGCAGCGCCGATTCCCGAGCGGCGGCAAAGCCGGCCGGAGTCAGCGGCCCCTGCCCCGTGTAGATGACGAAGAAGCCGCCATCCAATCCACCGACCTGCATGCGCGGCAAATCCACCTGGCTGCCATCCCAATAGTAACTGTGCCATTCGCTGAAATCCCAGCCCGGCCGGACGAACAGGGCCGGCGTGTCGAGGTGGGTATCGAGCGTCAGCAGTCGCTCGTGGAGCAGCCGGTCGGCTGGACTGGCGGCCTCCTGGGCGAGCGCGGGCGCGGCCGCCAGCATCGACAGCGGCAACACAAAGCGGATCCAATTTGTCATGCGTCATCCCGGACTTGATCCGGATCCCTGAACACGGGCCCGGCGGAACCGCCTTCTTCCGTGTTCACGGATGCAGGATCAAGCCCCCTTCCCGGAGCTGATGCCACGGTCCGGCATGACGATTCAGGGCCGGCTGGAACTCCTTGGCCCCCCGGCGCCTTTGGCTGCGGGAGGAGCCGCCCATGACCGACACCCCCGTCAACGCCCGCAGCAGCGCCGACACGCCGAGCGAGATCTCCGGGCGCGGCTGGCGCGAGGTGCTGAAGCGGACGTGGCGGGAATCAAGCCAGGACAATGTCAATCTCGTCGCCGCGGGCGTCGCCTTCTACGCCTTCCTCGCCTTCGTCCCGTTGCTCGCCGCTCTGGTGCTGACCTACGGCCTGGTCGCCGAGCCGGCGACGGTCGTGCGGCATTTCCAGCAGCTCACCGCCGTGATGCCGGCCGACGCCGCGCGCCTGATCGGCGAACAGTTGATGAGCATGACCAAGACCGCCTCGACCCAGAAGGGTCTGGGCCTGCTGCTCGCTATCCTGCTGTCGCTCTACGGCGCGATGCGGGGCGCCACCTCGATCATCGTCGCGCTCAACATCGTCTACAATATCGCCGAGGACCGAAGCTTCGTCCGCAAGACCGGGCTGGCGGTGCTGATCACCGCCGCCGCTTTGGTATCGCTGCTGGCCGGGATCCTCGCGATTTCGGCGCTGGGCTGGCTCGAGCATCTGCTGCCCTTCTCCTCGCGGGTCGTGCAGACGCTCCTCAAGCTCCTGTCGTGGGTTGCCGCCGCGGCCGTGGTGAGCTTCCTGATCGCGGCCGTCTACCGCTACGCCCCGAACCGGCCGAACACGCGCTGGCGCTGGCTCACTCCCGGCTCGCTGGCGGCCACCGTGCTGTGGTTGCTCGCGACCCTGGGCTTCGGCTTCTACGTCGCCAATTTCGGCAACTACAACGCGACCTACGGCTCGCTCGGCGCGGTGATCGTCTTCCTCACCTGGCTTTACCTCATCGCCTACATCCTGCTGCTGGGCGGCGAGCTCAACTCCGAGCTCGAGAAGCAGACCACGCGCCGGACGACCGACTGAACCGCTCCGTTGCCCGCGGCCCATGACGCGGCAGGAAGGAGCGATCAGATCGCCTGGTGCTGGTCATCGGGCAGGTGAAGATACCCGCTGTGGAAATCTCCGGCCCTGGCGAGCCGCTGCCAGTCGTCGATCTTGACCGAGCGATTGGTCCTCTTGATCAGCCCGTCGGCCTCGAGGCCCTTGAGCGACCGGTTGACGTGGACCGCCGTCAGCCCCGTCGAGTCCGCGAGCTGCTCCTGGGTCATCGGCAGGATATATTCGTTCTGCTCACCCAGGCCCGCCGCCTTCAGCCTGACCGCGAACTCGCACAGCAGGTGAGCAAGGCGGGTACGAGCGTCCCGGCGGCCCACGTTCAAAGTCCACTCGCGGAAGATCGACCCGTCGACGAGGGTTTCGTACCACATCGCCATGCCGACCTGCGGGTGGCTCCGCACCACGGCCCTGATCGCCTCGACGGGGATGAAGGCCGCCTCCAGCCTCGTCAACGCCTGGACGTTGTGATCGGCGACTCCGAGCAGCGAGTTCTGAAGATCGACCACGTCGCCCCTCATGTGGAGGGACAGGATCTGCCTGCCGCCGTTGCCGGCCACCTTGTGGCGATAGGCGTAGCCCGACAGCAGCACGCATGAGTGCGTGGACTTCTCTCCCTCCCAGACGACATGTTGATGCGGTTCGATCACGCGCACCGAACTGGGCAAGCGCAGGACCGCATCCCGATCCTCGTCGTCGAGAAGCATCCATGATTCGAGCTTGCGCAACAATGGCAGAAGGGTGGAGGTTACTGACTGGGACACGACCACGGCTCCTCTAGGCGGGAGCGCTACCTGTCTCTCAGTCGCCGATACGGCCGTAGTAGATTAGGGGCGATAACTTCTCCTTACTCCAGTTTAGTACGAGTTCCTAATCCATTATGGCACTGAAACTTAACCTGGTTTGGACCGTTGGACCATCATCGGAGAAAGTCGCGTTGAGCTTCGCCGACTGAGAGACCGCGCGCTCCCGCTCATGGCGAGGAGACACATGCACGCTCTCATCATCGAGCAGGAAGCCCTTATCATCCTGATGATCGAGGATGTCCTGCGCGACGCCGGCTTCCGGTCCTTCGACTTTGCGTGGACGGTGCAGGATGCGGTGGCGGCGGCGCGTCGCCGCTGCCCCGACCTGATCACGTCCGACGTTCGCCTGGGCGCGGGGACGGGCATCGAAGCGGTGCAAGACATCTGTTCGAACCGGCCGCTGCCGGTGGTGTTCGTCACCGCGACGGCATGGGAGGTCCGGCAGCGGCTCACCGGCGCCCAGATCGTCCAGAAGCCGTTCAGCGGAGGCGATCTCCACCAGGCGGTGACGCGCGCCCTGACGGCGGAACCGGAACTGGTCTGGCATGAATGACCGCGCAATGTAGCTCGAGGCTACATGCCCCCGGCGGGCGCCCTGCCTGGGACTAACCAGGCGCCGGGATCCCCAATAACGGTCATCCGACGTCGACCAGCGCAGCTGCGCGAGCATCCGGGTGTCCGCTCCACCGGGACCGTCGCCATCCGATGTGCCGGCGAGGTGGAAGCGGGCGAACGGCTCAAGCTCGTGCGCCCGGTGGGCTAATGGGGAACCAGACCGATCTCGACGCCGGTCTTGTCGTGCAGGGCGAAGCGGTCGACGATGTCGGCGCTGGCGCGATTGTAGCCGATCACATCGACGTCGCGGCCGTCCCGCCGAAGCCGCGCGACGATCTTGTCGAGCGCGGCGACGCCGGAGATGTCCCAGAAGTGCGCGCCCGTCATGTCGATGAGCACGCGCTGCGCCTGCTCCTCGACCTGGAAGGCACGGGTGAACCGATCGACCGAGGCGAAGAAGATCTGGCCCGAGACATGGTAGGTCGCCGTGACGCCGTCGTCCGACAGGATCCGCTCGACGGCGAACATCCGCTGCACCTTGCCCGCGAAGAAGATGCCGGACAGCAGCACGCCGGCGAGCACGCCCATCGACAGATCGTGCGTGGAGACGACCACGACGACGGTGGTGAGCATCACCACCGATGAGGGCCAGGGATGGCGCCGAAGGTTGGGGATCGAGTTCCAGCTGAAGGTGCCGATCGAGACCATGATCATCACCGCGACCAGCGCCGGCATCGGGATCTGGCCCACGAACGGCCCGAGCACGGCGAGCAGGAACAGCAGGAAGGCGCCCGCAGTGAACGTCGAGAGCCTGCCGCGGCCGCCGGAAGTGACGTTGATCACCGACTGGCCGATCATCGCACAGCCGCCCATGCCGCCAAGGAAGGCGGCGACGATGTTGGCGCTGCCCTGGCCGGCACATTCGCGCCGCTTGTCGCTTTCCGTATGAGTCATGTCGTCCACGATCTGCGCGGTGAGCAGGGATTCGAGCAGCCCCACCGCCGCCATCGCGAGCGAATAGGGCAGGATGATCCGAAGCGTCTCCCAGTTCAGCGGCACCTCGGGAAAGATGACGGACGGCAGCCCTTCAGGCAGCGCGCCCATGTCTCCGACGCTGTTGACCGGAGCGCCGGTGAAGATCGACACGCCGGAGAGCACGAGGATGGCGACCAGCGGCGAAGGCACGGCCTTGGTGACGCGCGGCAGCAGGTAGATGATCGCGAGGCCCGCCGCGACCATGGCATAGGCCTGCCACGTCACGTTGGTGAGCTGCGGCAGCTGCGCCATGAAGATCAGGATGGCGAGCGCGTTGACGAACCCGGTGATCACGGAGCGCGAGACGAATTGCATCAGCAGGTCCAGCCGCGCCAGGCCGGCAGCGATCTGGATGAGGCCCATCAAGATCGATGCCGCAAAGAGATAGTGGACGCCATGGTCGCGCACCAATGGGATCACGAGCACCGCGACTGCGGCCGTGGCGGCCGAGATCATGCCCGGCCGGCCGCCCGTGAAGGCAATGACGATGGCAATGGCGACCGAAGCGTAGAGACCGACGCGCGGATCCACTCCGGCGATGATGGAGAAGCCGATCGCCTCCGGGATCAGAGCGAGGGCGACGACGATCCCCGCGAGCACCTCGGCGCGCGGATTCGAGAGCCAATCGCGGCGAAGCGTGGCGGTTATGGTCATGGCATGTCCGAGAGGAAGGCGGCACCGTTGTGCCGAGTGGTCCCGGGGATAGGCGCCGGGCTGAGCCACCTGCGCCTGGCAGGTCCGTCGAAAGGCGCGCCTTGCCCGATGTTGCCGGCGATCGCAAGAACCCGCGAAGGCGCGCTCTCCGGTGAAGGCGGGGGACTGGCTGTGGCTCAGATCATTCGCGGCATGAGAAGTGCAATGCCGAGCAAGCACTTAGCGCTTGGCTGTGGTGACCCCTACGGGAATCGAACCCGTGTTTCAGCCGTGAAAGGGCCGCGTCCTAGACCGCTAGACGAAGGGGCCGAAGCCAGAAGCGCTGCCACTTAGGGGAGGCGGCCAGGAGGGTCAACTCTGGTCCGCCCAGGCGGCGTCCTCCAGGTGCAGCTCGGCCGAGGGGCGGTCGCCCCAGTCGTCGCGCTTGATCCGCCCGGCGAGCCAGAGCTTGCGGTGCGGGGGCGCGGCGAGCATTGCCCGGCCGAGCTCGCTCTCCGCCATCCGGAAGGAGATCGCCTTGATCCGCCGCCCGTCGTCCCCCGCCACGATCAGCCGGAGGTGCCCGTTGCCGACCACATCGGCCTTGACGATCCTGACCGGCCCGGCAGCGACGCGCGGAGCGGGCCAGCCGGCGCCGTAGGGGCCGCCCGCCTCGAGCGCTTCGCACAATTGGGGGCACACCCCGCCCGGCGCGAGCATCGCGTCGAGCAGGAGCGACCGGCTGCCTGAGCGGCGGGCGACGTCGGCCTCCAGCCGCTCTTCGAGGAAGTCGGCCAACGCGTCCAGTTTCCCCGGCGCCACCGTCAGCCCCGCGGCCATGGCGTGCCCGCCGCCGGCGACGAGCAGCCCGCTCTCCCTGGCCGCCAGCACGGCGGCGCCGAGATCGACCCCCGCGATCGAGCGCCCCGAACCCTTGCCGAGGCCGTCGCCGTCGAGCGCGACCACGATCGCCGGCCGCCCCAATTTCTCCTTGAGCCGGCCGGCGACGATCCCGATCACGCCCGGATGCCAGCCTTGGCCCGCCACCATCACGACCGCGCGGTTGGCCTGCGACAGGGCCATCGCCTCGGCCGCCTCGCAGACCAGCGCCTCGATCGCCCGCCGCTCCTCGTTGAGCCGCTCGAGCTCGGCGGCGATCGCCCGCGCCTCCTCGCCGTCCTCGGTGGTGAGCAGCCGGACGCCGAGGTCCGACCTGCCGACCCGCCCGCCGGCGTTGATCCGCGGCCCCAGCGCGAAGCCGAGATCGGTGCAGCTCGGCGCCCGGGTGAGCCGCGCCGCCTCGGCCAGCGCGGCCAGGCCGACGTTGCGCCGAGCCGCCATCACCTTGAGGCCCTGGGTCACGAACGCCCGGTTGAGGCCCCGCAGCTGCGCCACGTCCGCCACGGTGCCGAGCGCCACGAGATCGAGCAGCTCGACCAGCCGCGGCTCATCCCGGCCCGCGAAGAAGCCGCGCCCGCGCAGCGTGCGCACCAGCGCCGCGGCGAGCAGGAAGCACACGCCGACCGCGGCCAGATGGCCGTGGCTCGCGGCCTCGTCGCACTCGTCGAGCCGGTTGGGATTGACCAGCGCGTGCGCCACCGGCAGCGCCGCGGCGCATTTATGGTGGTCGACCACGATCACGTCGACTCCCGCCGCCCGCGCCATCGCCAGCGCCTCGAACGCCTGGGCGCCGCAATCGACGGTGACGATCAGCGTGGCGCCGCCCTGCGCGATCCGCACCAGCGCCTCGCCTGACGGCCCGTAGCCCTCCATCAGCCGGTCGGGGATATAGGCCTTCGGATCGCAGCCGAGCCCGCGCAGCAGCCGGATCAGCAACGCGGCCGAAGTCGCGCCGTCGACGTCATAGTCGCCGAACACGGTGACCGGCTCGCGGCGCTCGACCGCGTCGGCGAGCCGCGCCGCCGCCTGGTCCATGTCGCGGAACAGCGACGGATCGGGCATGAAGCCGCGCAGCGTCGGCGCCCGGTGCCGCTCGATCTCGCCGCGCCCGACGCCGCGCGCGAGCAACAACTGGGTCACCAGGTCGTCGGCTTGGAAACCCTCGTCGCAGAGATCGCCCGCCGAGCCCCGCCAGCGCCACGCCTGGCCCATGATCGAGCGCTCCACGCCGCACACCAGGCTCGAATTCATCAGCATCGGCGCACGCTACGTCATTCCCGAGGGTGCGGGTATCCGGCGCTCAACAAAGTTGTGGAAAATCGCCGCGCGCGCCGGATGGCTAGCGCGCATGCTCCAGGACGATCCGCCAGCGGTTGACCGCCGGCGGGGAAACGCCACCCATAGCGCCAAAGCCGCCGCGGGTCAGCAGCGCCCGCCGGGGCCCTCGCGGTGCTCGCCGCGGACCCACCGCACGGTGCCGGAGCTGGCGCGCATCACGACGCTTTCGGTGGTCATGCAGTTGCGGCGCCGCTTGACCCCGTCCAGCAGCGAGCCGTCGGTGACCCCGGTCGCGGCGAAGATCACGTCGCCGCGGGCAAGATCGTTGAGATGGTAGATCCGGTCGAGGTCCTCGACCCCCCATTTTGCCGCGCGCGCACGCTCGTCGTCGTTGCGGAAGATGAGCCGGCCCTGGAACTGGCCGCCGACGCAGCGCAGCGCCGCCGCCGCAAGCACGCCTTCGGGCGCCCCGCCCTGCCCCATGTAGACGTCGATGGTGGTGTCGGGATCGGTCACCGCGATCACTCCGGCGACGTCGCCGTCGGGAATGAGCTGGATGCCGCAGCCAAGCTGGCGCAGCTCGGCGATCAGCTTCTCGTGCCGCGGCCGATCGAGCACGCAGACGATGATGTCGCCCGGTTCCACGCCCTTGGCGGCGGCGATCGCGCGAACGTTGTCGGACGGCGACCTGGTCAGGTCGATCGTTCCTTCCGGATAGCCGGGGCCGATCGCCAGCTTCTCCATGTAGACGTCGGGCGCGTTGAGGAGGCAGCCCTGCTCCGCGATGGCGAGCACCGCGAGCGCGTTCGGCCCCGCCTTGGCGGTGATGGTGGTGCCTTCCAGCGGGTCGAGCGCGATGTCGATCTTGGGACCTTCGCCCGATCCCACCTTCTCGCCGATGAACAGCATCGGCGCCTCGTCGCGCTCGCCCTCGCCGATCACCACGGTGCCGTCCATGTCGAGGGTGTTGAGCGCCGCGCGCATCGCCTCCACGGCGGCGTGGTCGGCCTCCTTCTCGTTGCCGCGCCCGATCAGCTTGGAGGCCGCGACCGCGGCCGCTTCCGTAACCCGCACCATCTCCAGCACGAGCACGCGATCGAGCGTGTGGCTTGCCGTCACCATATCCTGCGTCATCCCCTTTGTTCGATGGCGAGGGCGATAAGCGAGCCCCGCGACAAAGTCGAGAATAGCCGCTGCCGCAGATGATTGCGGGCGTGGGGCGCGAGGGGAACCGGGATTGCCCCCCCCCCCCGGCTCAGCTTGCTGGCGCGAGCGGCTAGACGACGCCGTAGGCGAGCATGGCGTCGGCTACTTTCTTGAAGCCGGCGATGTTGGCGCCGCGGACATAGTCGATGTGGCTGGTGCCGGCGCGGCCGCCATATTCGGCGCAGCGTTCGTGGATGCCCTGCATGATGTCCTTGAGGAGCTGCTGCAGCTCGGCTTCCTTCCAGCTGATGCGGGCCGAATTCTGGCTCATCTCGAGGCCGGAGACGGCGACTCCGCCGGCATTGGCCGCCTTGCCCGGCGCGTACAGGATCTGCGCCTTCTTGAAGACGTGCACGCCGTCGAGGTCGGTCGGCATGTTGGCGCCTTCGGAGACCGCGATGCAGCCGTTCCTGACGAGCATTTCGGCCTCCGCGCCGTCGAGCTCGTTCTGAGTGGCACAGGGCACCGCGACGTCGCACGGAACGACCCATGGACGCTGGCCGGCATGGAAGGTCGCGCTGGTGAATTCCTTGGTGTAATCGGAGATGCGGCCGCGGCGACGGGTCTTGTGGACCTTTACCCAATCGATCTTGTCCTGGGTGATGCCGTCGGGATCGTGGACGAAGCCCTCGCTGTCGGACAGCGTCAGCACCGTGCCGCCCATTTGGACGATCTTCTCGGCGGCGTGGGTGGCGACGTTGCCGGAGCCGGAGATAACCGCGCGCTTGCCGTCGACCGAATTGCCGAGCCGTTCGAGCATGTACTGGAGGAAATAGACCGCGCCGTAGCCGGTCGCCTCGGTTCGGATCAGCGAGCCGCCATATTCGAGGCCCTTGCCGGTCAGAACGCCCTCGAACGAGTTGGTGATGCGCTTGTACTGGCCGAACATGTAGCCGATCTCGCGGCCGCCGACCCCGATATCGCCGGCCGGCACGTCGATATTGGCGCCGACGTGGCGGTAAAGCTCGGTCATGAAGCTCTGGCAGAAGCGCATCACCTCATGGTCGCTCTTGCCCTTCGGGTTGAAGTTGGCGCCGCCCTTGCCGCCGCCCATCGGAAGGCCGGTGAGCGCGTTCTTGAAGGTCTGCTCGAAGGCCAGGAACTTGAGCACGCTCTCGGTCACCGTCGGGTGGAAGCGGATGCCCCCCTTGTACGGGCCGATCGCGTTGTTGTTCTGGACCCGGTAGCCGCGCTGGACCCGGATATTGTTGTTGTCGTCCTCCCACACGACCCGGAAGGAGATTACCCGGTCGGGCTCGGCGATGCGGCGCAGGATCTGGTATTTGTGATACTGCTCCTTGTCCTGGATGAAGTCGAAAATGTCCTCGGCGACTTCGGTCACGGCCTGGACGAATTCCGGCTGGCCCGGGTTGCGGCGCTTCACGCCCTCGATAAAGCCATTGAGATCGACGTGATCGGATAAGGCCATGACCGCTCCCCCTTGCGTCTGGTGATCGACGAACACAGGGGCCGCGACTCCGCAACCGCGCCGCATTCCTGCCGGATCATAGCATAGTCCGAACGATTGCAAGCAGCCGAAGCGGCGGCCCGGTCGCGCTATCGGCGGGCTTTGTCGCCGAAGCGGGCCGCGGGCGCGAGGGCAAAAGCGGCGGCGGCAAGGCGAAAGAGCTTCATGAGCCCCCCTTTTGCGCGGCGTCCTCCCCTCGAGTGGGAGCGACTAGCCGTCGAGGATGGATTCGATCGAAGCGTTCACTTTTTCGATGGGAGCCATGCCGTCGACGCGGCGGACGATGCCCATCGCCTGGTAGTAGGGGATGATCGGCGCCGTTTTGGCGCGATATTCGGCGAGGCGCTCGCGAACAGTCTCCTCGGTGTCGTCGGGGCGGCGCTTGAACTGGTCGGCGCCGCAGACGTCGCAGATGCTCTCGAGCTTCGGCCGGTGATAGCGGTCGTGGTAGCCGGTGCCGCACTTGGCGCAGGAGAAGCGCCCAGTGATGCGGTCGACCAAAGCATCCTCGTCGACTTCGAGCTCGATCACGTAATCAAGCTTGCGGCGGCGCTCGTCCAGCAGCCGGTCGAGCGCTTCGGCCTGGGCCTGGGTCCGCGGGAATCCGTCGAAGATGACGCCGTTGTCGGTGTCCGGCTCGTTGAGGCGGGCGCCGAGAATCTCCGCCATCAGATCGTCGGGGAAAAGCTTGCCCGCCTTCATCACCTTGTCGGCCATCACCCCGATCTCGGTGCCCGCCCTGACGGCGGCGCGAAGCATGTCGCCGGTCGACAGCTGAACCATGCCGCGCTCGCGCTCGATCCGGCTGGCCTGGGTCCCCTTGCCCGCCCCCGGGGGGCCGAGCAGGATGATGTTGAGCGGCCGCCCGGCTTGGACGGCTGGCGCCGAACTCACCGGCCTCTCCCGCCTTTGAGCTTCGCCTTCTTGATAAGGTCGCCATATTGATGGGCGATGAGGTGGCTCTGGATCTGAGTCACGGTGTCCATGGTCACGTTGACGACGATGAGGAGGCTGGTGCCGCCGAGGTAGAAGGGGATGCCGGCCCGCGCGATCAGGAACTCCGGCACCAGGCAGATCAGCGTCAGATAGGCGGCGCCGACGACGGTGATGCGGGTCAGCACATAGTCGAGATATTCCTCGGTCCGCTTGCCCGGGCGGATGCCGGGGATGAAGCCGCCGTAGCGCTTGAGGTTGTCGGCGGTCTCCTCCGGGTTGAACACCACGGCGGTGTAGAAGAAGCAGAAGAAGACGATTCCGGCGCCGTACAGGAACATGTAGAGCGGCGCGCCGTGCTGGAGCGCGGTCGTGACCGTGATCAGGACGTCGCCCCAGGCGCTCTCGCCGGCGGTGCGGTTGCCGGCGAACTGCGCGATGGTCAGCGGCATCAGCAGCAGCGAGGAGGCGAAGATCGGCGGGATCACGCCCGACGTGTTGATCTTCAGCGGCAGGTGCGAGCGCTCGGCCTGCATCTGGCCGCGCGCGGTCTGGCGCTTGGGATATTGGATCAGCACCCGCCGCTGGGCGCGCTCCATGAAGCAGATGAAGAAGATGAGGCCGGCGGCGAGCGCCAGCACGCCCATGATGACGAACGGCGAAAGCGTGCCGGTGCGGCCGCCCTCGAACGCCTGCGCGATCGCGGTCGGAAGCTGGGCGACGATGCCGGCCATGATGATCAGCGAAACGCCGTTGCCGATGCCCCGGCTGGTGATCTGCTCACCCAGCCACATCAGGAACATGGTGCCACCGACGAGGCTGACGACGGTGGTGGCGCGGAACATCGCGCCGGGATCGACGACGGCCGACTGGCCCTGGCCGGCGCCCCAGCCCTCGAGGCCGACGGCGATGAAATAGCCCTGGATGGCGCACAACAGGACGGTGCCGTAGCGGGTGAACTGGTTGATCTTCTTGCGGCCGCTCTCGCCGTCTTTCTTGAGCGCCGCCAGCGTCGGGTTCATCGTCGTTGCGAGCTGCACCACGATCGAGGCGGTGATGTAGGGCATCACTCCCAGCGCGATCAGGCTCATCCGCTCGAGGCTGCCGCCGGAGAACATGTTGAAGAAGTCGAGCACGCCGCCGCGGGTGGTCTCGAACAGGCTGTTGAGCGCGCGCGGATCGATGCCCGGCAGCGGCACGAAGCTCAGCAGCCGGAAGATGATCAGCGCACCGAGCGTGAACCAGAGCCTTTTCTTGAGATCGGTCGCCTTGGCGAAGTTCGCCAGATTGATGTTGGCGGCCATTTGTTCGGCTGCGGATGCCATGTTCTGACCTTAGAATAAGATGGGCGGCGGAAGCTTGCCCCCGCCGCCCCATATAGTGATCGGCTCGGGCCTGTCAGCCCTCCCCGGCTATGCCTTGCCCCTGGCGGCCCGTTTGGCGGCGGCGCGGGTCGTGCCCTTCTTGGCCGCCGCTTTCTCGGCCGCGGGAACGACCTCGATCACTTCGACCGAGCCGCCGGCGGCCTCGATCGCCCGGCGCGCGCCGGCGGAGACTCCGGCCACCCGGAACGAGAGGCTGGCGCTGAGGCTGCCCTTGCCGAGGAGGCGCACGCCGTCCTTGCCGCCGCGAGCGACGCCCGCCGCCTTCAGCGTGGCATGGTCGATCGTGCCCTCGGCGGCGAGCGCGCCCAAATCGACCAGCTTCTGGAGCTGGCCGATGTTCACCTCGGCATAATCCTTCCCGAACGGATTGTTGAAGCCGCGCTTCGGGATCCGCATGTGGAGCGGCATCTGGCCGCCCTCGAAGCCGAAGATCGACACGCCGGAGCGGCTGGTCTGGCCCTTCTGGCCGCGGCCGGCGGTCTTGCCGAGACCGGAGCCGATGCCGCGGCCGACGCGGACGCGTGACTTGCGGGCGCCGGGATTGTCGCGGAGATCGTTGAGTTTCATGTTCTGCACTCGCTTTCGCTTTTGTCGCGCTATTGGAAGGTCACACTAAGCTGACGCCAATGCGGCTCAGCCCTCGACCGTCACCATATGCTGCACCTTGCGGATCATTCCGCGGACCTCGGGAGAATCCGTGAGCTCGACCGTCCGGTGCATCTTGTTGAGGCCGAGGCCGATCAGCGTCTGGCGCTGCTGCGGCCGGCGGCGGATCGGCGACCCGGTCTGGGTGATCCTGATCGTCTTCTTGCTTTCCTGGGCCATCATCGTCACTCCGCGATCGCTTCGGCGTCGGCCTTGGCTTCCGCCTCGCCGGCGCCGCCGCGGCGCATCAGATCGGCGATCTTCTTGCCGCGGCGCTGAGCGACCGATTTGGGGCTGGTCTGCTCGCCGAGCGCTTCGAAGGTCGCGCGGATCATGTTGTAGGGGTTGGACGTGCCGACCGACTTGGTCACCACGTCGGCGACTCCGAGGCTCTCGAACACCGCGCGCATCGGGCCGCCGGCGATGATGCCGGTGCCCGCCGGGGCGGTGCGCAGGGTGACCCGGCCGGCGCCGAAATGGCCCTTGCCGTCATGGTGGAGGGTGCGGCCTTCCTTGAGCGGAACGCGGACCATCGCCTTCTTGGCCGCCGCGGTCGCCTTCGAAATGGCTTCCGGCACCTCGCGCGCCTTGCCGTGGCCGAAGCCCGCCCGGCCCTTGCCGTCGCCGACCACGACCAGCGCCGCGAAGCCGAAGCGCTTGCCGCCCTTCACCGTCTTGGACACGCGGTTGATGTGGACCAGCTTCTCGACCAGCTCCTCGCCGCCTTCGTCGCGGTTGCCGCCGCGCCCGCGCTCGTCGCGCCGGCCACGGCCGCCGCCGCCGCGATTGTCGCGACCGCCGCCGCCGCCGCCGCCGCGCCCGCGGCCGCCGCGAGGACCGCGGCCCTCCGGACGGGCCTCTGCCTGGGGAGCCTCGGAAGCCTCGGTCGGCAGGTTCGAGCCCTCGGCGCCTTCGGCGTTCTGGTTCTTCTCGTCAGCCATTCTTAAAACTCCAATCCGCCTTCACGCGCGGCATCGGCGAGAGCCTTCACGCGGCCGTGGAACAGGAAACCACCACGGTCGAAAATCACGCGGGTCACGCCCGCCGCCTTGGCACGCTCGGCAATGCGCTTGCCGACGTCCTGGGCGCTCTCGGCGGTCGCTCCGGCCTTGCCGCGAACCTCCTTGTCGAGGGTCGAGGCGGACGCGATGGTGCGACCTTCATCGTCCTTGATGATCTGCGCGTAGATGTGTCGGCCCGAGCGGTGGACGCTGAGCCGCGGCCGATCGCCGCCACGCTTCCGGAGCGAGGTCCGCACGCGCTGACGGCGGCGGTCGAAGAGGGACATCTTGGCCATGGCTTACTTCTTCTTGCCTTCTTTGCGGAAGATGAACTCGCCGCGATATTTGATACCCTTGCCCTTGTAGGGCTCGGGCTTGCGCCAGCGGCGGATCTCGGCGGCCAGCTGACCGACGCGCTGCCGGTCGTTGCCGGAGATCACGACCGTGGTCTGGTCCGGAGTCGCCACCGTAAGCCCTTCCGGGATCGCGATGTTGACGTCGTGGCTGTAGCCGAGCTGCAGGCGCAGATTCGTGCCCTGCATCGCGGCGCGGTAGCCGACGCCGGTGATCTCGAGGACCTTGCTGAAACCGTCGGTCACGCCGGTGACCAGGTTCTGAACCAGCGTGCGGTGCATGCCCCAGAAGGAGCGTGCGCGCTTGGTCTCGTTGGCCGGCTTCACCACGATACGGCCGTCTTCGATGCCGTAGCTGATGTCATCGAGCATCGGCATCGTGAGGGTGCCCTTGGGACCCATCACCGACAGGATCGAGCCTTCGATCGTGGCCGTGACGTTGCTGGGCAGCGCGACGGGAACTTTACCAATGCGGCTCATTAGAACACCTCCGCCAGCACTTCGCCGCCGACATTCTGGTCGCGCGCTTCCGCGTCGGACAGAACGCCCTTCGGCGTCGAAACGATGGTGATGCCGAGGCCGTTGCGGACCCGGGGCAGCTCCTGGCTTCCCGAGTAGACGCGGCGGCCGGGCTTCGAAATGCGCGACACATGCCGGATCGCGGGCTGGCCTTCGAAATATTTGAGCTCGATGCGCAGGCCCCGGGCGGGACCGACGGCTTCTTCGCTGTAGCCGCGAATATAGCCTTCGCGCTGGAGCACGTCGAGCACTCGGGCGCGCAGCTTCGAGGCCGGCGTGGTGACGCTGTCCTTGCGGGCCTGCTGGCCGTTGCGGATGCGGGTGAGCATGTCACCCAGGGGATCGGTCATCGGCATATCTATACCTTACCAGCTCGACTTCGTGAGGCCGGGGATCAGGCCCTTGTTGCCCAGTTCGCGGATCATGATCCGCGACAGGCCGAATTTGCGGTAGACGGCGCGCGCGCGGCCGGTGATGCCGCAGCGGTTGCGGACCCGGGTCGGGTTCGCGTTGCGCGGGATCTCGGCCATCTTTAGGCGCGCGATCAGGCGCTCGGTGTCGTCCTTGGACTCGTCGTCCGCAATCGCCTTCAGCTTCGCGTACTTGCCGGCATATTTCTTCACCAGCTTCCTGCGCCGCTCGTTCTTGTTGACTGAACTCAGTTTCGCCATCGACTTAAGCTCTCTTCTTTCAGCTCCCTCTCCCGCTGCGGGAGAGGGCTAAATTTACGCCGCCTGCTTCTGTTCTTCCTCGCGCGGGAACGGGAAGTTGAAGAGGCGCAGCAGCTCGCGCGCCTCGTCGTCCGTCTTCGCGGTGGTGGTGACGATCACGTCCATGCCGCGCACCTTCTCGATGCGGTCATAGTTGATCTCGGGGAACACGATCTGCTCCTTGAGACCCATCGCGTAATTGCCGCGGCCGTCGAACGACTTCGGGTTGAGGCCGCGGAAGTCGCGAACGCGCGGCAGCGCGATCGTGACCAGACGGTCGAGGAACTCGTACATGCGGTCGCGGCGCAAGGTGACCTTGACCCCGATCGGCATGCCCTCGCGCAGCTTGAACTGGGCGATCGACTTCTTGGCCTTGGTGACGACCGGCTTCTGGCCGGCAATCAGCTCCATTTCCTGGGCGGCCGTCTCGACGCGCTTCTTGTCCTGGGTCGCCTCGCCGACGCCCATGTTGAGCACGATCTTCTCGAGCCGCGGCACTTCCAGGCGGTTCTTGTAGCCGAACCGCTCGACCATCGCCGGGACGATACGCTCGTCATAGTCGCGCTTCAGGCGCGCCGTGTATTGGGCATCAGCCATTGATCAACTCCCCGGACCGCGCTGCAACGCGGACCTTGTTGCCATCGCGGATCTCGAAGCGGACTCGGGTCGGCTTGCCCGTCTTGGGATCCTCCACCGCGACCTTCGACACGTGCAGCGGCGCTTCGGCCTTTTCGAGCCCGCCCTGCGGGTTGGTCTGGGTGGGCTTGCGGTGGCGCGTGATGATGTTCACGCCGGCCACGATCACCTTGCCCTCCTTGGGCATGGATTTCGTCACCTCGCCATGCTTGCCCTTGTCCTTACCGGACAGGACGACGACCTTGTCGCCCTTCTTGATCTTCGCGGCCGCCATCACAGCACCTCCGGCGCAAGGCTGATGATCTTCATGTGCTTCTTCGCGCGCAGCTCGCGCACGACCGGGCCGAAGATGCGGGTGCCGATCGGCTCCTGGTTGTTGTTGACCAGCACCGCGGCGTTGGAATCGAAGCGGATCGTCGAGCCGTCGGCACGGTGGATATCCTTGGCGGTGCGGACGATGACGGCCTTGTGGACGTCGCCCTTCTTCACCCGGCCGCGGGGCGCCGCTTCCTTGACGGAAACGACGATCGTGTCGCCGACGCCGGCGAAGCGGCGCTTCGACCCGCCGAGCACCTTGATGCACTGGACGCGCTTCGCGCCGCTGTTGTCGGCGACCTCAAGGTTGGACTGCATCTGGATCATCGATCCATTCCTTCTTTCACTTCAGCCGGGACCCGCCCGGCGATCAGTTGCAAAAACTTAGGCGACGTCGGCTTTTTCAGGAGTCGCGTGAGTGTCGATCCGCTCGATCACCCGCCACGTCTTCAGCTTCGAGATCGGCCGCGTCTCCTCGATACGGACGGTCTCGCCCTGCTTGAAGTCGTTGCCCTCGTCATGGGCGTGGTACTTCTTCGAGCGCTTGATGATCTTGCCGTAGAGCGGGTGCTTCACCCGCCGCTCGACCTTGACCACCACGGTCTTGTCGGTCTTGTCGGAAACGATCGTTCCGGTGAGGATGCGCTTGGGCATGGTAACTCCTTAGGCCTGCTGAGCGGCGCGGCTGCGCTCGTTCTGCAAGGTCTTGATGCGCGCGATGTCGCGGCGCACTTCGCGGGCGCGGGACGGCTTCTCGAGCTGGTTGGTGGCGGCCTGGAAGCGCAGGTTGAACTGCTCGCGCTTCAGCTCGCCCAGCTGCTCGGAAAGCTGGTCGTCGGTGCGGGTCTTGAGGTCGTCGATCTTGGCCATCACGCCTTTTCCTCCACCATCGTCTCGCCCAGCCGGGCGACGACCTTGGTCTTGATCGGGAGCTTTTCGGCCGCACGCTCGAAGGCGACCTTGGCGATCGCGCCGGGGACTCCGTCCAGCTCGAACAGGATCCGGCCCGGCTTGACGCGCGCCGCCCAGAATTCGGGAGCGCCCTTGCCCTTGCCCATGCGGACTTCGGCCGGCTTGGACGAGATCGGCAGGTCCGGGAACACGCGGATCCACAAGCGCCCCTGGCGCTTGATGTGACGCGTGATCGCGCGGCGCGCGGCCTCGATCTGGCGGGCGGTGATCCGCTCCGGCTCCATCGCCTTGAGGCCGAAGGCGCCGAAGTTGAGATCGGTGCCGCCCTTGGCGTTGCCATGGATCCGGCCCTTGAAGGCCTTGCGGAATTTGGTGCGCTTCGGTTGCAGCATCTATCTAATCCTTAGCGCCGGTCTTCGCGCGCCGGGCGGACGCCCGAGGTCTGCGCTTCCATCATCAGGCGATCCTGCGACATCGGGTCGTGGCCCAGGATCTCGCCCTTGAAGATCCACACCTTGACGCCGCACACGCCGTAAGCGGTGTGGGCCTGCGCCTCGGCATAATCGACGTTGCCGCGAAGCGTGTGCAGCGGCACGCGGCCCTCGCGGTACCATTCGGTGCGGGCGATCTCGGCGCCGCCGAGGCGGCCGCCGCAGGTGATCCGGATGCCTTCCGCGCCGAGGCGAAGCGCCGACTGAACCGCGCGCTTCATCGCGCGGCGGAAGGCGATGCGGCGCTCGAGCTGGTCGGCCACGCCCTGGGCGACGAGCTTGGCGTCGATCTCGGGCTTGCGGATCTCGACGATGTTCAAGGAGACGTCGCTCGAGGTCATCTCACCGAGCTGCTTGCGCAGCTTCTCGATGTCGGCGCCCTTCTTGCCGATGATCACGCCGGGGCGCGCGGCATAGACGCTGACCCGGCACAGCTTGGCCGGACGCTCGATCACCACCTTGGAGATCGCCGCCTGCGGGATCGTCTTCATGATGAACTCGCGGATCTTGAGGTCCTCGAGCAGCAGCCGGCCGTAATCGGCGCCTTCGGCGTACCAGCGGCTGTCCCAGGTCCGGTTGATCTGCAGCCGAAGCCCGATCGGATTGCTCTTCTGGCCCATTATTCTGCTTCCTGCTGTTCGCGCACGACGATGCGCATCCGGCTGAACGGTTTGACGATCCGGCTCGAGCGACCGCGGGCACGGGCGGTCCAGCGCTTCATCGAGATGCTCTTGCCGACCGACGCCTCGGCGACGACGAGCGCGTCGACGTCGAGATTGTGGTTGTTCTCGGCATTGGCGATGGCCGAGGCCAGCACCTTGCGGACATCGACGGCCATCGCCTTCTTGGAGAAGGAGAGGATGTTGAGCGCGTCCTCGGCCTTGCGGCCGCGGATCAGGCCGGCGACGAGGTTGAGCTTCTGCGCCGAGCCGCGGATCTGCGTACCGACCGACAGCGCCTCGTTGTCGGCGACCTTGCGGGGGCTTTTCTGCTTGCCCATGGCTTACCTCTTGCCCTTCTTGTCGGCGGCGTGGCCCGGAAAGAAGCGGGTCGGCGCGAATTCGCCGAGCTTCATTCCGACCATCTCCTCGTTCACCGAGACGGGAACGAATTTGCGACCGTTATAGACGTTGAACGTCAGCCCGACGAACTGCGGGAGGATGGTGGAGCGGCGCGACCAGGTCTTGATCGGGGCGCGGCCACCGGCCTCCTGCGCGGCTTCGGCCTTCTTCAGAAGGCTGAGCTCGACGAACGGACCTTTCCAGACGGAGCGGGCCATGATTACCTCTTCTTCTTCGCGTGACGCGAACGGATGATCATCTTGTCCGTCGCCTTGTTCTTGCGGGTGCGGGCGCCCTTGGTGGGCTTCCCCCATGGTGTCACCGGGTGACGGCCGCCCGAGGTGCGGCCTTCGCCGCCGCCGTGGGGGTGATCGACCGGGTTCTTGGCGACGCCGCGGGTGAGCGGACGCCGGCCCATCCAGCGGCTGCGGCCGGCCTTGGCGAAATTCTGGTTCTGGTTGTCCGGATTGGACACCGCCCCCACCGTCGCCATGCAGTCCGACCGGATATAGCGCTGCTCGCCTGAATTGAGCCTGACGATCACCATCCCGCGGTCGCGGCCGACGACCTGGACGTAGGTGCCGGCCGAGCGGGCGATCTGGCCGCCCTTGCCCGGCTTCATCTCGACATTGTGGACGATCGTGCCGACCGGCATCGAGCCCAGTTCCATCGCGTTGCCGGGCTTCACGTCGGTCTTCTTGCCGGCGACGATGCTGTCGCCCGGCGCCAGCCGCTGCGGCGCGATCACATAGGCGACCTCGCCGTCCTCATACTTCACCAGCGCGATGAAGGCGGTGCGGTTGGGATCGTATTCCAGCCGCTCGACGGTGGCGGGCAAGTCCCACTTGCGACGCTTGAAGTCGATGTAGCGGTAGCTCTGCTTGTGGCCGCCGGCGATCCCGCGCGACGTCACATGGCCCTTGTTGTTGCGGCCGCCGGTCTTGCGCTTGCCTTCGGTCAGCGCCTTGACGGGCTTGCCCTTCCACAGCGACGACTTGTCGACGAGGATCAGGCCGCGCTGCGACGAGGTCGTCGGATTGTAGGTCTTGAGTGCCATCTTGCCTTAGCCTCAGATACCGGTGGTGACGTCGATCGACTGGCCGTCCGCCAGCGTCACGATCGCCTTCTTGACGTCCGAGCGCGTGTAGGGGCGGCCCTTCCAGCGCTTGGTCTTGCCCTTGCTCCTCAACGTGTTCACGCGCGTCACATTGACGTTGAACAGCGCCTCCACCGCCGCCTTGATCTGCGGCTTGGTGGCGTCGTTGGCGACCTTGAACACGACCGCGTTGTGCTCGCTGAGCAGGGTCGACTTCTCGGTGATGTGGGGGGCGAGAACGACATCATAATGATTGATGTCGACCGCCTGCTTGGCCGGCTTCTTAGCCATTGAACCGTGCCTCCAGCTTCTCGACCGCGGCGCGGGTCAGCACCAGGGTGTCATGCTTCAAAATGTCGTAGACGTTGGCGCCGATCGCCGGGAGCAGGTTGATCTCCCGAAGGTTCGAAGCAGCCTGAGCGAAGCCGACGTTCAGGGCGTCGCCGTCGATCACCAGGGCGGTCCTGCCGAAACCGAGCTTGCCGAGATGATCCTTGAGCACCTTGGTCTTGCTCTCGCTGACGTCGAGATTCTCCATCACCACCAATTTGCCGTCGCGGGCCTTGGTGGAGAGTGCCATCCTGAGCCCGAGGGCGCGCACCTTCTTGTTCAGCGACGGGTTGAAGTCGCGGACGCGGGGCCCGTGCGCCTTGCCGCCGCCGATGAAGATCGGTGCGCGGCGATCGCCGTGACGGGCGGTGCCGCCGCCCTTCTGGCGGCCGAACTTCTTGCCGGTGCGGGCGACGTCGCTGCGCTCGCGGGCGCCGCGGGCGGTGCCGCGGCGCTTCTCGAGCTGCCAGGTGACGACCCGGTGCAGGATGTCGGCGCGGGGCTCGACCCCGAACACCTCGTCGTTGAGCTCGATGTCTTTGCCGCCCTTGGCGCCATCGAGGGTTTGAACCTTGACCTTCATGATCAGCTTTCCTTGCTCTCGTCGGCGGCCGGGGACGCATCGGGCGCATCGGCCTGAGCGTCGGACGCGGCGACTCCGGCGGCGACTTCCTCGGCGCCCGGCAGCGGCGGCAATTCGTGGGCAGCGGCGGCCTCGACCATTCCGGCGGGCGCCTCCTCGGTCTCGATCTGGCGGGCGATCTCGCGGATGCCGGCCGGATAGGGCGCGCCGTCGGGGCGGGCGACCTTGACCGCGTCCTTGACGAGCAGCCAGCCGCCCTTCGAGCCCGGTACCGATCCCTTGACGAAGATCAGGCCCCGCGCCGCATCGGTGCGGACGACCTCGAGATTCTGCTGGGTGCGGTTCTTGGCGCCCATGTGCCCGGCCATCTTCTTGTTCTTGAAGACCCGGCCCGGATCCTGGCGCTGGCCGGTCGAGCCCAGCGAGCGGTGCGAGACGGAGACGCCGTGGGTGGCGCGAAGACCGCCGAAGCCCCAGCGCTTCATGCCGCCCTGGAAGCCCTTGCCCTGGGTGCAGCCCTGGATGTCGACGAGCTGGCCGGCCACGAAATGGTCGGCGGTGAGCTCGGCGCCGACGTCGAGGAGCGCATCCTCGGCGACGCGGAACTCGGCAAGGCGCGCCTTCGGCTCGACCTCGGACTTGCCGAAATGGCCGCGCTGCGGCTTGGAAAGGTTCTTCGCCTTGGCGGTGCCGGCGCCAAGCTGGACAGCCGTATAGCCGTCGCGCCCGCTCTCGCGGCGCGACACGACCTGGACGTTGTCGAGCACCAGGACCGTCACCGGCACGTGCCGGCCGTCGTCCTGGAACAGGCGGGTCATCCCCATCTTCTTAGCGATCACGCCGGTGCGCATGACCAAACTCCCTTGCAGAGGCCCCCGGACAGATCCGGGGGCGTGTCAGCCCAAAAATGATGCGTGCCCCGCTTGGGCTATTCCTCCGCCGGAGCGGGGGATGCGGGGGACGCAGTCCGCAGCAGAAAGCTGCGCGGTATCCCTAACTCAGTGACCCCGCTTGCGCCGGGCCGAAGCCACTCGCCTAGGCGAGTTTGATCTCCACGTCCACACCCGCGGCGAGATCGAGCTTCATTAGAGCGTCGACCGTCTGCGGGGTGGGCTGCACGATGTCGAGCAGCCGCTTGTAGGTGCGCACCTCGAACTGCTCGCGCGACTTCTTGTCGACGTGGGGCGAGCGGTTGACGGTGAACTTCTCGATGCGCGTCGGCAGCGGGATGGGACCGCGGATGAGAGCACCCGTGCGCCGAGCGGTGTCGGCGATATCGCCCGTGGCCTGATCGAGCACACGATGATCGAACGCCTTCAGGCGAATGCGGATATTCTGCGTTTCCATACCTACTACCGATGCGAAAGAGCCGGCCTTCGCTGAAGCTTCGGCGGGCAGGCCCGCCAATGCCTCACCGAGGCTTAAACTTTACAAAACTGAACACCTGTCCGCTGACGCGGTGGCGAAAGCGGAAACCGCCCGAATCTTCCGACCCGGGCGGCTGCGCGTGCCTCTACTACTTCGTGATCTCGGCGACAACCCCTGCGCCGACGGTCCGGCCGCCCTCGCGGATGGCGAAGCGCAGGCCCTGGTCCATCGCGATCGGGGCGATCAGCTTCACGCCCAGGTTCACGTTGTCGCCCGGCATGACCATCTCGGTACCCTCCGGAAGCACCACTTCGCCCGTCACGTCGGTCGTGCGGAAGTAGAATTGCGGACGGTAGTTGGCGAAGAACGGCGTGTGACGGCCGCCCTCGTCCTTCGAGAGCACGTAGACCTCGGCCTTGAAGTCGGTGTGCGGCTTGATCGAGCCCGGCTTGCAGAGCACCTGGCCGCGCTCGACGTCGTCACGGCCGACGCCGCGCAGCAGCGCGCCGATATTGTCGCCCGCCTGGCCCTGATCGAGCAGCTTGCGGAACATCTCGACGCCGGTGACGACCGTCTTGCTGGTGTCCTTGATTCCGACGATCTCGACTTCCTCGCCGACCTTGACGATTCCGGTCTCGACCCGGCCGGTGACGACGGTGCCGCGGCCCGAGATCGAGAACACGTCCTCGATCGGCATCAGGAACGGCCGGTCGAGCGGACGCTCCGGCTGCGGAATGTAGCTGTCGACCGCCTTCATCAGCTCAAGGATCGCCTCGCGACCGATCTTGCCGTCGCTGTCCTCGAGCGCGGCCAGCGCCGAACCCTTGACGATCGGAATGTCGTCGCCCGGGAAGTCGTAGGAGGTGAGCAGCTCGCGGATCTCGAGCTCGACGAGCTCGATGAGCTCCTCGTCGTCGACCTGGTCGACCTTGTTCATGAACACCACCATGGCGGGAACGCCGACCTGCTTGGCCAGCAGGATGTGCTCGCGGGTCTGCGGCATCGGGCCGTCGGCGGCGGACACGACCAGGATCGCGCCGTCCATCTGGGCGGCGCCGGTGATCATGTTCTTCACATAGTCGGCGTGGCCCGGGCAATCGACGTGCGCATAGTGGCGCGCTTCGGTCTCATACTCGACGTGAGCGGTCGAGATGGTGATGCCGCGCTCGCGCTCCTCCGGCGCCTTGTCGATCTGGTCGTAGGCGGTGAAGGTGGCGCCGCCGGTCTCGGCGAGCACCTTGGTGATCGCTGCCGTGAGCGACGTCTTGCCGTGGTCGACGTGCCCGATGGTGCCGATGTTGCAATGCGGCTTGGTCCGCTCAAACTTAGCTTTCGCCATTTTCCCTAATCCTTGCTTTCTAACCTACTGAACTCTCGCCCGATCAGGCGAGCTTTGCCTTGACCTCGTCCGCGACGTTCTGCGGGACTTCCTCGTAGTGCGAGAACTGCATCGTGTACTGGGCGCGGCCCTGGCTGAACGATCGCAGCTCATTAACGTAGCCGAACATATTGGCAAGCGGCACCATCGCCTCGACGACCTGTGCATTGCCGCGGCTGTCCGTACCCTGGATCTGCCCGCGCCGGCTGTTGAGGTCGCCGATCACGTCGCCGAGATAATCCTCGGGCGTGACCACCTCGACCTTCATGATCGGCTCCAGCAGCTTGATCCCGGCCTTCTGAGCGGCCTCGCGCATGCCGCCGCGGCCGGTGATCTCGAAGGCCAGCGCCGACGAATCGACGTCGTGATAGGCGCCGTCGTAGAGGGTCGCCTTGAAGTCGATGATCGGGAAGCCGATCAGCGAGCCGGTCTGGGCGATCTCGCGAATGCCCTTCTCGACCGAAGGGATATATTCCTTCGGGACGTTGCCGCCCTTGACCTCGTCGACGAACACAACGCCCGAGCCGCGCTCGCCCGGCTCCACCGTGAACTTGATGCGGCCGAACTGGCCCGAGCCGCCCGACTGCTTCTTGTGGGTGTAGTCGACGTCGACCTTCTTGGCCAAGGACTCGCGGTAGGCGACCTGCGGCGCGCCGACATTGGCCTCGACCTTGAACTCGCGCTTCATCCGGTCGACCAGGATCTCGAGGTGGAGCTCGCCCATCCCCTTGATAATGGTCTGGCCGCTCTCGGCGTCGGAGGTGACCCGGAACGACGGATCCTCGCGGGCGAGGCGGTTCAAGGCGACGCCCATCTTCTCCTGGTCGGCCTTGGTCTTGGGCTCCACCGCGACCTCGATGACCGGGTCGGGGAACTCCATCCGCTCGAGGATGATCGGCGCGTTCTGGGCACAGAGCGTGTCGCCGGTCGTGGTGTCCTTGAGGCCGGCCAGAGCGACGATGTCGCCGGCATAGGCCACCTGGATGTCCTCGCGGTCGTTGGCATGCATCAGCAGCATGCGGCCGACCTTTTCCTTCTTGTCCTTGACCGAGTTCATCACCACCGAGGCGGTGTCGAGCTTGCCCGAATAGATGCGGGCGAAGGTCAAGGTGCCAACGAAGGGATCGTTCATGATCTTGAACGCGAGCGCCGAGAAGGGCGCGTCGTCAGCCGGCGCCCGGGTCTCGGTGCCGACGCCGTCAAGCTTCAGGCCTTCAACCGGCGGGATGTCGAGCGGGCTCGGCAGATAATCGACCACCGCGTCGAGCAGGGGCTGGACGCCCTTGTTCTTGAACGCAGAGCCGCACAGCACCGGCACGAACGAGAAGTTCAAAGTGCCCTTGCGGATCAGCTTCTTCAGCGTCGCCGTGTCGGGCTCGTCGCCGCCGAGATAGGCCTCCATGACTTCGTCATCCTGCTCGACGGCCATCTCGATCAGCTCCATGCGGGCTGCGGCGGCGGCATCGGCGAGGTCGGCGGGAATGTC
>DASWSP010000128.1:0-24680 GCA_036402575.1 Allosphingosinicella sp. | reverse complement strand
GGCAGCATGTCGTACAGCGCGTCGTAGAGCGGCCGCAGATAGGGATCGACCTTCTCCTTCATGTCGCCCGGCAGGAAACCCAGCCGCTCGCCCGCCTCGACCGCCGGGCGCGACAGGATCAGCCGGTCGACCGAACCGCCGATCAACTGCTGCACCGCCTGCGCGACGGCGAGATAGGTCTTGCCGGTGCCGGCGGGCCCGAGCGCGAAGATCATGTCGTCGCGCGCCAGCGCCTCCATGTAGGCGACCTGGGTCTTGGAGCGCGGGACGATCGTCTTCTTGCGCGTCCGGATCATCACCTTGGGCGGCTCGGCGACGTCGTTGGATATGATCCCGTCGAGCGTCGGCTGGCCCGACATGGCGATGACGCCGTCCACCGCGCCCGCATCGATGTCCTGGCCCTCGTCGAGCCGGTTGTAGAGGCCGGTCAGCACGTCGCGCGCCCGCGCCGCCGCCTCCGGCTCGCCCTCGATCTGCACCCGGGTGCCGCGTGCCGCGATATAGACTCCGAGCCGGTCCTCGATCGCCACCAGGTTGCGGTCGAATTCGCCGAACAGCGGCCCAAGCAGGTGCGCCTGCTCGAACTCGATCTCCAGCCGCGCGCGCGGCGCCTGGGCCTCGACCTTCTTCTGCGCCATCAGGCGGCGTTCCTCATCAGTTGCGCTCCGGCGATGCTGTTCGGTCCGGCCGATACGATCTCCACTTCGATCATGTCGCCCGTTTTGGCGGCCGTTTCCAGATGCACCGACTGCAGCCACGGCGACTTGCCGATCATCTGTCCCGGCTTCTTGCCCTGCCGCTCGACCAGCACCGCCGTGCGGCGGCCGACGCTTGCGCGGTTGAACGCGAGCTGCTGCTCGTTGAGCAGCGCCTGCAGCCTCTGCAGTCTCTCGTCCATCACGGGTGCTGGCACCTGGCCTTTCATGTCGGCGGCCGGGGTCCCGGGCCGCGCCGAATATTTGAACGAGTAAGCCTGCGCGTAGTTCACCGCGGCCACGATTTCGAGCGTAGCCTCGAAATCCCGGTCGCTCTCGCCCGGGAAGCCGACGATGAAGTCGCCCGAAACGGCGATGTCGGGCCGCGCCGCCCGCACCCGTTCGATGATGGCCAGGTAATCCTGCGTCGAATGGCTTCGGTTCATCGCCCTCAGCACCCGCTCGCTGCCCGACTGCACCGGCAAATGGAAGAACGGCATCAGCTTTTCGACGTCGCCATGGGCGCGGATCAGCCCCTCGGTCATGTCGTTGGGGTGGCTGGTCGTGTAGCGTATCCGAGCCAGCCCCGGCACCCGGTCGAGCGCCCGGATCAGTCCATCGAGCCCCTGCGGCCGTCCGCGCTCGTCCTCGCCGGTCCAGGCATTGACGTTCTGCCCGAGCAAGGTGATCTCGCGCGCGCCGGCATCGACCAGCGAGCGCGCCTCGTCCATCACCGCGCTCCAGCCGCGCGACACCTCCGCGCCCCGGGTGTAGGGGACCACGCAGTAAGTGCAGAATTTGTCGCATCCCTCCTGCACCGTCAGGAACGCGCCCGGCCCCTGCCGCCGGCGCGCCGGGAGCGCGCCGAACTTGCTCTCGACCGGCATGTCGGTGTCGATCGCCCGCTTGCCCGCCGCCGCCGCCGCGACCATCCCCGGCAGCCGATGATAGGCCTGCGGCCCGACGACGATGTCGACGCTCGGCGCCCGCCGCGGGATCTCCGCCCCCTCGGCCTGGGCGACGCAGCCGGCCACCGCGATCATCGGACGCGAGCCGTCCTCGCGCTTGAGCCGGCCGATGTCCGAGTAGACCTTCTCGGCGGCGCGCTCGCGGATGTGGCAGGTGTTGAGCACGACCAGGTCGGCCGTGCCCGCATCGGCCGCCGCCATGCCCTGCGTCTCCAGCAGCTCGGCCATGCGTGCGCCGTCATAGGCGTTCATCTGGCATCCGAACGACTTGACGTGAAAGGTCTTTGGCGCGTGCATCGCGCGCCTATAGGGCATCGGCGGCAGGCGCGGAAGCGCCGAGCGCCGAGAGGATACGGTTTCGGCTGAGCTGCGCGAGCGCCTTGCGGTCCGGCACCGACGCCGGGTCGATCGGCTCGAGGAACGTCATCGCGACCTGCGCCGTGCCCCGGCGCGACAGCACCTTCCTTGCGTTGGCGCCGGCGGCTTCGTCGCCGATCCACTCGAGATCGCGGCCGGCCGCGCCGTAATCGATCGCGACCGGCTGCAGCCTGATCCCCGGCAGCGGCGGCACCAGCGACGACAACAGGCTCGCCCGGAACGGCAGCACTTCGGCGCCGCCCTCGGTCGTCCCTTCCGGGAACAAGGCGACGGGCTGGCCGGTCGCCAGCGCCGTCCTCAGCGCATCCGCCTGCCCGCGCACCGCGCCGCGCACGTCCCGGTCGATGAAGATGGTGTCGTTGAGGCTCGCCAGCCAGCCGATCACCGGCCAGCGCGCGACGTCGCCCTTCGACACGAACGCCGCCCCGGTCGCGCCCGCGATCAGCATGATGTCGAGCCAGCTCAGGTGATTGGCGACGAACAGCACGTGGCTGGGCAGCGGCCTGCCCGACACGGTCACGCGCATCCCGGCCGATCTGCCAACCCAGCGCAGGAACCGCCGCGGCCACGGCGAGCGCTTGCCGAGCAGCTTCCACAGGTAATGAAGCGGCAGGCAGAACAGCAGCCCCGCCGCCATGGCGAGCACGCGCAGCGTCAGCCGCATCGGCTAGTTCTTGCGAGTGAGCGCGACGCCGTAGAGTTCCATGCGGTGGTCGACCAGCCGAAAGCCAAGCCGCTCGGCGATCCGGCGCTGCAGCGCCTCCAGCTCGTCGTCGACGAATTCCAGCACCGTCCCGGTCTCGACGTCGATCAGATGGTCGTGATGGGCCTCGGTCGCGGCCTCGTAGCGCGAGCGGCCGTCGCCGAAATCGTGGCGTTCGAGGATTCCCGCCTCCTCGAACAGCCGAAGCGTGCGGTAGACGGTCGCGATCGAGATTCCGCTGTCGATCGCCGAGGCGCGCTCGTGCAGCGCCTCGACGTCGGGATGGTCTTCGGCTTCTGAGAGCACCCGCGCGATGATCCGGCGCTGCTCGGTGATCCGCAGCCCCTTCTCGGCGCACAGCGCCTCGATGTCGATCTTCCTCATGCCCGCACAGCCTTAATCGATCCGGGCGGCGAGGCAAAGTGGCCGGGGCAGTGCCCCGGCGCATATTCTACTTCTTGGCCGCGGTGTTGCGGCGGCGCTTCGTGCCCAAGCCGATCTTCTTGGCGAGCGAGCGGCGCTGCTCGGCATAGTTCGGTGCGACCATCGGATAGTCGGCGTTGAGGCTCCACTTCTGGCGGTACTCGTCGGGGGTCATCTGATAGTGGGTCATAAGGTGGCGCTTAAGCATCTTCAGCTTTTTGCCATCCTCGAGGCAGACGATATAGTCGGGCTTGATCGACGAGCGCACCGAAACCGCCGGCTCCTGCTTGGCTTCCGGCTCCTCGACCCTGCCGCCGAGGCCGGTCAGCGCGCTGTGCACGTTCTGGATAAGCACCGGCAGATCGTTGACCGCGACGCTGTTGTTGCTGACGTGCGCCGATACGATATCGGCGGTCAGGGTGATCAGGGTTTCGGTCATGTTTTCAGGGGAGTCCATCGTTCGGAGCCTAACGTTTTCTGGGGGAGACTGGGATTGGTCCTGTTCGAGCCAATGATACTTTCTGTCGCTTTTGACAAGCGGATTTGATGCTTTTTTTGGAGGACAAGCCTAAATGCTTGTCTTCTTTGCCAGAGTGAGCGCGTCGTAGATCTGGCCGTCTCGCCCCGTATAGTAGTTGCGCCTTCGCCCGACCTCAGTAAATCCGGCCGCGCGGTACAAGTTGATCGCCGGATTTCCTTCGCGCACTTCAAGATGCAGGCGCTCGGCGCCCCTTGTGGTCGCGCCCAGCACGAAGCGCTCCAGTAATGCCCGCCCGATCCCCCGGCTCTGGTGCCCGCGCGTGACCGCGAGCAGCAACAGCTCAGCTTCGCGAACCACGACTCGGGAGAGCGAGAAGCCGACCGTCTTGCCGTCTTCTTGCGCCAGCGTCAGCCATACGCCCGGCATCGGCATCAGCCCCGCGCATTGCGGCGCGGTCCAGGCCTCGCCGAAGGCGGGGTCGAAGCTGTCGTCCATCACCCGCATCACGGCGTCCAGATCGAGAATTCCGCCCTCGCTGACGGTGAGCACGCCGCTCATGACATCGGCTTCGCGTCGGGCGCGCGGCCGTAGATCGGGCGCGGCGGAAGCGATCGCAGCGCCGGCGGCAGCAGCCGCGCGTCGGCGGCGCGCGGGAGCGCGTCGACTGCCTCGCCGTGGCCGCGCGCGCTCACCAGGCTCTCCGCGCCGGAGCCGAGCACGCGCGCCGCCGATACCGCCGCCGCGGCCTCGCCGGGCGGCAGCGAGCGCAGCTCGCCGTAGGAAGTGAGATCCGACCCATAGTTCTGCACGAAAAGCTGCCCATGTCCGCCGTGCAGCGCAACCCCCACTTCGCGGCCACCGCCGTCCGCGGCGGCGAGCAGCGCGAGCGAGGAATAGCCGGCCAGCGGCACCCGCCAGCCGATCGCCAGCCCGTGCGCGGCGGCGATGCCGACGCGGACCCCGGTGAAGCTGCCCGGCCCGCAATCGACCAGGATCGAGGCGGGCCGGCGCGTGCCGAGCAGATCCTCGATCATCTGCAGCAGCCGCTCGGCATGGCCGCGGCCGATCACCTCATAGCGCTCGTCGATCAGCCGCGGCCCTTCGATCAGCGCGACCGAACAAGCCGCGCTCGCGCAGTCGATCACCAGCTCCATGGGATCGGTTCCGGTCTCGTCATGGCCAGCGCGTCACCCTGATCCTGTTGCAAGGCTCCATGAACACGGGTCGTCCAGTTCGGCAACGGCGGCGTTCATGGATGCTGACAGGTCCAGCCTGTTTGCCTGCGTCTAGACGGCCTCGACCGTCTCGACTTCGGGGACGTAATGCTTGAGCAGGCTTTCGATCCCCTGCTTCAGCGTCATGGTGGAGGAGGGGCAGCCCGAGCAGGCGCCGTGCAGCGCCAGGTAGACGGTGCCTTTCTGGAAGCCGCGGTAGACAATGTCGCCGCCGTCGCTGGCCACGGCGGGACGCACCCGAGTCTCGATCAGCTCCTTGATCTGGGCGACGATGTCGGCGTCCGCGGGATCGTCCTCGATGCCGCCCACAGCCGGCACGGCGATCCCGGCCGCGCTGCCGGGCTTGAACAACGGCGCGCCGCTCGAGAAATGATCGAGCAGCACTCCCAGCACCTGCGGCTTCAATTCGCGCCATTCAACGCCCGGCGCTGCCGTCACCGAGATGAAGTCGCGCCCGAAGAACACGCCCTCGACATCGCCGGTCGAATAGATCGCCTCGGCGAGCGGCGAGGCTTCCGCCTCCTCCGGAGTCGCGAAGTCGCGCGTTCCGGCGGTCATCACCGTCTGTCCCGGCAGGAACTTGAGGGTGGATGGATTGGGCGTCGGCTCGGTCTGGATCAGCATGAACCCCATGTGGCCCCCGGGAGAGCGCTGATCAAGGCCGGGGATGTGCTCCCTGCCGCTCGCAGCCGATCGTCCCCGCCATCACCAGCGGCGCTAGGCGGCCCAGGCTTCGAGCTCGGTCTCGCGCCGGTTGCGGCTGTGCCCGCCCGAGGCGCCGCGCGTGCTGACCTCCGACAAGGGGATGGCGGTGCCGCAGAATCCGCACTCGGCGAGCGCCCGGCCGATGATCCAGCTGGACCGCGCGCAGCCGGGGCAATGGTTGGTCTCGTGCAGCCGGTAAACCACGTGGTAGCCGCGCGTTGCAGGATTGTGGGGGAAGCTCTCGCCCTGGCGCTGGATTATTGCAGTGGGCATCGGATGGTCCTTCTGTTCGACCCGGCGCTAGCACGCGGCGCCAGGCAGGCGCGGCTCGTTCGACGGCGGGTCCGCGCCGGTCGATCAATCCTGACGGCCTGCGACCAAGACTCCGCTTCGTGCGATCAATCGACCGGGGGAGGGCGGCCGAGCGGGTGCCCAGGGAGAAAAATCGAGACACATCCGTTACGACTGCAGGAGGATCCTGCGATGGTTGGACGCAACTTCTGGGCGGTGAAGCTCGAGGACGGCTGGATCGTGCGCGAGGAGGGGCTGCCGGATCAGACCACGAAGCACGGCAGCGAGGAGGATGCCTGGGCGGCGGCCAGGGAGCGCGCCGCCTCGTGCAAGGGCGAGGCCTTCCTCCAGGACGAGGACGGCACCATCGCGCAGCGCGAATGGTTCGGCGAGCTGCCGCGCGACATCAAGATCTGACGCGCTAGAAGATGCCGCCGCCCAGGATCAGGCGGACGACTCCGACGATGATCACGATCAGATTGAGGTTTCGGCCGCTGTTGCTGCTCGACATCGCGCCGATCGCTAGGCCGACGATCGGCAGCGGCAGGATGATCCAGTTCGCCCAGCCGAAGAAGGGAAGGAAGGCGAACAGCGTGAGCAGCAGCGAGAAGGCGCCGATGACGAGGGAGACGAGGTTCAGCATCGCCGCATCATGAAGCGCCGCAGGGCTCGACGCAACTCTCGGTCGGGATCGCCGCCGCCCGCGCCCGCGCCGCCGCACGCCCCATCCGCCAGCCGTCGGCGGCGAAGATCAACAGCGCCGTCCAGATCGCACCGAAGCAGATCATGTGCGCCGCCGTCAGCCTCTCGCCGAACACCAGCACCGCGAGCAGGAACTGGATCGACGGAGCGATATATTGGAGGAAGCCCAGCGTCGAATAAGGCAGGCGCTTGGCCGCCGCGGTGAAGAGCAGCAGCGGCACCGCGGTGATCGCGCCTGCCGCCACCAGCAGCAGGGTGGTGGCGGTGTCGATGCCCAGCCCGCCTTCGCCGGTGCGGTTGAGCCACAAGATCCAGCCGAGCGCGAGCGGCGCCAGGATCGCCGTCTCGATCGACAGGCCCTCGATCGCGTCGACCGGCGCCACCTTGCGCAAATAGCCGTAGGTGGCGAAGCTCGCCGCGAGCGACAGGCTGATCCACAGCCCGCCGCCCGAGCCCCAGGCGAGCACCGCCACGCCCGCCGCGGCCAGCGCCACCGCGAAGATCTGCGGCCGGCTCAGCCGCTCCTTGAGCAGCACCACGCCCATCAGCACGTTGACGAGCGGGTTGAGGTAGTAGCCGAGGCTGCCTTCCAGCACATGGCCGTTGACCACCGCCCACACCCAGATCAGCCAGTTGGCGCCGATCAGCAGCGCGGTCGCGGTCAGCGTCAGCATCACCTTGCGGTCCGCGAGCGCCGTGCGAATCGTCGGCCAGCGTCTCCACAAGGTCGCCACAGCGCCGAGGAACAGCACCGACCAGAGTATCCGATGCGCCACGATCTCGGTCGCGGCGACGTGCGCCAGCGCCTTGAAGTAGAGCGGCAGCACGCCCCACAGCAGATAGGCTCCCAGGCCCAGCAGCAGGCCGGCGCGGGTGCGGTCGCGAGCGTCGATCATTGACGGCGCGCTAGAGCAGGAGCAGCTGTTCTGCCAGCGCGGTTTTGTCAGGCAGGGATAAAATGCCCTTATCGAAAGCAGCGATGGTGCTGGCGGTCGCGGCGCTTCTTGCAGGGTGCGAAGCCCGGATCGGCAAGGAGGATCCGCCGGCCGAAGCCGCGGCGTCGGGCAACTCGGCCGGCGGCGCCGGCGAAGGCGAGGCGGAGGACGGCCGGCTGTCGATCGACACGCCCGGCTTCCAGATGAAGCTCGACATCCCCTCGGGACTCGCCGGCCGAGCCCAGTTCGACAGCGACAGCGGCGTGCTCTACCCCGGCGCGGCGCTCAGCGGCATGCATGTCGAGGCGCGGGACGGCCGGCAGGGCGGCCGCAGCATGGTCGAGCTGCGCTTCACCAGCCCGGACGATGTGGCGAAGATCGCCGCCTGGTACCGCGATCCGGCGCGCGCCGCCGACTTCACCGTCGGCCAGGCCAGCAAGAGCGGCGCCGCCGTCATCCTCACCGGCACCGAGAAGAAGGACGGCGATACGTTCGACCTCAGCCTCACGCCCCGCGCCGGCGGCGGCACCCAAGGCCGCCTGCGCCTCAGGGACAAGGGCTGATGCTGCTTCCGGGCGGAGGCGCGGGGGGAGCGTGACGCTCGCCGATCCGTCCGAGGTTCGCGCGCACCTCGTGGCCGCGGCTCGGGCGGGCGTGGCGCTCACTTATTCGGAGTTGCTCGAGCAGCTCGGCTACGCCTTTTCGCGGCCGAAGATGCGGCAGCTCTGCGCCGTCCTCAGCGCCGTCGACGAGGACGCGGCGGCGCGCGGCGAGCCGGAGCTGGCCGTGCTCGTCGTTCGCCAGAGCGACGGCATCCCCGGCCAGGGCTGGTGGGTCGGGCGGGCCTCCGCGCCTCCGCGAGGCAACATTGGTAAGGCCCGTCTTTATGCGGGACCCTGGGAGGGGCCGCGGGCGCTCCGCTTCATCCGTTCCGTCCAGCAGGAAACCTTCGCCTACTGGCGGTCCAGTTCTGGGACAGCCGGGGCAGAAACGGCTGAAGCAAGGTTAAAAAACCATCACCGTTAACCACGTCTCCATACCCGCTTCGGGCGTTTTTGAGGCATAGCAATCGGTTTGAGGAGCTGCTTATGCCTGCTGTAACGCTGTTCCGCTGCACCGTCCTCGGCGCCGCTCTGGCGCTTGCGGCATGCCAGCGCAGCCCGAACGACGAGCAGCTCGCCAAGCTCGACAACCAGATCGCCGGCAACCAGGCCGATCCGGCGCTGACCAGCGCCCTCCAGGATCCGATCCTCACCGACCCCGCGCTTAGCCAGCAGTCGAACAAGAACGCCGTTCGCCCCGCCGACGGTCCGGTCCAGGCGCAATATCCGCCCGGCATGGGCCCCGCCGCCCATCCGGCGCGGCCCGGAGCGCCGGCCGCGCAACCGGCGAGCGCGGGACATCGCGAGATGCAGCGCATGGCGAGTGGGGAGGGCACCGCCTGCGGTGGCCGAGTCGAGGTCGACATGGGCTGGGCGCGGCGGCTGCCGGCTCCGTTCCCCGTCTTCCCGGGCGCGCGCGTCACCGAGGCGGGCGGCAACGACAACGGCGACTGCCGGTTTCGGGTTGTCACCTTCACCAGCGACGCCGCGCCCGAGCGCGTGCTCGACTGGTACCGGCAGCGCGCCGCCGGCGCGGGCTATTCGGCCGAGCACCAGCGCCAGCAGGCGGATCACGTGCTCGCCGGCGCCAGCGCGCGCGACGGCGGCGCCTTCTACCTGATCGTCACCCCCGCCGGCCGCGGCTCCGAGGTCGCGCTCATCGCCAACAAGGGCGTCTAGCCCCCTCACGTATAGGTACGTGCTCTCTGTCGTCGCGTCGGCCCGGCGCCTGCGCCGCCGGCAAGCGCTCTCGCGCCCGCGCCTGGCCCAGACGCAAAGAACCCCGCCGATCGCTCGACGGGGCTCCCGAATCCCCAGCGGGGAAAGAGTTGCGCGCCGGTCCTCGCGTAGAGGGGGGAAGAGGACCGGCGCGCTGGACGGGCGGCTCACCAGCGGGGGGAGGGGAGGAAGCCGCCCTTAACGATGGCGCCTACGCTGCGAAGGCATGCTCCGGAGTGCCGAACACCGGCGCGCCGCCGCCGGTGCGGATCGTCCGAACCGTCTGGCCGCCTGCAACCATGCTCGTATTCTCGAGCGGCAGCGCGGTGGTGCAGAAGGCGCATTCGGCCATCGTGCGGCCGATATACCAGTGGGTATGCCCGCAGCCCGGGCAGAAATTCGTCTCATGCTCGCGATAGACGATATGATAGCCCCTCAGCTCAGCCTTTGGGACGATACAGCCGCCCCGGGCTTCTAAAATACTCGTCGCCATTTGTGGCTCCTCGAAACAACATGGGTTTGGAAGCAGAACGAGCGACGAGTCCTCGGGTTGCATGGCTCTGACATTAACGGGCTTTTGACCATCCGGGGCAGCCGCCGCGACTCCGCGCCAAGCCTTGTTTTCCGCCGATCCGGGCAGTCGCGTATTTTTTTAGTGGCTTCAGCGGGGCCCAGACTGTTGCACCGGCGCAACGGATCCGGCCTCGTCCCGCGACTCCGACCAGGCGGGGACCTCCTCCACCGCCCGGCACGCATCGAGCGCGTTGCACCGTCCCCCGATCGGCGTTAGCGGTCGCGCGATGGCCGTCGACGCGACCCAGCCTTATGACCACGACAACATCTTCGCCCGCATCCTGCGCGGCGAAATCCCCTGCGCAAAGGTCTATGAGGACGAGCACGCGCTCGCCTTCAACGATATCAACCCGCAGGCGCCGGTCCATGTTCTGGTGATCCCGAAGGGCCCGTACGTTTCGTGGGACGACTTTTCCGAGCGCGGCTCGGCGGAGGAAATTGCCGGCTTCGTCCGCGCCGTCGGGCGGGTCGCGCGCGACAAGGGGCTGGTCGCGCCCGGCTATCGGCTGCTTGCCAATGTCGGCTCGAACAGCGGCCAGGAAGTGCCCCATCTCCACGTCCACCTGTTCGGCGGCCGCGGCCTGGGAGCGATGCTGTCGCGTTAACGTTTAAAGCCTTTGCGGCTGCGAAATAACTGGCTAGGTTCCCGGCCAAATCGAAACTTCCAAGGGGATGTGTTGATGGCTACCGCGGCACGCAGGGGCATCCTGAAGCGCATTACGCTGCGCAAGACGGTGGCTCAGGTCCAACGCGAGACGCAGACCAGCGAGCTCAAGCGGTCGCTGGGCGCGTGGAACCTGGTCTTCCTCGGCATCGGCTGCATCATCGGCGCCGGCATCTTCGTTCGGACCGGCAGCGCGGCGGCGCTGCACGCGGGGCCGGCGGTTCTCCTGTCGTTCGTCATCGCCGGCATCGTCTGCGCCTTCGCCGGCCTTTGCTACGCCGAGCTGTCCTCGACCCTGCCGGTGTCGGGTTCGGCCTACACCTACAGCTACACCACGATCGGCGAGTTCGCCGCCTGGGTGATGGGCGCGCTGCTGCTGCTCGAATACGGCCTGGCGGCCTCCGTGGTCGCCGTCGGCTGGTCCGGCTACATGGTCAGCCTGCTCGGCGACATCGGCATAATCGTGCCGCCCGAGCTGACCGGTCCGGCGGGCTATCCCAAGACGCTGGCGGACGGGGCGACGATCACCACCGTCTTCAACCTGCCGGCCTTCCTCGTCTGCACCGTGCTCGCGCTTCTGCTCGTGCTCGGTGTGTCGGAATCCGCCAAGGTCAACAACATCATCGTCGCCATCAAGGTGACCGTGCTGTTGGCCTTCATCCTGGTCGGCGGCTTCATCATCCTTTCAAACTGGAGCACGTTCGCGCCCAACTGGGACCCGTTCATTCCGCCGCCGACCGGGAAGGAAGGCGAGTTCGGCTGGGACGGCATCCTTCGCGCCGCCTCGATCGTCTTCTTCGCCTATATCGGTTTCGAGGCGGTCTCGACCGCCGCCCAGGAGGCCAAGGATCCTGCCAAGGACATGCCGTTCGGGATCATCGGATCGCTGGTCGCCTGCACCATCATCTACATCCTGGTGTCGATCGTGCTGACCCTGATCGTGCCCTACGACCAGCTCAACGTGCCCGATCCGGTCGCGGTCGCGGTCGACGCGTTCGGGCCGCAATGGGCCTGGTTCGCCACGACCATCAAGGTGGGCGCGATCATCGGCCTCACCTCCGTGATCCTGGTGCTGATGTACGGGCAGACCCGCATCTTCTACACGATGGCGCGCGACGGGTTGCTTCCCAAGATCTTCTCGCGGGTCCACCCGAAGTTCCGGACGCCGTGGATCAACACCCTCGTCGTCGGCCTCGCCGTGGCGACCGCCGCCGGCTTCTTCGACATCAACTTCCTCGGCGATGCGACTTCGGTCGGGACGCTCGCGGCCTTCGCGATCGTCTGCCTGACCGTGATCTGGCTTCGCCGCACCCATCCGGAGATCGCCCGCGGCTACCGCGTGCCGCTCTATCCGGTCGTCCCGGCGCTCGGCATCGCCTCATGCGTCTGGCTGATCAGCACGGTCCCCGCCAACGTCCTGACGTTCTTCGGCTGGTACGTGGCTGGCGCCGCGGTCCTCTACTTCGTCTACGGAATGCACAATTCCGAGCTCGCCAAGGGCAAGGACATAATGGCCGACGACGAGATGCCGATGTATCCGGAGGATGCACCCATGGGCCCCGACGGCAAGCCGGTCGTTCGCCCCTAAGCCAGAGGCAGGATGAGGAAGGCTCGAGCCTTCCTTATCCCAGCTTTTCCGCCACCAGCGCCTTGAGGTCGGCCTCCGGCCGGGCGCCGTAGTGGGAGATCACCTCCGCGGCCGCGATCGCGCCGATGCGCAGGCTCTCCTCGTTGGGACGTCCGCGCGCTCGGCCGAACAGGAAGCCGGCGGCGAACAGGTCGCCCGCGCCGGTCGTATCGACCAGCTTGTCGATCGGCTCCGCCTGGACCTCGACGCGCCGGCCATTCTCGACCGCGATCGCGCCTTTCTCGCTGCGCGTCACCACCAGCAGCGGCAGGCGCGACGCGGCCGCCGCCACCGCCGAGTCAAAGTCGCTCTCGCCGGTCAGCGAGAGGATCTCGACCTCGTTGGCGAACAGGATGTCGATCCGGCCGCTGTCGATCAGACGGTTGAAGCCGTCGCGGTGGCGCGAGATGCAGAAGGCGTCCGAGAGGGTGAAGGCGACCTTGCGGCCGGCGGCATGCGCGATCTCGATCGCCCTTTCCATGGCGCGGCGCGGCTCCTCGGGGTCCCACAGATAGCCTTCGAGGTAGAGGATCGCCGCGTCGCGGACCTGCTGCTCGTCGAGCGCGGCGGGCGGCAGATACTGGGCCGCGCCGAGGAAGGTGTTCATCGTGCGCTGGGCATCGGGCGTGACCAGGATCAGGCACCGCGCCGTCGGCACGGCGCCGTTGCGCGCCTCGGTGGTGAATTCCACGCCGAGCGCGCGGATATCGTGCGCGAACACCTCGCCGAGCTGGTCGTCGGCGACCTGGCCGATGAAGCCGGCGGTGCCGCCCAGCATCGCGATCCCCGCCACCGTATTGGCGGCCGATCCGCCGCTGATCTCGCGCGCCGGCGCCATATGCTCGTAGAGCCGGGTCGCCTCTTCCGCATCGATCAGCCGCATCGATCCTTTAGGAAGCCCCTCGGCGGTCAGGAAATCGTCGTCGGCGGTGGCGATGACGTCGACGATGGCGTTGCCGATGGCGAGGACGTCGAGGCGGGGGTTCGTCACGATGCGTTTGGCTCTCTTGCTGGGGATCGAAGGGTGCGACCTAGCCGCCGCCTCGCCGCCCGGTCAAACCAATTGACCCTTGGCGGGGCGATCGCTTTTCGTCATTCCGAACTTGTTTCAGCATCCCCTCGGCAACGGCGCGCGGGTGGATGGCTGGACGCGGGAACGAGTGCGGGGCGACGGTTCGAGCCTTGAATATCTTCTCCAGGATCGCCAATCGTTAAGCCCGCCGCTGCTAAGGCTGAAGCATGACTCGCGCGCTCACCCGGTCCGCCGCGGCCGCCGGCCTCTCGCTCCTCGTCGCTGGCTGCGTGGCGCCGCCGCCGTCGCAGCCCGCCGCCGTGGCCCGCCCGGCGCCCCCCACCTTCAGCACCCGCGGCCTCGAGGCGGTGATGGGCCGCAACGCCGGCACGCTCGAGGCCCAGTTCGGCCGGGCGGAGCTCGACATCCGCGAGGGCACCGCGCGCAAGCTCCAGTTCGTCGGTGAGCTTTGCGTGCTGGACGCCTATCTCTACCCGCCGCGGCAGGGCGCCGAACCGGTCGTCACCCATATCGACGCCCGCCTGCCCGACGGCCGCGACACCGACCGGGCCGGCTGCGTCGCCTCGCTCGGCCCACCGGTGAGGGCGCGCTAGGCATCCTCCGCGACAAGCGCGGGGGACGATAAGCGCTCCAACGCCCAGCGCGCCGCCTCCGCGACGACCGGGTCGGGATCGGCCGTCAATCTGCGCAACGGCTCCGCCAGCGCCACGCTTCCACTGTTCCCGGCCGCGATCGCCGCGTTGCGAACCATACGGTCCCGTCCGATCCGCTTGATCGGCGAGCCGGCGAACACCTTCCGGAACGCGGCATCGTCGAGCGCGAGCAAATCCGCCAGCTTCGGCGCGGCCAGCTCCGCCCGCGGCACGAACGCCTGGTTGCGCCGCGCGGTATCGGCGAAGCTGTTCCAGGGGCAGGCGGCCAGGCAGTCGTCGCAGCCGTAGATGCGGTTGCCGATCGCGGCTCGGAATTCCTCCGGGATCGGGCCCTTATGCTCGATCGTCAGGTAGGATATGCAGCGCCGGGCATCGAGCCGGTAGGGCGCGGGAAAGGCGTTGGTCGGGCACGCCGCGAGGCAGGCTCTGCACGATCCGCAATGGACCCGGTGCGGCATGTCCGGCGCCAGTTCCAATGTCGTGTAGATGGCGCCGAGGAACAGCCACGATCCGTCGCGGCGGCTGACGAGGTTGGTATGCTTGCCCTGCCAGCCGAGCCCCGCCGCCTCGGCGAGCGGCTTTTCCATCACCGGCGCGGTGTCGACGAACACCTTGAGCTCGCAGCCGGCTTCGGCGACCAGCCACCGCGCCAGCGCCTTCAACCCTTTCTTGATCACCTCGTGATAATCAGCGCCTTGTGCGTAAACCGAAATCCGTCCGAGCTCAGCCTTGTCCGCCAGTGCCAGCGGATCGCCCGCGGGCGCATAGCTCATGCCGAGCGAAATCACCGACCGCACCTGCGGCCACAGCCCGGCGGGCGAGCAGCGGCGATCGGCCGTCGTTTCCATCCAGATCATGTCCCCGTGGGCGCCCGAAGCAAGCCATTCGCGAAGCCGCTCGCCGCTCTTCGGAGCGGCTTCGGCCGGCGCCACGCCGACCGCTGAAAAGCCGAGCGCACGCGCCTGTTCCTCCAGCTTCTGGCGCAGCTTGGGCTTGCTATCGGTCATGGCCTCCCGCTACCACATCGACACCTCAGGGGGATGCCAAATCGTGAAAGATGGGCTTGCTATCGAAGCGAAAGGCTTGCGCAAAATCTTCGACGGCAAGGTCGCGGTGGACGGCGTCGACATCGCCGTTCCCGAGGGCACGATCTACGGCATCCTCGGCCCCAACGGCGCCGGCAAGACGACCACGCTGCGCATGCTGCTCGGCATCATCGATCCCGACCAGGGCGAGCGCACGCTGCTCGGCCGCGACCGGCCGCTCGAGGCGGCGCACATCGTCGGCTATCTGCCGGAGGAGCGCGGCCTCTATCCGGCGATGACCACCCGCGACGCGATCGCCTTCATGGGCGCTCTTCGCGGCTTGCCGCTCGACGTCGGCAAGAAGCGGGCGGTGGGGCTGCTCACCGACAACGGCCTCGCCGATTATGTCAACAAGCCGATCCGCAGCCTCTCCAAGGGCATGGCCCAGACCGTGCAGCTGTTCGGCACCATCGTCCACCGCCCGAAGCTGATCGTCCTCGACGAGCCTTTCTCGGGCCTCGACGCGATCAACCAGGGCCGCCTCGAATATCTGATCCGCGAGGAGGCGGCCGACGGCGCCACGATCATCTTCTCGACCCACATCATCGCCCATGCGGAGCGCCTGTGCGAGCGGATCGCGATCATCGCCGGCGGCAAGCTGCGCTTCGAAGGCAAGGTTTCCGACGCACGCGAACGGCTGCGTCCGCAGGTGCGGCTGCGCACCCGCGCGGCCGATGGGGCCTGGCGCCGCGCGCTTCCGGCCGACGCCGAGCACCGCGACGGCCTCTGGCATTTCGAGGTGCCGGTCGGCGGCATCGAGCCGCTCCTCAAGGCGCTCGTCGAAGGCGGCGCCGGAATCGAGGAGCTGTCGATCGAGCGCCCCGGCCTGCACGATGCCTTCGTCGCCATCGCCGGCCCGACCGCGGCCCGGGAGATGGAAGAGAACGCCGCCGAAGAGATCGGGGCCGCGGCATGAGCAACGTGTTCGACGCCGCCTGGGTGATCGCCCGCCGCGATTTTGTCGCCACCGTCTGGTCGCGCACCTTCCTCCTCTTCCTGCTCGCTCCGATCATCGCGGTTGGCTTCGGCGTGATCATCAGCACGATGACCGAGCAGGCCGACATACAGGCGCGCCAGCCCAATGTCGGCGTGCTGATGGAGCCCGACAGCGCTGCCGCGGTGCGCGCCGCCAACGCCCGGCTCGCCCATGCGGTGGGCGCGTTCGACGTGCCCGAGCTGAAGCTGATCGATCCGGAGGATGACGGCGCGCGCCAGGCCGAGCGGCTGCTGGCCGATTCCGACAGCAACATCGCCGTCATCCTCACCGGCACGCTGGCGCGGCCCACCCTGACGGGGCCTGAAAAGGCGACGCAGTCGGTCGAGCGGGTGATGGCCCTGATCATCGAGGACGCCCGCAGGAGCGCGGCGATGCAGTCGGCCGGCATCCGTGAGCTGCCGGTCGCGATCCGCACCGTCACCACCGAGAAGTCCGGCGGCAGCGTCAACATGGTCCGCCACGGCCTCGCCCGGATCGGACAGGGCATCATCTTCGTGCTTACGCTGCTGCTCGCAGGCATGCTGCTCTCCAACCTCGTCGAGGAGAAATCGAACAAGGTGATCGAAGTGCTCGCCGCCGCGGTGCCGCTGGACGCGGTGTTCCTGGGCAAGCTCATCGCCATGCTCGGCGTGTCTGTGGTGGGGGTGATCATCTGGGGCGGGATCGCCGGTGTCGCCTTGCTCTGGATTCAGGACTGGATCAGCGTGCCGGTGACGCCGGCGGTCGGCTGGCCGGCCTACTGCCTGCTCCTGCTGCTCTACTTCGCCGCCAACTACATGCTGCTCGGCTCGGTCTTCCTCGGCATCGGCGGCCAGGCAAGCAACGTGCGGGAGGTGCAGACGCTTTCGATGCCGATCACCTTCGCGCAGGTGATGATCTTCGCGCTCGCCAGCGCCGTGGTCGGCAACAACGGCGGCACGATGACGATGATCGCCGCGATCTTCCCGCTGAGCTCGCCGATGGCGATGATCGCGATCGCCGCCCAGTCGGGAACGATCTGGTGGCACCTGGTCGCGCTGGTCTGGCAGTTCGTCTGGGTGGCGCTGATCATCCGAGTCTCGGCTCGGCTGTTCCGGCTCACCGTGCTGAAGTCGGCCAGCCCCGAAGGCTTCTTCGCCATCTTCCAGCGCAAAAGGCGGGATACGCCCTTACCCTAGAATCAGCCTTACGCGCCGCCGCGGCCGCTTCGCTGGCGGCGGACGTGAGCAGCCAGCGGAACAGGGATCACCCTCCCGGCGTGACGAAGGGCGGGCGGGCCTTATGCGAAGGCGTCGGTGGCGCGGATCAGGCGATCGAGGATGCCGGGCTCGTTGAAGGCGTGACCCGCATCGGGGACGATGTGCAGCTCGGCCTCGGGCCAGGCGCGGTGGAGGTCCCAGGCGCTCCGGGCCGGGGTGCAGACGTCGTAGCGACCCTGGACGATCACGCCCGGTATGCCCCGAAGCTTGTCGGCGTCGCGAAGCAGCTGGCCCTCGTCCATCCAGCCGGCGTGGACGAAATAATGGTTCTCGATCCGCGCCATGGCGAGGGCGAAGTCGTCGGTGGTGTAGATCTGGGTGAAGTCGCGCGTGGGGAGCAGGGTGATCGTCTCGCCCTCCCACCTGCTCCAGGCCTTCGCTGCCGCCATCCGCGCCGCGCCGTCGTCGCCGGTGAGGCGGCTGCGGTAGGCGGCCATGATGTCACCGCGCTCGCCCTCGGGGATCGGAGCGAGGAATTCCTCCCACTTGTCCGGGAACATCCACGACGCGCCTTCCTGGTAGAACCAGGCGAGCTCGGCGCGCCGCAGCAGGAAGATGCCGCGTACGACGAGCGCGCGGGTCCGCTCCGGATGCTGCTGGGCGTAGGCGAGGGCGAGCGTCGACCCCCACGAGCCGCCGAACACAAGCCAGCGTTCCGCGCCGATCATCGCGCGCAGCCGCTCGATATCCTCGACCAGGTGCCAGGTGGTGTTGTCCTCGAGGCTGGCATGCGGGCGCGAGCGGCCGCATCCGCGCTGGTCGAACAGCAGGATGTTGTAGCGCTCGGGGTCGAACAGCCGCCGGTGGTCGCTGCTGCAGCCGGCGCCCGGCCCGCCATGGAGGAACACCGCGGGCTGCCCCTGGGGGTTGCCGCACAGCTCCCAATAGAGCTGGTGGCCGTCGCCCGTGTCGAGATAGCCGGAGCGGTAGGGCTCGATCGGCGGGTAGAGGGTGCGCAGGGCGCCGGGCCGAGTGTCGTGCATGTTCAGAAGCTCATTTCATCATAGATGCGGCTGACGTCGCCCTGCCATTCGCCGTGATACCGGTTGAGGAGCAGCTCGGCGGGAGTGGTGCCGCGGGAGACGATTTCCCGCAAGGGGTCGAGGAAGCCGCTCTCGTTGTCGCCGGCCGCGTTGGTGCGGGCGCGGGCGTTGAGGCCGGCTTCGGCGATGGCGAGGATCCGGCCGCCGAGCTCGCGCAGGGTCTCGCCTGCCGGGGTTTTCGCCTGAAGGCCGAGCCTGGGCACGGTGTCGCGCAGCTGTTGGCGCTCCTCCAGCGTCCAGTGCCTGACCTCGTCCCAGGCGGCGTCGAGCGCGCTCTGCTCGTAGAGCAGGCCGACCCAAAAGGCCGGCAGCGCGCAGATTCGGCTCCAGCGCCCGCCGTCGGCGCCGCGCATCTCGAGGAAGCTCTTCAGCCGCACCTCCGGAAAGGCGGTCGAGAGATGGTCGTTCCAGTCGGAGAGAAGCGGCTTCTCGCCCGGCAGAGCGGGGAGCTCGCCCTTGAGGAAATCGCGGAAGCTCTGGCCGGCGGCATCGATGTAGCGGCCGTCGCGGTAGACGAAGTACATCGGCACATCGAGCGCATAATCGGCGTAGCGCTCGTAGCCGAAGCCCTCTTCGAACACGAACGGCAGCATGCCGGTGCGCCCCGGGTCGGTGTCAGACCAGATGTGGCTTCGGAACGAGAGGAAGCCGTTGGGCCGCCCCTCGGTGAACGGCGAATTGGCGAACAGCGCGGTGGCGAGCGGCTGGAGGGCGAGGCCGACGCGGAACTTGCGCACCATGTCCGCCTCGGACGAATAATCGAGGTTCACCTGGATGGTGCAGGTGCGCAACATCATGTCGAGGCCGAGCGATCCGACCCGCGGCATGTGGCGCAGCATGATCGCGTAGCGGCCTTTGGGCATCACCGGCAGCTCGGCACGGCTCTTGTCGGGCCACATGCCGAGCCCGAGGAAGCCGACGCCGATCCTGTCGCCGACGGCTTTCACCTGCTGGAGATGCCGCCCCGCCTCCGCGCAGGTGAGGTGGAGATGCTCGAGCGGGGCCCCGGAAAGCTCGAGCTGCCCCGCCGGCTCGAGGCTGACATTGCCGTCCGGGCCGGACAGGGCGATGACGTTGCCGCCCTCCTCGACCGGGCGCCAGCCGAATTCGGTCAGCCCCATCAGCAGGTCGCGGATGCCGCCGGGCTCATCGTAGCTCGGTGCGCGCTGATCGGCGCAGCGGTAGACGAACTTCTCGTGCTCGGTGCCGATCCGCCACTCGGCCTTCGGCTTCTCGCCGCCGCGGAACGGGAGGAGCAGGTCGTCGCGGCTCTCGATCGCCGGATCGACCCTGGCGCTGTCGGTACGGGTGGTCATTACGGCGCGACATAGCGGCGCTATGGGGCAGCCGCCAGCAGGTTTCGATCGGCTACCGGACCGGGTGCCGGCGCCAGTCCCCCGCGGCGTCCATCCAGAGGCTGACCGCGGCGACGGCGGCGGTGTCCGCGCGCAGGATGCGGGGGCCTAGCGAGACCGGTTTCGCCTGGGGCACGGCGCGGATCGCGGCACGCTCCTCATCGGTGAAGCCGCCTTCCGGGCCGATCAGGATGGCGGTCGGGGCCGGGGCGGCGGCGAAAGGGTCGCCGCCGGATTCGTCGGCGAACAGGAGCGTGCGTTGCTCGGGCCAGCCGTCGAGCAGCTGGGTGAGCTTCTGCGGCTCCGCCATCTCCGGCAGCGCCGTTCGCTCGCATTGCTCGGCGGCTTCGATGCTGTGGGAGCGCAGGCGCTCGAGGTTGAGCCGGTCGACGATCGTGCGCCGGGTGAGCACCGGCACCAGTCGCGCGACTCCAAGTTCGGTCGCCTTCTCGACCAGCCAGTCGATCCGCCCGCGCTTGATCGGCGCGAACAGCAGCCACAGGTCCGGCACCGGCTCGCGCTCGCGCAGCTTGCCCAGGAGGCGGAGCGAGACGCGCTTCCTGCCCGCCTCGGCGATCTCGGCGAGCCATTCGCCGGTACGGTCGTCGAACAGCTTGACCTGCGCCCCCGGGCCGAGGCGGAGGACGGCTGCGAGATAGTTGGCGGGGGCTCCGTCCAGCGTCAGCTCCGCGCCCTCGCCAAGCGCCTGATCGACGTAGAGGCGGGGCAGGCTCGCGGGAGGCCAGGCGGGAGTGGCAGGCATTTCTCGCCGATACCCGTTCATGCCGAGCGAAGTCGAGGCGCGTCTCCGAGAGCGTGCAGCGCCCTCGACTCCGCTCGCGACCAACGGCATCTGTTGATCATAGTGGTGACCACCGAAACCGACATCGTGCCCGACAGCGAGCGGCGAGGCCTGATCGGGGCGCTGCCGAAGCCGGCGCGGCCTTATGCCTCGCTGATGCGGCTCGACCGGCCGATCGGGGCGTGGCTGCTGTTCTGGCCCGGCGCCTGGGCGGTGGCGCTGGCGGGGATGGGGCCGCGCGGGATCGCGTTGATCCTGCTCATCGGCCTCGGCGCGTTGGCGATGCGGGGCGCGGGCTGCGTCTATAACGACATCGTCGACCGCAACCTCGACGCCAGGGTGGAGCGGACGCGGCTGCGACCGCTGGCGAGCGGGCGCGCGTCGCTGAAGGGGGCATGGGCGCTGCTGGTGGCGCTGAGCCTCATTGGCCTCGTCGTCCTGCTCCAGCTCGGTCGCACCGCCCAGATCGTGGCGCTCGCCAGCCTCGCGCTGGTCGCGGCCTATCCGTTCATGAAGCGGATCACCTGGTGGCCTCAGGCATGGCTCGGACTCGTCTTCTCCTGGGCGGCGCTGGTCGGGTGGCCGGCGGTGCGGGGCGAGATCGAGCCGGCCGCTTTGCTGCTCTATTTCGGCTCGGTCTTCTGGGTGATCGGCTACGACACCATCTACGCGATCCAAGACCGGGAGGACGACGCGCTGGTAGGCGTAAAATCCTCCGCGATCGCGCTCGGCAAGCGCGTCCGGCCGGGCGTCGGGCTCTTCTACCTCACCGCCCTGGTCTTCTGGTCGCTCGCTTTCTGGGCGGTCAGAAGCGACTGGCTGGCCCAGCTCGCCCTTCTGCCGATGGCGTGTCACCTCGGCTGGCAGGTGGCCGCGCTCGATCCGGCCGACGGCGAGGACGCGCTCGCCAAGTTCCGCTCCAATCGTTTCGCGGGCCTGCTCCTGTTCCTTGCCTGCCTGGTGGTCGGCACCTCCTAGCTTTTGCCGCGCGCGCCCCTTAAGCGGCTCCTCCATGTTGTCCGTCAGTGAAGCCGAAAGCCGTGTCGCCGCCCTCATCGACGCGGCCGGCAAAGCCGGCGCCGACGCCGCCGACGCCATCTATATCGGCGACGGCGCGACCAGCGTGCAGGTGCGGCTCGGCGCGCTCGAGGATGTCGAGCGCTCGGAAGGCGAAGAGATCGGCCTGCGCTTCTTCGTCGGGTCGCGCTCGGCGACCGTGTCGTCCTCCGATCTGTCGCGAGAGGCGCTGGACGCCCTGGTGGAGCGCGCCGCGGCGATGGCGCGCGAAGCCCCGGAGGATCCCTTTGCCGGCCTTGCGCCCGCCGACCGGCTGATGCTCGACCGGGGTCCGGATGTCGACGGCGACGACGGCGAGGACCCGTTGCCGGCGCTGCTCAAGCAGCGCGCGCTCGCGACCGAGGACGCCGCCCGAGCGGTCGCCGGGATCACCAACAGCGAGGGCGCGGGGGTGAGCGCCGGCCGCTCGGTGATCGCGCTCGCCACAAGCCACGGCTTCTGCCGCGGCTACACGACCAGCGGCTATTCCGGGCACGCCAGCGTCATCGCGGGCAGCGGCGGCGCCATGCAGCGCGACCATGCCAGCCACAGCGCCCGCCACTTCGGGGACCTCGATGATCCGGAGGCGATCGGGCGGCTCGCCGGCGAGCGGGCGGTGGCGCGGCTCAACCCCGCCCGTCTGCCGAGCGGGCCGATGCCGATCGTGTTCGATCCGCGCGTCGGCTCGAGCCTTCTCGGCCATCTCGCCAGCGCGATGACGGGCTCGGCGATCGCCCGCAAGACCAGCTTCCTGATCGGCCTCGAGGATGAGCCGCTGTTCGGCGAGGGCATCACCATCCGCGAAGACCCGCACCGTCCGCGCGGGCTGCGCTCGAAGCCCTTCGACGGCGAGGGCGTGGCGACTCGGCCGCGCGACCTCGTGGCCCAGGGAAGGGTCACGGGCTGGCTGCTCGACAGCGCCTCCGCGCGCCAGCTCGGGCTCGATCCGACCGGTCACGCCAGCCGCGGCGCCAGCGGCACGCCCGGCGCCAGCGCGACCAACGTCGATCTGCTGCCGGGACCGCTGAGCAAGGCGGAACTGATCGCCGACGTCCGGCGCGGCCTGTACGTGACCGAGCTGATCGGCCAGGGCGTCAACCAGGTGACGGGCGACTATAGCCGCGGCGCCTCCGGCTTCATCATCGCCGACGGCGAGATCGGGCCGCCGATCGCGGAGATCACGATCGCCGGCAACCTGATCGACATGTTCCGCACCCTGGCCGCGGCCAACGATCTCGAACGGCGCCGGGCGATCAACGTGCCGACGCTCAGGATCGAAGGGATGACGGTCGCCGGTGCTTGACGAGGTTTCCAGGATCGCCGCCGAGGCGGGGCGGATCGCCGCCGCCCGCTGCGGCGGCCCCTTCGACCGCTGGGAGAAGGTTCCCGGCCACCCGGTTTGCGACATCGACCTCGAGGTCGACGCCTATTTGCGGGAGCATCTGGCGGCGCTCGATCCGGAGGCCGGCTGGCTGTCCGAGGAGACGCTCGACGCGTCCGACCGCTACGAGCGCCGCCGCGCCTGGGTGGTCGACCCGATCGACGGCACCCGCGACTATCTGCGGGGCCGCCCCGGCTGGTGTGTCTCGGTCGCGCTGGTCGAGGACCGGGTGCCGGTGCTCGGCGTGCTCGACGCCCCGGCGCGCGGGGAGCACTGGACCGCCGAGCGCGGCCGCGGCGCCTGGCGCAACGGCGAGCGGCTGCGCGTCAGCGGCCGCACCCGCTTCGCCGGAGCCCGCGTTCCCGCCGATCAACTGCCGAGCGTCGATGCCGACCTCGTGCCGGTGCCCAAGCCCAATTCGATCGCGCTGCGCATCGCCATGGTCGCCGCCGGCGAGGCCGACCTCGTGGCCACGCTGCGCTGGGGCTTCGAATGGGACATCGCCGCCGCCGCCCTGATCGCGGGCGAGGCGGGCGCGACGGTCGCGGGGGCCCTTGGCCAGCCGCTCGCCTTCAACACCGCCTCGGGCGAAGCTTTCGGAGTGCTCGTCTCAACGCCCGGAATTCACAAGGCGGCCGCGGAACGGCTAAGGGAACGGGCGCTGGCGCTCGTCTAGCCCCACGCCCGGCAGATCCAGCAGTTCACCGCGAACCGGAAGTCCGCGAATGCGTCCGAGGGGCAGCGCACCTCCATCACCTGGTGGGTGACCCAGGAGGGAAAGACGACAAGGCTGTTCTGGTCGGGCGGCACGTCGACATAGTCCCCCGGCTGCTCGTTCGAGCCGAAGCGGTGGAGCCGCAGCGCGCCGCCGCTGAAGCCCTTGGGCTCGTGATGGAAATAATAGACCCCGCTCAGCAGCCGGTCGAATGCGCCCGAGCCGTCGCCGCCCAACGCCCGCCGGCCTTGCCCGACGGGGATGTCGGTGTGCGGCGCGAAATGGGCGCCGTCGCCATAGGCCACCATCTCCAGCTCGAAGCAGCCGATCTGGAACGGCCGCGTGCCGGTGTCGGCGAAGACCTGCGGAACGATCGAGCGCAGTCGCCGCTCGAGCACCGCCTCCATCGGCCCCAGGCCGCGCAAGCTCCGCGAGATCCGCCGCTCCGGGTCGAGCACCTTGCCGATCAGGAGCGATTCCTCGAACCGCGGCCGGTTCGCCAGCGCCCAGTCGAGCATCGCCGCATGCTCGCCCGGATCGAGGAAGTCGCGATAGACGTGGAACGGCGGCAGCGGGCCCTTCACGGAAGGCGCCGCGGCGCTCATTCAATATCCTCCGACGGGAGCCACGTTGAGGCGCGGGATGTCGATCGCGGGGCAGCGGTCCATCACGACCTTGAGGCCGGCGGCCTCGGCCCGGGCGGCGGCTTCCTCGTTGATGACTCCGAGCTGCATCCACACCGCCTTCGCGCCGACGGCGATCGCCTCGTCGACCGCTTCCCCGGCGGCGATCGGGCGGCGGAAGATGTCCACCAGGTCGATCGGCTCGGCGATCTGCGCCAGCTCACGCCAGACATATTCGCCGTGGACATGCTCACCCGTGATCTGCGGGTTGACGGGGAAGACTCGGTAGCCGTGGTCCTGAAGGAACTTCATGACCCGGTAGCTGGGCCGGTCGGGCCGGTCCGACGCGCCGACCAGCGCAATGGTGCGCGTGTGGGTGAGAAGGTCGGCGATTTCCTGTTCGGATATGAGCGGCATCTTTGGTCTCCCTCAGAGGGACAACCCCGGGTCCCGCTTCTTGTTCATCTGCTCGAGCAGCTTGCCCGCCAGGCGGGCGAAC
>DASWSP010000127.1:0-24316 GCA_036402575.1 Allosphingosinicella sp. | reverse complement strand
CTTGAGCCCCAATGAGATGCGGCGCTTCTCCTCGTCGACCTCGGTCACCGCGACGTCGACCTCCTGGCTGGTCGAGACGATCTTGCCGGGGTGGACGTTCTTCTTGGTCCAGCTCATCTCGGAGACGTGGACGAGGCCCTCGATGCCCGGCTCCAATTCGACGAAGGCGCCATATTCGGTGATGTTGGTGACGCGGCCCTTGAACACGCCGTCGACCGGATATTTGGCCGCCGCGCCCTCCCAGGGATCGCTCTCCAGCTGCTTCATGCCGAGCGAGATGCGCTGGGTGTCGCGGTTGATGCGGATGATCTGCACCTTCACCACGTCGCCGATGTTGATCATCTCGGACGGGTGGCCGACGCGCTTGTAGCTGAGATCGGTGACATGGAGCAGGCCGTCGATCCCGCCGAGATCGACGAAGGCGCCGTAATCGGTGATGTTCTTGACGACTCCGTCGATCACCTGGCCCTCGGCCAGCGACTGGATCAGGCCGGTACGCTGCTCGGCCCGGGTCTCCTCGAGGATCGCGCGGCGCGACACGACGATGTTGCCGCGGCGGCGGTCCATCTTCAAAATCTGGAAGGGCTGCGGGATGTCCATCAGCGGGCCGACGTCGCGGACCGGGCGGATATCGACCTGCGAGCCGGGCAGGAAGGCGACGGCGCCATTCAAATCGACGGTGAAGCCGCCCTTGACGCGGCCGAAGATCACGCCCTCGACGCGGGCGGTATCGTTGAATTCCTTTTCGAGCGTGTCCCAGGCGGCCTCGCGGCGGGCGCGGTCGCGCGACAGCATCGCCTCGCCCTGGTGGTTCTCGACCCGGTCGACATAGACCTCGACCTCGTCGCCGACCTTGATCTCGGCCTTCTGGCCCGGCGCGGCGAACTCGCGCAGCGCGACGCGGCCTTCGGATTTGAGGCCGACGTCGATGACGGCCATGTCGTTCTCGATCGCGGTGACGATGCCCTTGACGACCCGGCCTTCAAAGCCCTGATCCTCGCCGCCGAGGGTTTCGTTGAGGAGCGCCGCGAAATCGTCGCGGGTCGGATTTGCCGAGGTGGCCATAGAGAGAGCGTCTTTCACATACCGGTCCGCACCGCGTGGATTGAAGCGCGCGGGCCGGGCCAGAGTTATTTGCCGCGGCGGCCCCATGCCGGCCGCGGCGTCCTTCGGGCGGCGGCATGCGGAAGGCCCTCACCCTGGCCGCCGACGCGGCCTTTCCCCCTCCCCAACATGGGAGAGGGTGGGGGGAATAAGCAAAAGGCGCGTCAAGGAAGCGGCGATGCCGGTCCCTCACGCGCTTGCCTTATCCTGGCTTCCGCGGGTGCCATGCGCCCGCTGGACGGGGCGGCATATAGGGGAAGGGGGAGTTCGTCCGCAAGTGGTAGTTACGGCCGAGAGAGGGGGAGTGGGTGGGCGTGACTGCTTCTGGCCGTGAGGGGACCGTCCGCTCCTGGAGCTAGGGGACCGATAGGTGACGGTCAGCTTTGTGACGCCCCAGATTCGGCGATAAGCGGCCGAACCGGGTGGAAAGCGGACATTACCGGTCACTGGCTATGCATTTCTCCCGGCGGCTCAATCTTGTCTCGGCGCTGGAGGCGGCGTGCGGCGAGCGAGCAGAGGACGGCCCAGGCCGCGCCAACGCACCAGCCAGCCATCACGTCGCTCGGCCAGTGGACGCCGAGATACACGCGCGAGAAGCCGATCAACAGGGTGAGGGCGATCGCAACAGCCAAAAGATAGATACGCACCGGCCTGTCATTCTCGGCCCGCGCGAGCAAGGCGCCCAGGGTCAGGTAGGTAATGGCCGAGTTCATGGCGTGCCCGCTCGGAAAGCTTGCCGTGTCCACCTCCACCAGATGAGCGACAAGATCGGGACGAGCCCTGGCAAACCCGAACTTGAGCAAGGTGCTCAAGAGGGCACCGCCGGCGATCGCTGCGGTCAGGAACGCGGCGGTCGTGACCTTGCGCACCGCGAGCAGATAGCCTGCCGCAAGAACGGTGATGATGGTGAGGACGGAAACGCCGCCAAGCGCCGTCACGTCGATCATGACTTCCTGGAGCCAGCCAGGACCCGCGGGGACAGACGGGTTGGAGGTGTTGCGAAGCCCCTGGAGAAGCCATCGATCGAAGGCGAGCGTGTCCCCCTCCATGACCTCGGATGCGAGTTTGACGAAGGCGAAGGACGCGGCCGCGAGCAGCAGGAACACCGCCAGGATGCGGCTGTCGATACGGTGCTGTTTGAACAAGCGGTCGAATGGGAGCGGCATGATGTGGTGCTGCTTAGGCTGGTTTGATCGCGATGAGCACGACGCCGGACGTTATCAAGCCGACGCCGAGCCACGCCCGCAGCGACAGCTGCTCACTCAGGAAGACGACGCCGAAGACCGCGACGAGGACGACGCTTAGCTTCTCGACCGGAGCCACCTCGGCGGCTTGGCCGAGACTGAGCGCACGAAAATAGCAGAGCCATGAAGCGCCGGTCGCGAGGCCGGACAGAACAAGGAAGGCGAGAGCCTTTCCGGTCAGCGGCTGAGGTTCGAGCCGGCCCGTAACCATAAGGAACAGGCTCAGGGCGGCGAGGATGATGATGGTCCGAACAAAGGTCGCAAAATCGGAGTCGATAGTCTGCACGCCGACCTTGGCGAAGATCGCGGTCAAGGCGGCGAATATGGCGGAGAGCAAGGCCCAGCCCTGCCACGACGCGAACAGCGTCCGCACGCTAGCGACTCCCGCCTTGTTCGCGCGGACCGCCTTTCCAGGTGATCACACGATAGAAGTAGACGAGGACGATCAGCACCAGAACGCCATTGGTAATCGGGTTCATGTAGGTGCCGACCTCCTTGAAATTGGCGCCAAGACCATAGCCCGCAAAGGCGAGGGCGCTCGTCCATACGAGGGTGCCGATGGCGGCGAACAGCAGGAACCGAGCCGGCGCCATGCGGAACATCCCGGCTGGCACAGAAATGAGGGTGCGCACCGACGGAATGACCTGGCCGATGAGCACGGCCTTGCCACAATGTCGTTTGAACCAGTCGTCGATACGATCCACGTCAGACGGTGCGATGGTGAGCCAACGCCCGTGCCGGCCCGCCCAGCGTTTCAGCCGTTCGCCGCCGACCCATCGGCCCACGCCATACCAGAACATGTTTCCGCACAACGATCCCAGCGACCCGGCGATGATCACCAGGGGCAGACTAAGGCGTCCAGCCGAAGCGTCGTAACCTGCCGCGGGCATGATCACCTCCGAAGGGATCGGTGGAAACAGATTCTCCAGAAACATCAGCAGCGCAATGCCCAGGTAGCTTGCCCGGTCGATGAAGCTTGTAATCCAGTCGAACATGCCAGCTCCCTCATCTTAGTCCGCTTCGGAACCTGAACGACCATCAAACGTGCCCGGTCCGTCCCGCCCAATTGGCGATCTTGGCAACCCACGCCTGAGAAATGTCACCTGCCAATCAAGTATAGTGGAAAGTGGTGGTTGATCAGCCGCTCGGTGGCAGGATTTAGGCCCGCTCTGCTCGTTCTGCCCTCAAGCGCACCAAATCTTTTTCGCCCTCCTCAGCCATCTGCAAAAGGGCCTCAGTAGTGCGGGGATCATTCACATATTTGGCCAGACGGCGACATCGATCGATCCGCTGCTGCATACGCTTGAGTGGATCATCGTCCATGGCGCGCCAACTCCAGCCGCTTCTCTGCGTTCCTCCCGACGTGGGATTTACGTTCGCTGTGCTCGCCCGGACACTGCTTTTCCGTATCCACAGGATGTCCGCTATGGGTGGAAGCAGAGCTTGGGGATTGTCGTCTCCGGCATCCTCATCCAATGTTTGTAGGCTACCAGGCCACGCCGTCGCCACCTCGCTGAGCCGTCTCCGCGCTCGCAGCTGTAGCAGCTGCAACCTGGCATATAATTCGCGCCGGTGTCCGCGCTCGTGGAAAACTACCTGGCAGCTTGCCGAGGTAGTGCCCGTCGGAAGGCTAGCCTTCTTCCCACTCACAACAGTTCTTCGAGGAACAGGGCCATCAGCAATGCCTGGCTCGAGACGCCCGCCTTCGCGTAAACCTGACTTAGCTGCGCACGCACCGTGCCCTCCGCTGAACCGCGCAAACCCGCGATTTCCGCGATCGTGCACCCTTTCAAGGCGAACAGCGCGACGTCGGTTTCCGCCCGCGACAGTCTCCACGAACTGAACCGCTCGGCGATCACTTCGGCCAGCGCGCCGCGCGCGACAGCGATCACGCGTTCGCGTTCGCGCGCCTCGAGGACCAATCGCCGTGTCAGCAGTGCACCAAGCGCGGTGCCCGCGAGCAGCGCAAGCGCAATTGCGACTTCCATCCACGACAGCGCAGGCGGCTCGTGACCGGGAAAAAACTGGGCATCTACCAGTGAATCGGCAACGAAGAAGACGGCGGCCAATGCCTGCAGCACCGTCGCCGCAATCGCGAAACGGAGTCGCTTCTGCGGCCCTGCCCGAGCCTCAGCGGATGCTGACCGGGTGTCCATTACGCAGCTGCTTATGGTCGAAGAGCGCCCCTCCTTCTAGCTGCAATGCCCTTGGCAGCGAGGGAGCCGGTATGACGCGCGGAGATCTGATGCAGGCGAGCAAAGTGCCCGCCGTCACGTTAGGATTCTGGATCATCAAGATACTTGCCACGACGCTCGGCGAGACCGGGGGCGACAGCGTGTCGATGAGCTGGCTCGGCGAGACGACGGCGAATGCCGGACAGGCCGGGGTCAACGGCTACCTCGCCGGGACGGCAATCTTCGGTGCGTTGCTGCTTGTCCTCGCCTGGGCGCAGATCAGGACGAGGCGCTTCAACCCCTGGCTCTACTGGGCAACAATCATCGCCTCTACCACGGCGGGCACGACCCTGGCGGACTTCTGCACGCGGTCGCTGGGCATCGGCTACCCCGGTGGTTCGATCCTGCTGCTCGCTTGCGTCCTCGGCTCGTTGTTCGCTTGGCACCGCGCAACCGGATCGATTTCAGTCAACGCGATCGTCTCGCCGCGCGAAGAGACCTTCTACTGGATCACCATCACCATTTCGCAGACGCTCGGTACCGCGCTGGGGGACTGGTTCGCCGATGCGGGCCTGGGATATGCAGGCGGTGCGGCGGTGTTCGGCGGGGCCCTGCTCATAGTAGCGGCGCTCTACTTCTGGACATCGATCAGCCACGTTGTGCTGTTCTGGGCAGCGTTCATTCTAACCCGCCCCCTGGGCGCGACGGTCGGGGATTTTCTCGACAAGCCGCTCGACAAGGGCGGGCTCGACCTCAGCCGTCCGATCGCAACCGCAGTGCTCGGCGCCGCGATCGTGCTGCTGATCGTGGTCCTGCCGCAACGGGCCGGGCGGCACCCGGGCCATGCAGGAGCCATCACGTGAGATTGCGGTTTTTCTCGGCGGCCGCGGCTCTGCTGCTCTCCGAGGCAGCTTTCGCCGGTCCGCCGTTCCTGACCGACGATCCCGAGCCCACCGAAACCGGGCACTGGGAAATCTACGCGCCGCTGTTCGAAGCAGAGGGGACGGGTAGCAACCACGCGGGCTCGGTGGGGGCCGAGATCAACTACGGCTTGCTGAAGAACGTGCAGGTCACACTCGGTCTCCCGGTCGGGTTTGCTCATAGCGCGGGGCGCACGCGCTGGGGCGCGGGCGATCTCGAGGCGTCGGTCAAATACCGCTTCTATCATGACGAGGCACGCGGCGTTCAGGTGGCCGCCTTTCCGGGCATCTCGCTGCCGACAGGTTCCAATCGGATGAGCGCGGGGAACGTCACCGCCCTGCTTCCGATTTGGGCGCAGAAGGACTTTGGCTCCTGGTCGGTTTTCGGAGGCGGCGGCTATGCCATCAATTCCGGTTCGGGCAACAAGCATTACTGGACTGGAGGAGCAGCGATTGCGCGCCAATTCGGCAAGCGCGTGACGGTGGGCATCGAGGCCGACCGCAATGGGCCCGATGAGGTCGGCGGGCACGGCACCACCAGCCTCGGTGTGGGCGCGATTTATGATCTACCCGGCCCGCTGCGGCTGCTCGCCTCGGGCGGCCCGGCGCTACACGAGGGGAGCGACGCTGGCTTCCACGCATTTTTGGCGCTGGGACTGGATCGCTGATGGCACTCCCGACGTGCAGAAGTCGATCATCCAAGTCTGCCAGTTTTGCCTCAAATCGGAAGTGCTCGGAGGTGACATGTTCGCCCTCGAGAAAATAATCGTGGTGTGCGCGCTGGGCAGCGACGATGTCGCCTATGTGCTGGCGGACTGCTCGGTGGCGGGGCTTCGGCCGGAAGGGTGGGCGCGGGCGGTGGCGCGGGCCGCCGAGGCCTGGGGCGCGGACCGGGTGATCGCCGAGAAGAACCAGGGCGGCGACATGGTCGAGAGCGTGCTGCGCAGCGTGGAAGGGACGCTGCCGGTGCGGCTGGTCAGCGCGAGCCGGGGCAAGGTCGCGCGGGCGGAGCCGGTGCAGGCGCGCTTCGAGCAGGGCAAGGCCAAGCTTGCCGGGCGCTTTCCGGAGCTGGAGGACGAGCTGGCGGGGCTCACCCAGGGCGGCGGATATCAGGGGCCGGGAAGGAGCCCGGACAGGGCGGACGCGATGGTGTGGGCGCTGACCGAGCTGCTTCGTCCGCGCGCCGAGCCGCGGGTGCGGAGGCTCTAGGGCGCGCGGCCGGGGGCCGGCCAGCACGGGTCCCATTCGGGCTCCGGGCCGAAGCGGGCGGCGAGGAAATCAACGAGGGCGCGGACCCGGGCGGTGGTGGCGCGGCCGGGCGGCATGACGACGTGAAGCCCGGCATCGTCGAGCGGATAATCGCCAAGCAGCGGCTCGAGCTTGCCCGAGGCGATCGCCGCCGAGGCGATGAAGGTGGGGAGCAGGACCACGCCGAGGCCCGCGCAGGCCGCCTCGCGAAGCAGCTCGCCATTGTCGGCGCGGAAGCGGGTGCGGCCGTGGACCGCCTCCCACCGGCCGTCGACCTTGAAGCGCCACTGGTTGCCGCGGCCGACATTGGCGTAGACGAGCAGATCGTGGCCGTTGAGGTCGCGCGGCTGCTTCGGGCGGCCGCGCTCGTCGAGATAGGCGGGGCTGGCGAGCACCGCCGTTCGGACCGGCGCGATCCGGCGGGCGAGCAGCGCCGAATCCTTGAGGGTGCCGATGCGCACCGCCAGGTCGTAGCCGCCGCCGACCAGATCGACGGTTCGGTCGTCGAGCGAGACGTCGAGCTCGACGCGCGGGTGGAGCCTGGCGAAATCGGCCAGCGCGGGCCCCAGATACTGGGTGCCGAACGAGAGCGGAGCGCTCATCCGGATCGGCCCCGCCACCTGGGTGACCGCTTCGGCGACCACCTCCCGGGCGGCGTCTAGATCGGCCAGGATGTTGGAAGCGCGCTCGAAATAGGCCTGGCCGATGTCGGTCGGCTGGGCGCCCTGGGCGGTGCGGGTGAGGAGCTTGGCGCCGAGCGTCTCCTCGAGCCGAGCGACGCGGCGGCTGAGGATCGATTTGGACAGCCCCATGCGCTCGGCGGCGCGCGCGAAGGCGCCCGCTTCCACCACCCGGACGAAGCCCAGCACGTCCATCATGTCGACCGAAGAGCGTTCCATATCCTGCAACACCATAATGCGCAGCGCGCGTCTACCCGCAACGCTCCTACAGGTTTATCTCCGCTTCAACAAGTTCATGGAGGAAAGAATGACCAAGGTTCTCATCATCGACAGCGCCGCCACCGGCGACGCTTCCGTATCGCGCAAGCTGACCGCCGAGCTGGCCGAGCGGCTGACCCGCCGCGACCCCACGGTGAGCATCGTCCGCCGCGACATCGGCGCCAACCCGATCCCGCACCTTACCGCCGAGACCGTCGGCGCGATCCGCGGCGCCCCCGCCGATAGCCAGGTCGCGAGCGATGCGCTGGCGCTGTCCGACGCGCTGGTCGCCGAGGTCAAGGACGCGGACGTGATCGTGCTCGGCGCGCCGATGTACAATTTCGGAATGTCCTCGACGCTCAAGACGTGGTTCGACCATATCCTGCGCGCCGGCGTGACCTTCCGCTACACCGCCGAAGGCCCCGAAGGGCTGGTGAAGGACAAGAAGGCGATCGTCGTCGAGAGCCGGGCCGGCTTCTACAGCGACGGCCCCGCCGCGGCGATGGACCATCAGGAGCCGCACATCCGCACCCTGCTCGGCTTCATGGGCGTGACCGACGTGACTTTCGTTCGCGCCGAGAAGCTGGCCTTCGGGCCGGAGGCGGCGAGCGCCGCGATCGCGGAAGCGGTCGAGCGGCTCGACACGCTCGCCGAGACCGAGTTCGCGCTGGCCGCCTGAGCCAGGCGCGCGACCCGTCCGCTCGCCGGACAGCGCCTCCAGTCCGGAGGCGGGCGGGTCATCCCTTCAACTGATCGAAATGCCGTCCTAACTGGGCGGCAGAGGAGTTTACGATGATCGACATCCGCCCCTTCCGCACCCTTGGCCACGCCGACCACGGCTGGCTGAATGCGCGGCATCATTTCTCGTTCGCCAATTATCACGAGCCCGCCCGCATGGGCTGGGGCGCGATCCGCGTGTGGAACGACGACGAGATCGCGGCCAAATCCGGCTTCCCGCCGCACCCGCACAACGACATGGAGATCATCACCTATGTCCGCGAGGGTGCGATCACCCACAAGGATTCGATGGGCAACGAGGGCCGCACCGGCGCCGGCGACGTGCAGGTGATGAGCGCCGGCACGGGCGTCCGCCACGCCGAATACAATCTCGAGGACGAGACCACGACCCTGTTCCAGATCTGGGTGCAGACCGACCGCAAGGGCGCGCAGCCGAGCTGGGGCGCCAAGCCCTTCCCCAAACACGAGCGCGACGGCAGCTTCGTCACGCTCGCCAGCGGCTTCGAGCAGGATTCGGAGGCGCTGAGGATCAACGCCGCCGCGCGCGTGCTCGGCGCGACGCTGAAGGCGGGCGAGACGGCCGAGCTGGGCCTCGACCCGGCGCGCCACGTCTATCTGGTCGCGGTCGGCGGCGCGATCGAGGTCAACGGCGTGCGCGCCGAGCCGCGCGACGGAGTCGCCGTCACCGGCGAGGACAAGGTGGCGATCAAGGCGCTCGACGACACCGAGATCGTCCTGGTCGACGCGCGCTGAACGGCTGCTCCCCGGCCCACGCCGGGGAGCGGCTTTCATTTCCCCCGAGTGACCACGCCGCCGCCGTTGATGGCGGTGCTGATGGCGGGGTTGCCCCAATAGACGATCTGGCCGCCGCCCGAGATCGCCGCGCCGAGCGAGGCGCTGGCGCGGGTCAGGATCCGGCCGCCGCCGTTCACGGCCGCGCCGACGTTGCGCGCGGGCAGCGCGCGCGCGTCGATAACGCCGCCGCCCCCGACCGCGACTCCGAGCTCGCCGCGGGCCGGGAAGGCGCCCAGCGCGTCGATCCGCCCGCCGCCCCTGACCGCGATGGCGGCGATGCCGGGGGTGACGATCTCGACCTCGAGGCTGTAGTTGCGGCACGAGCGGCGGCAGGCGTCGATCACCAGCGTGCCGTTCCGGCCGCGGTCCTGCCGCTCGACCTCGATCCGGCTGACGCGAGGATCGCCCCTGAGGATGGTGACCCGCTGCACCGGCCCGTGGCGCAGCCGCACCTTGCCGCCGCCATTGAGCTCGACCGCGGCGAAGCTCGGCAGCGGCACGATCGTCTGCGCGGCGGCAGGCTGCGGCGCGGCGGCGGCGATCAGCAGCGGAACCGCTGCGCTGAGGGTGAGGGCGGCACGCTTCATGATCGATCTCCCCGACTGTTCTTCCGCAATTGCAGCAAGAGCCGTGCCATCCGCCGCGGCGCGGGACGGCGGTCATCGCACGTGCGCGCGGCGTCCGCATCCGTACGGCAGTGTCCGATCCCGGACGATCCGCGCCGTGCTTCTGGAGCGCTTCGGCGGATGCTATAGCGGGTGGGGGAGGAGAGGTGGCGACACAGCGGGCCCGCGCGCAGCAACCGCCCCCGGCGGCCGCCGACTGGGCGACCGCCCGCGCGCCGTTCGCCGCCCGCGGCTTCGACAGCGACTATCCCAACGTCATCATGGACTTGGCGATCAGCGACGCCGCCGTCGCCAGCCGCTTCTTCGACCGCGGCTGGCACTCCGCCTTCATCGCCGGCACCAAGAACGTCGCGGGCATGAAGGAAACGCTGTGGCGCTGCATGGGCGAGGGGGAGAACACGCTGCTTCGGATCGCCACCGCCGACCGCCGCAGCGCGCGGCCCGCGCGATGAGGCCGCTGGACGCGGTCTTCGAGCGGCTCGCCGGTTCGCCCTTCCGCCGCCGTTTCCGGCTGGGCGAGAAGGAGCGCGCCTATCTGGCGGACAAGGGGCTGCCGACGGTCCTCGACCACGCCCGCGACTTCATCGACCGCCGGCTGGCGCCGGCCGAGCCCGCCAACGACGGCAGGCAGACGCCGATGCGGGGGCACCCGGTGTTCATCGCCCAGCACGCCACCGCCACCTGCTGCCGCTCGTGCCTTGCCAAGTGGCACGCAATTCCGGCCGGACGCGAGCTGAACGAAGCGGAAAGGGCGCATGTCGCGGCGGCCCTGGAGCGCTGGCTGCGCGAGGATGGAAAGCCGCTCGGGCCCGCGCCGCCGCCTCAGGCGGCGTAGTGGTGCAGGTAGCGGTCGTTGAAGTCGGCGGTGCGGGACATCCGCTCCCAATCCTCGATGGTGAGCGAGCGCCCGTTTCGGCTGATCAGGCCCTGCTCGCCGAGCCGCTTCAGCACCCGGTTGACGTGGACCGAGGTGAGGCCGGTCGCGTCGGCGAGCTGCTCCTGGGTCATCGGCAAATGGTAGCGGTGGCCGTTGGCGAGCCCGGCCGATCTCAGGCGCAGCGAGAATTCGCACAGCAGATGGGCAATCCGGGTGATCGAATCGCGGCGGCCGACATTGACCACCCATTCGCGGAAGATCGAGGCGTCGATCAGCGTGTCGATCCACATCGCCCGGGCGATCCCCGGGCGCTGCAGCGCGAGGTTGCGCACCGCTTCGGTCGGGACAAGAGCGACCTCGGTATCGGTCAGCGTCTGGACATTGTGGTCGGCGCAAGTGAGCAGGCCGTTCTGAAGATCGACGAAATCGCCGCGCATGTGGATCGAGACGATCTGCCGAGCGCCGTCGCCAGTCACCTTGTGGCGATAGGCGAAGCCGGCGAGCAGCACGGTGACGTGCTCGGGCGCGTCGCCGTCGCGCACCAGATAGACGCCGGCGCCGAGCTTGCGGACCTTGTGCGGGAGGGAGAGCAGGGCCTCGCGATCCGAGTCGCTGATAGGCGACAGGCGCTCCAGCTTGCGGACGAGAGGGGCGAGGGCGGACTCGCAGGCTTCTGCTCTTAGATTCATAGGGGTGCCGGCAATTCCTCCCATCCGTCGGCAGCGATGCTTATCCAATGTATTCAAGATCTTTATTGATCCAAATCAGGCCGGCAGCAAAATTTCGAAACCCCGCGCCGAGGCGCCCTGCGCGATGGCGTTGAAGGGCGCGGCAGAGACGCCGGGCTCGCGTGCTGCTATAAGCGACCCCGAGGCGAGTCGTTGTCCCAGTTCTTCCGTCGCTTATGCGGAAGCGGACCGGTGGTTCCCGTCAGTTCCGGGGAGCGACGGCGATGGGATCAGGAGTCTTGTAATGATGCCAGGTGAAGATCGCGAGGGCGCCCCGGTGGGGCCGCCACGGTTCAGAAAGTTCGCGAACCGTCTGCTCGCGGGGCTTTTCGGGGAGGCCCAGCATCCGGCCAAGGGCGATCTGCACCGCAAGGTCGCCCGCGGGCCAGACATCGGGGCGGCCCTCCGCAAAAAGGAGGTAGATCTCGGCCGACCAGCGGCCGATGCCCTTGACCCGGACGAGCTGGGCGATCGCGGCTTCGTCACCTTCAGCTAGATTGTCGAGGTCGAGCCGGCCCGACAGCACCTCTTCGGCGAGGCTTCGGGCATAGGCCGATTTCTGGCGCGACAGGCCGGCGCCGCGCAAGGCCTCGTCGCTCGCCGCCAGGATCGCCGCCGGATCGGGGACGCCCCCGACCGCCGCCTGGAGCTTGGTCCACATCGACGCCGCCGCCTTGATGCTGACCTGCTGGCCGACGATCGTTCGAAGCAAGGTGACGTAGCCTCGCTCGCTCTGCCGCGGCTCGGGATAGCCGGCATGGGCGAGCGCCGCCGCGAACCGGGGCTCGCGCCGCGCCAGCTCGTCGAGCGACGCGTGCAGCGCCTCGACCGCAATTCCCACGCTTTGGCTCCCTCGCTTGATTTCGCTCCGGCCGCCTAGCATAGCACGCCGCTCCCGCACCTTCGTTTTCGCTCTGCAAGGATTGCCATGCCCCAGCTGACGGTCGTCACCCGCGATGGAACCGAACGAGTGGTGGAGGGCGAAGCGGGGCTGAGCGTGATGGAGGTGATCCGCGAGCACGGCTTCGACGAGCTGCTCGCGCTGTGCGGCGGCTGCTGCTCGTGCGCCACCTGCCACGTCCATGTCGACGAGGAATGGACCGGCGCGCTGCCGGCGATGGGCGCGGACGAGGGCGATCTGCTCGACAGCTCGGATCACCGCGTCGCGACGAGCCGGCTGTCGTGCCAGCTCACGTTCGGCGACGCGCTCGACGGGCTTCGGGTCCGGATCGCTCCCGAGGACTGACGATCAGCCGGCGGTCGCCGCGGCGTAGAGCGCCACCGCGGCCGCGTTCGAGACGTTGAGGCTCTCGATCCGCTCGCCGATCGGCAGCCGGGCGAGGGCGTCGCAATGCTGCGCGGTGTTGTGGCGCATGCCTTCGCCCTCGGCGCCGAGCACCAGCGCGATCCTGGCCGGGCCGAGCGCGTCGGCGAGCAGGGTGTCGGCCTCGCCGGCAAGGCCGATGCGCCAGAAGCCGGCCTCGGCGATCTCGTCGAGCGCTCGGGCGAGATTGACGACGCGCACCCACGGCATTGTCTCGAGCGCGCCGCTGGCGGCCTTGGCGAGCGCGCCCGATTCGGGCGGCGAGTGACGGTCCTGGGTGACGATGGCGAGCGCGTCGAAGGCCGCCGCCGAGCGCAGGATCGCGCCGACATTGTGCGGATCGGTGACCTGGTCGAGGACCAGCAGCGGACGGCGCCCGGCGGAATCCTGGAGCGACTCCTGGAGGATGTCGGCGAGCCAGATTTCGGGCAGCTTCTCGACCTCGGCGACGATGCCCTGGTGGGGCGCGTCGCGCGGCACCAGCCGGCCGAGGTCGGCGGCGTCGGCGAAGGTGACCGGAACGTCGCCGGGCAGGTCGAAGCCCGCCGCGGCCTCGCGCGTCACCGAGATCCGGATGATGGTGCGTTGCGGGTTGGCGAGCGCGGCCGCGACGGCGTGGCGCCCCCACAAGCGGGGGCGGTTCTCGGGCCTGGTGGCCTGGCGGGCTTTGCGGCGCATCGTGCGTCTTTGGCGGCGGCCCGGCGCGGTTGCAAGCGAACCCGTTTGCGCGCGCGTTCGTTGGGGCCGCCATGGGCCATGTCATCCTGGTCGGCGATTCGATCTTCGACAACGCACGCTACGTGTCGGGCGGGCCGGACGTGGTGGCGCAGCTCCGGCGCGAACTCCCCGCCGGCTGGTCGGCGAGCCTGCGCGCCGTCGACGGGGCGGTGACGCACAGCGTGGCGGGGCAGTTGCGGCAGCTCCCGGCGGATTCCAGCCAGCTCGTCGTCAGCGTCGGCGGCAACGATGCGCTTGGGAATTCCCACATCCTCCACGCGCCGGTGCGGATCGTGGCGGAGGCGGTGCTGCTGCTTGCCGAGGCGCAGGCGCGCTTCGCCGCCGACTATGAGGCGATGCTGGCGGCGGTGCTCGCGGCCGGGCTGCCGACGGCGCTGTGCACGATCTACGACACGCCGCCCTCGGCGCCCAACCAGCCGGTGATCAAGGCGGCGCTGGCGCTGTTCAACGACGTCATCACCCGCGCCGCCTTCGCGCGCTCGCTGCCGCTGATCGACCTGCGCCTGATCTGCAGCGAGGAGGGGGACTATGCCAATCCGATCGAGCCGTCGGTGCAGGGCGGGGCGAAGATCGCGGCGGCGATCGCAGCGCTTGCGGCGGGGGAGGAGCGGCCGCGATCGACGGTGATCGCGGCCGCCGCATGAAAGAAGGCCCGGCCTCCCCCGACCGGGCCAGGGCGATCGCGACGGGGTGGGCACCAGGTGCGAGTCGCCTTTGTTTATAAGGCTGAGTTTACACTGCTTTCGCCTGCCGATGAATGCGCTCCGGCGGAAAAATTCGAGCTGGTCGAGCCGCCGAGGCAGGGGCTCCGGCCGGCGCTCCTCCCGGCCCCGCGCGGCGGCGGAGCGAGTCCGCTGAGCGACGAGCCGAATCCCTTTGGCCTCAACCTGTTGCCGTTGGGAACCGGCCGCGCGGAAAAGGCATTCTGCCGCCCAGTCAGGCTGGCGAAAGCTGGCTCGGCGCAGGATGTTGCGCTAGAGGATGACCATGCCGAGCAAACCCCGCCTAGCCCTGCTGCCGCTGCTTCTGGCAGCCGCCGCCGCCCCCGCCTTCGCCCAGCTGCAGACCGGCGAGCAGGCCACCGCCGAGCAGGTCGCGGCCGGCGAGGTTCCGGCGGCCGCGGTCGACGAGCGCGAGAAGGTCCACCGCTCGATCCAGGACCCGGCGCTGACTCCGCAATGGACGCCGCGCGCCGCCGCGGAGCTGCTGGAATATATCCGCCAGGTCGGCGAGGAAGGGCTCGATCCGGTCGACTACCAGCCCGAGATACTGCGCGCCGCCCTCGACGGCCGCGATCCCGCCGCGCTCAGCACCGCGGCCACCAATTCGTTCCTGCGGCTTTCGGCCGACCTCGCGCTCGGCCATGTCAGCGAGGAGGGCCGCGTCGCCTGGCACCTTCCCGACAGCGAGCTCGACAGCACCGAGCAATATTCGATGATGCAGCGCGCGATCCGGAACGACAGCGTGCGCGACATGCTGTCGTCGCTGCTTCCGACCCATCCGCAATATGCCGAGCTGAAGGGCGTGCTCGCCACGACCACGGACCCGGCGGTGCGCGACAAGGCGCGGGTCAATCTGGAACGCTGGCGCTGGCTGCCGCGCGACCTGGGCCAGCGCTACGTGATCGTCAACGTGCCCGCCTATACGGTCGCGCTGGTGGAGGACGGGCAGGTGGTGACCCGCCACCGCGCCGTAGTCGGGGCGCCCAAGACGGCGACCCCGCAGCTCGCCGCGCTGGCCACCGGAGTCATCTTCAACCCGTGGTGGGAAGTGCCGGCGAGCATCACCCCCGAAGTGCGCGGCAAGCGCGGCTACAAGGCGGTCAAGACCGAGCAGGGCGGGGTCCGCTACCGCCAGCCGCCGGGCGCTTCCAACGCGCTCGGGCGGATGAAGGTGGTGATGCCCAACAGCTACGCCATCTACCTTCACGACACGCCCGCCAAGGCGCTGTTCAAGAAGCCGGCGCGGGCGTTCAGCCACGGCTGCATCCGCACCGAGAACGCGCTCGATTTCGCGCAGATCCTGCTCGGCAACCCGGAATGGGACCATGCCAGGATCCGGCAGACGATCGCCGAGGGCAAGACGGTGAAGGCCGACGCGGTGATCCCGACCCCGGTCTACATCACCTACTTCACCGCGGCGGCGTCGAAGGACAATGGCGGGATCATCGCGTACAACGACATTTACGGCCGCGATGCGACGGTCGCGACCGCGCTGAACGAAGGCGACGGCAAGACCGCGCTGGCATCGACGGGAAATTGATCCTCCCCGTGCGGGGAGGAGGCGCTCACACCTTGCCGGCGTAGATCATCCGGCCGGAGCCGAGCCGGGTCATGATCTCGGCGTGGCTGATGCCCGGGGTGGCGAAGCAGCCTTCGCTGCGGCCGAGCTTGCCGTGCGCCTCGGCGACGTTCGGCTCGGCATACCAGGCGCTGTGGACGACGATGGCGCGCGATTCGGCGTTGCTGTTGGTGTGATCGAGCCCGGTCAGGCGCAGCGAGTGGCCGTACTTGCCGAAATAGGTGTCGCCGGTGAGGTAGGCGCCTTCGGACGTCGCTTCCGAGCCGTAGGCGTTCGAGAAATAGTTGAGCCAGCCGCTATGCTGCGGATCGGAGCCGCGGCCGTGGGCGACGAAGTGGCTCGTGATCATGCCGCTCCTGAGGTCGAGGACGAAGAAGCGCGGCTCGCGCGAGGGCCGGTTGAAGTCGGCGATGCCGATCACGTCGGCGTTCGGAACGCTCGAGCGCTTGGCGGCGAGCGCGAGCAGCGCCTTGGCCTTGAGCCGCGGGTCGATCTGCACCTGGTAGGGCACCACCGTCGCGGCGGCCGTGAGGCGCGGCATCGCCAGCAGCCCCGCGGCGGCTCCGGCGCCAAGAACAGTCCGTCTCGAAAGCAAGTTCAACCCTCCAAATCCCGCTTCACTTCTAGCCCTCAGCGGCTGACGTCTCAATGAACACGAGACCACGACTCGCGGTCTCGCCGCAGTTCTGGGCCGACTTGCCGCATCATCGGCAACGCTGGTTAACAGACGGTACGGTTGGAGCCGGACCGTTCGTCATAAACGCCGAAACGAGCCGTTCGGAACCACGCCCGCCGCGAGGCGTCTCCGGGTGGGACAGACGGAGAAAACGTGGCCGCGTTCGGACGATTGAGGGTGAAGCCGGGCCTGCCGCCGATGGAGGCGAAGCTGGTCGAGGCGCTGCCGGAAGAACGCGGCTGGCAGTACGAGCCCAAGTGGGACGGATTCCGCTGCCTGGTCTTCCGCGACGGCGGCGACGTCGAGCTGCAGTCCAAATCGGGCAAGCCGCTCGGCCGCTATTTCCCCGAGGTCGTGGCCCTGCTTCAGCGGATCGAGGCAGACCGTTTCGTGATCGACGGCGAGCTGATCATCCCGGTTGGCGACATCCTCTCGTTCGAGGCGCTGCAGATGCGGCTTCACCCGGCCGAAAGCCGGATCCGAAAGCTCGCGGCGCAGACGCCGGCGCAGCTGATGCTGTTCGACTGCCTGGAAAGCGAAGGCGATGCGCTGCTCGACCGGCCGCTGTCGCAGCGGCGCCGGGCGCTCGAACGCTTCCATGCCGGCGCGGCCGCCGACTCGCTCCAGCTTTCGCCCCACACCGAGGACCGGGAGACCGCGCAGGGCTGGCTCGACAGCGCCGGCGGCGCGCTCGACGGGGTCGTCGCCAAGCGCCGGGACGGGAGCTACGAGGCGGGCGAGCGGGCGATGCTCAAGATCAAGCAGCGGCGCACCGCCGACTGCGTCGTCGGCGGCTTCCGCTACGCCGCCAGGGGAAGGGAGGTCGGATCGCTGCTGCTCGGCCTCTACAACGAGGCGGGCAGGCTCGATCATGTCGGCTTCACCTCGGCGATCCCGGCCGAGGAGAAAGCGGCGCTGACCCGGCGGCTCGAGGCGCTGGTCGAGCCGCCCGGCTTCACGGGCAACGCGCCGGGCGGCCCGAGCCGCTGGAGCACCGAGCGATCGGGCGACTGGCAGCCGCTTCGGCCCGAGCTGGTCGTCGAAGTGCGCTACGACCACGTCACCGGCAACCGCTTCCGCCACGGCACCAAGTTCCTTCGCTGGCGGCCCGACAAGGCGCCCGAGCAGTGCCGGATGGACCAGCTCGAGCACGAGACCCGGCCGGCCGAGCTCGCCGCCGGCCTGGAAGGCGCGGCATGAGCGACGAGCGGATCGTCGAAGGGGTGCGGCTGAGCAGCCCCGACAAGGTGCTCTATCCCGAGCAGGGGATCACCAAGGGCGAGCTTGCGGACTATTATGTCGCGGTCGCGGAACGGATGCTGCCGCATGTCGCCGAGCGGCCGGTGACGATGGTGCGCTGCCCGACCGGGCGGCAGAAGAAATGCTTCTACCAGCGCCACGCCGGCTCGGGCGTGCTCGAGCAGCTGCGGCCGGTGAAGGTGCCCGGCTTCGACGATCCGTACCTCTACATCGAGGACGTGGCGGGGCTGATCGCGATGGTGCAGATGGGCACGCTCGAGATCCATCCCTGGGGAGTGACGGTAGCGCTCCCCGACAGGCCCGACCGGATCATCTTCGACCTCGATCCGGACGAGGGGCTCGGTTTCGCGGACGTCGTCGCCGCGGCCAAGGAGGTGCGGGAGCGGCTTCTGGCGCTCGGGCTCGATAGCTTCGTCAAGACGACCGGCGGCAAGGGGCTCCACGTCGTCGTGCCGGTGGAGCCGGTGACCGGCTGGCGCGAGGCCAAGGCCTTCGCCAAGCGCTTCTCCGAAGCGATGGCGGCCGACGCGCCTGGGCGCTACCTGACCCGCATATCCAAGGCGGAGCGGGCGGGACGGATCTTCATCGACTATCTGCGCAACGACCCGACCTCGACCGCGGTCGGACCTTACTCGACCCGCTCGCGGCCGGGCGCGCCGGTGGCGATGCCGCTGTTCTGGGAAGAGCTGGACCGGCCGCTCGATCCCGGCGCCTTCACGGTCAAGAGCGCGTCGGAACGGGTGCGCGCGGCGAAGGACCCGTGGGCCGGGCTCGGCGAAGTCCGGCAGCGCATGCCGGAAGGCGCGCCGGACTGACTTGCGGTTTCTACCGTATCGGCCCCACTGGCGCCGTTAACCATTGTGAGCTTAGAGAAGGCTCGCATCGACCTGGTCCCGATGCGACGGCGGCGGCGGGAACCCCACTCCCGCCGCTGCACCCTGGACGGGAGAGGGACACTGATCGAGATTAGTTCGCCGGTTGACCTCACGGTCCCGCAACCGCATTATCAAGCCGGCTCAGCTGGCGACACGTCGAAGGAAATCCCCCTGTCTCCCCGATATGTTCATGTAGTGGACGACGATCGCGACGTCCGCTGCTCGGTCAGTTTCATGCTCAACGCCGTCAAGCTCCAGTCGCGCCCTTTCGGCAGCGGCACCGACTTCCTCGACAGCCTCGACGACCTCCAGCCCGGCTGCGTGCTGCTCGACATCCGGATGCCGGAGATCGACGGATTCCAGGTGATGGGCGCGCTCGCCGAGCGTGGCATCGAATGGCCGGTGGTGGTGATGACCGGCCATGGCGAGGTCTCGGTCGCGGTGCGCGCGATGAAGCTCGGCGCGGTCGACTTCATCGAGAAGCCGTTCGAGGAGGACGTGCTGCTGGGCAGCCTGGAGCGCGCTTTCGTGCTGCTCAAGGACCGCGGCGAGAAGGCCGAGCGCAGGCGGCTGGCGCGCGAGCGGGTCGCCCTGCTCAGCGCCCGCGAGCATGACGTGCTGCAGGGGCTGATGGCCGGCCTGCCCAACAAGATGCTGGCGCGGCGGCTCGACATCAGCCTTCGCACCGTCGAGATGCACCGCGCCAACATGATGGATCGCCTGCAGGTCGGAAGCCTCGCCGAGGCGCTGACGCTTGCGGTCCAGGCGGGCGTGGAGCCGCTTGATCCCTCCTGACGCCCGCTCCAAGGTGCAGGAGCCGATGCAGGACATTCTCTTCGCCATCCTTGCCGCCGATGACGATGCCGGGATCATCGAGCGGGTGCTGGCGGCGAACGGCCTGCCGGCGTCGAGGGCAAGCCCGGCGGAACTGGCGAGCGGAATCGCCGCCAGCCGCTGGACCGCCGCTTTCGTCGGCGAGGAACAGCTTGCCGGTGCGGGGCTGGCCGAGCTGAAGCGGGTGATCGCCCAACAGCCGCCTTTCACCGATTTTCCGGTTCTGATGCTGATCGACCGGAGCGCCCCGCGCGATCCCGACCATCTTGCCGAACTGGGGCAGCTGCGGCTGATCGAGCGGCCGATCGAGCCCGCCTTGATCCTCACCGCCGCCCGCTCCGCGCTTCGATCCCGAGAGCGCCAGCGCGATGCGCGCGCCTTCTTCATGGAGGGCCACGACGCACAGGACCATCTGCGCGAGCTGACCGACACGCTCGAGCTTCGGGTGAGGGAGCGCATGGCCGAGCTTCGAACGGCCAACGAACAGCTGATGCGCGAAGCGGAGGAGCGGCTCGAGACCGAGCAGCGGCTGCGCGAGAGCGAGGAGCTTTACCGTTACACCGTGGAGCTCAGCCAGCAGATGGCGTGGACCGCCGATGCCGAACACAGGATCCTTTCCGTCAGCCCGCGTTTCAACGTCGTCACCGGGATCGGCACGCATGTCGCGCCCAACGATGGCTGGCTGGCCGCGGTCCACCCCGACGACCTGAAGCCGGTGCTCTGCGCCTGGGAGGCGGAGGCGCCGACGCGAGGGCCGAGGGTGGCGGAGTTCCGGATGCGCGTGGCCGACGGGTCCTACCGGCTGTTCCGCGCCCGCGCCGGGCCCCGGCTGGACGGGCAGGGGCGGCCGGTCGGCTGGTACGGCTATACCGAGGACATCGAGGACCAGCGCCAGGCGGAGATCGCCCGCCGCGAGGCGGAGGAGCGGCTGCGCGAGAGCGAGGAGCTCCATCGCCATACGCTGGAACTCAGCCAGCAGATCGTCTGGACGGCGTCGCCCGACGGCACCTTCCTCGGCAGGAGCCGCCGCTTCAACGAGCTGACGGGGCTTGCGGAAGACACGACTCCCAGCAAGGCGGTCCATGCCGAGGACATCCGGCCGATGCTGGCGGCCTGGCGAAGGAGCGTCGCCACCGGCCTGCCCTTCTCCGCCGACTTCAGGCTGAGGATACGCGACGGGAGCTACCGGCACTTCCGCGCCCGCGCCGCCGCCCGCCGCGATACGCGGGGCAATATCGTGCGCTGGTACGGGACGAGCGAGGACATCGGGGAGCAGAAGCGGGCCGAGCAGGCGCGGCGCGAGGCGGAGGAGCGCTACCAGCTCGCCGCGCGCGCGACCAACGACGTCATCTGGGACCTCAACCTCGTCACCGACGAGATCCAGTGGAGCGATTCGGCTTCCTCCTTCTTCGGCTATGCCGGCGGCAGCGAGCCGACCAACCTCGCCTGGTGGGAGGAGCGCATCCATCCGGACGACCGCCAGCGCGTGTCCGACAGCCTGGAGCGCGCCGTCCGAAGCGGGCAAAGCCACTGGTCAGACAGCTATCGCTTCCTCGACGCCGACCACCATTATGTCGACATCTACGACCGCGGCTTCATCATCCGCGACAATGCCGGGCGGGGGACTCGGGCGGTGGGCGCGATGTCGGACGTCAGCGACCGCAGGCACGCCGAAGCGCAGCTCCAGCGCATGCAGGCCGAGCTGATCCACGTCTCGCGGCTGAGCGCGATGGGCACGATGGCATCGACGCTGGCGCACGAGATCAACCAGCCGCTGACCGCGGTCGCGAGCTACGTGCACGGCAGCCGGCGGCTGCTGCAGGACATCGACGACCCCGTCGTCGCGCGCGTCCGCGAGGCGCTCGAGGCGGCCGAAGCGGGCGCGCTCAGGGCCGGCCGGATCGTGCGCGGGCTGCGCGAGCTGGTCGCGCGCGGCAACGTCAGCATCAAGCCCGAAGAGCTGCCCCAGCTCATCCACGACGCCGGCGTGCTGGCGTTCGTCGACGCGCACCTGCTGGGAGTCAGCCACCGGATCGAATTGGATCCGGCCGCGCACTGGGTCGACGCCGATCGGATCCAGATCCAGCAGGTGCTGATCAACCTCGTCCGCAATGCCGTCCAGGCGATGACCGATCAGCCGACCCGCGAGGTCGTGATCTCGGCCCGGCCGGTCGCGGGCGAGATGGTCGAGATCAGCATCGCCGACACTGGCATCGGCCTCACCAGCGAGGTGCGCGAGGCTCTGTTCTCGCCGTTCAGAAGCACCAAGGCGGAAGGGATGGGGATCGGCCTGTCGATCAGCCGGACGATCGTCGAGGCGCATGGCGGCAAGATCTGGGCCGAGGACCGCGACGGCGGCGGCACCGTGTTCCGATTCACCGTGCCGCTCAGCGAGGTGCCGGGCAGCGAGGCCGCGGAAGCCGCGGCCGCGGCGGAATAGCGGGCGCTTAAAATCGCCGGCGCGGCACCTTATCTGGGGGCCGACAGCAACAAGCGAGGCAAGACATGGCGCAGCAGCAGGCGACACTGGCGGGCGGGTGCTTCTGGTGCACCGAGGCGATCTTCAACGACGTGATCGGCGTGTCGCACGTCGAGAGCGGCTATATCGGCGGCTCCGTCGCCAACCCCAGCTACAAGCAGGTCTGCGGCGGCGACACCGGCCACGCCGAGGCGGTGCGCCTGACCTTCGACCCGGACGTCATCGGCTATGACGACCTGCTCGACATCTATTTCGCCACGCACGACCCGACCCAGCTCAACCGCCAGGGCAACGACATCGGCACCCAGTACCGATCGGCCATCTTCCCGCACTCGCCCGATCAGGAAGCAGCCGCGCGCGCCGCGATCGAGCGGGCGCAGGCGGATTGGGACAGCCCGGTCGTCACCGCGATCGAGCCGCTTTCGGACTGGTACCCGGCCGAGGAGTATCACCAGGAATATTTCGAGCGGCAGGGCAGCAGCAATCCCTATTGCATGGCGGTGATCGCGCCCAAGCTGCGCAAGTTCCGCAAGAGCTTTGCGGAACGGCTCAAGAACCAGGCCAGCGTCGCCTAGCGCGGAGCGGCCGCCCGGCTGAGGCGGTCGTTGATCGCGGCGCCGACGCCGTCGGCCGGCACCGGAGCGACGGCGATGGCGCGGCTTCGGCTCGCCTCGGCGCGGTGAAGCGCGTGGAACAGCCGAGCGGCCGCTTCCTTGAGGTCGCCGCGGGCGCTGAGCGTGTCGTCGCCGACGACCGCGCCGAAGCCGATCAGCCATTCGCCGGGCTCGGCCGCGACGGCATTGAGGCGGAGCGGCTTGGCCGGCGCGTAATGGCTGCGCATCTGGCCCGGCGCCTCGATCGCGCCCGGGCGGCCGCTGTCGCCGGCGAGGCGGGCGAGGACGGCGATGTCGGCGAAATCAACCGGGCCCGGGCGAAGCAGGCGGACCTCGTCGCCGGCGAAACCGACGATCGTGGATTCGATGCCGAGCGCGGTCCGTCCGCCGTCGATCACCAGCGGGATCCGCCCCGCCAGCGTCTTTAGGACATGGTCGGCGCTGGTCGGGCTGATGCCGCCGCTCGCGTTGGCGGAGGGCGCGGCGAGCGGAACGCCGGTCGCGGCAAGCAGCGCCTGAATCACCTCATGGGCGGGGCAGCGAAGCGCGATGGTCGGCAGGCCCGCAGTGGCCGCCTGCGCGACGGCGCTGTCGGGGTGGCGCGGAACGACCAGGGTGAGCGCGCCCGGCCAGTAGGCGCTGGCGATCGCGTGGGCGGCATCGGAGAAGGAGCCGAGCCGCTCGGCCTGATCGAGGTCGCGGACATGGACGATCAGCGGGTTGAAATCGGGCCGTCCCTTGGCCTGGTAGATGCGGGCGACGGCGGCGGCGTCGGTCGCGTCGGCGGCGAGGCCATAGACGGTCTCGGTGGGGACTGCGACCGGCAGCCCGTCGCGGATCAGCCGGGCGGCTTCGGCGATGGCGGCCTTGCCGTAGGGGAGCAGCCGGGTCTCGAAGGGCGGGTTTGGCGGGCTCACGCAGCGGCGCTATAGCCGGGCGTTCCGACACGCAAGGACCGCCCGCTTGACCTACACGCCGCCCGTCGCCGAACAGCGCTTCCTCATCGAGCACATCGTCAGGCTGGACGAGTTCGCCGGCCACAACGCCTTCGCGGACGCTACGCCCGACCTGGTCGACGCGATCCTGGAAGGGGCGGGGCAGTTCGCCGCCGGGGCGTTCGCGCCGCTCAACCGGATCGGCGACGAGGTCGGCGCCAAATGGTCGCCCGCGGGCGTGACCATGCCGGACGGCTTCAAGGCCGCCTATCGCGCTTATGTCGAGGGCGGCTGGGGGACCTTGGCCGGGCCGCCGGAACATGGCGGGCAGGGGCTGCCGATGACGCTGGCGACGGTGGTGCTCGAGGATCTCGGATCTGCCAACATGGCCTTCTCGCTGTGCATGATGCTGACCCCGGGCGCGGTCGAGGCGCTCAAGCACCACGGATCGGAGGAGCTGAAGCGCACCTGGCTGCCCAGGCTCATCACCGGCGAATGGAACGGCACGATGAACCTGACCGAGCCGCAGGCGGGCTCCGACGTCGGCGCGCTCAAGACCCGGGCCGTGCCGAACGGCGACGGCACGTACAAGATCAAGGGCCAGAAGATCTTCATCACCTGGGGCGAGCACGACCTTACCGACAATATCGTCCACCTGGTGCTGGCGCGCACTCCGGACGCGCCGGCGGGGACGAGGGGCATCTCGCTGTTCCTGGTGCCCAAGTTCAGGCTGGACGGCGACGGCGCTCCGGCCGAGTTCAACGACGCGCGCTGCGTCTCGATCGAGCACAAGCTCGGGATCCACGCCTCGCCGACCTGCGTCATGTCCTACGGCGACGAGGACGACTGCATCGGCTGGCTGATCGGCGAGGAGAATGGCGGCATGCG
>DASWSP010000126.1:0-25434 GCA_036402575.1 Allosphingosinicella sp. | reverse complement strand
GGCCCCGGTGTCGGAGGTCTGCCTGAGGCCCCGGGCCTCGACGATCGCGGCCGGATCCTCGCCGGTCTCCAGCATGATCTCGAAGACCTGCTTGGCGAGCGTCCCCGACAAGGTACCGTCGGCGACCAGGCCGAGGAGCTGTGCGCCCTGGGCGGGAGTGACCGGGCTGTCCTCGATCGATCGACCGATGCGGTTCAACCCGCCGAACAGGTCGGAGATGACCCAGTTGCTGGCCTGTCGCGCCAGTTCCGGATTCCGAAGGCCGGCGAGGAGCGCCTCGAACCAGCGTGCGGTCTCGACCTCGGCGGTGAGGACGGCGGCATTGTAGGGCGGAAGGCCGAGCTCGGTTTCGAAGCGGCGGCGCTTGGCGTCGGGAAGCTCGGGCAGGCTGGCGCGGCATTCGTCGAGGAAGGCCTGATCGAGCTCGAGCGGGAGCAGGTCCGGATCCGGAAAATAGCGGTAGTCGTGCGCATCCTCCTTGGAACGCAGGCTCCGCGTCTCGCCCTTGTCGGGATCGAACAAGCGGGTTTCCTGGACGATCGTGCCGCCGCCCTCGAGGATGTCGACCTGTCGGCTCGCTTCATATTCGATCGCCGCCATGATGAAGCGCACCGAGTTGACGTTCTTGGTCTCGGTGCGCGTGCCCAACGGCTGGCCCGGCCTGCGGACCGAGACGTTGACATCGGCGCGCATCGAGCCCTCCTCCATGTTGCCGTCGCACGAGCCGACGTAGCGCAGAATCGACCTCAGCTTGCGGACGTAAGCACCTGCTTCCTCAGGGCTTCGCATGTCGGGCTTGGAGACGATCTCCATCAGTGCGACGCCCGAGCGGTTGAGGTCGACATAGGAGAAGCTCGGATGCTGATCGTGCATCAGCTTGCCGGCGTCCTGCTCGATGTGGATGCGCTCGACCCCGATCCGCTTGGCCGAGCTCTCGTCCTTGTCGTCGGTCAGGATCTCGATCTCGCCCTCGCCGACGATCGGGTGGTAGAGCTGGCTGATCTGGTAGCCCTGCGGCAGGTCCGCGTAGAAATAATTCTTCCGGTCGAAGCGGGACCAGGCGTTGATCTTCGCCTCCAGCGCCATGCCGGTCCGCACCGCCTGGCGGATGCACTCGCGGTTCGGGACCGGCAGCATGCCCGGCATGGCCGCGTCGACCAGGCTGACCTGGCTGTTCGGCTCGGCTCCGAACTCCGTCGCCGCCCCGGAGAAAAGCTTGGCCTTTGATGTGATCTGAGCGTGAACTTCGAGGCCGATCACGACCTCCCATTCGCCGGTGGCGCCGTGGATGCGATAGGTGGATGCGTCAGCCATGAGCCATTTCCGAGTGCTGGTGAGGAAACGCCCGGACCCTCACCACCATGCCTCCGGCCGGGCATTGAAGCCGGCGCGCTCCTCGAGCGCCAACCCGGCGTTGAGCACGGTCTGCTCTTCGAGCGCCCTGCCGATCAGCTGGAGGCCGAGCGGCAGGCCCTGCTCGTCGAGGCCGGCGGGGACGCTGATCGCAGGCAGCCCGGCAAGGCTGGCGGGGACGGCGAAGACGTCGTTCAGGTACATGGCGATCGGATCGTTCATCTTGTCGCCGAGCGCGAAGGCGGCGCTTGGAGCGGTCGGAGTGAGCAGCAGGTCGCACTCCGCCCACACGCGCTCGAAGTCGCCCGCGATCAGCGCCCTCACCTTCTGCGCCTGGTTGAAATAGGCGTCGTAGAAGCCGGCCGAGAGCACGTAGGTGCCGATCATGATCCGGCGCTTGACCTCGGCGCCGAAGCCGGCGGCGCGGGTCGCCTCGTACATTTCGGCAAGGCCCCCATGGTCCGGGTTGACGCGCTTGCCGTATTTGACGCCGTCATAGCGGGCGAGGTTGGACGACGCCTCCGCCGGGGCGATGATGTAATAGGTCGGCAGCGCGTATCGGGTGTGAGGGAGCGAGACATCGACGATCTCAGCGCCGGCGTCGCGCAGCCAGTCGATGCCCTGCTGCCAGACGCGGCCGATCTCCTCGGGCACGCCATCGATCCGATATTCCTTGGGGATGCCGATGCGCTTCCCTCTGATATCGCTCGAAAGATTGTCCTCCCACTTGGGCACGTCGAGCTGCAGCGAGGTCGAGTCCTTGGGGTCGAAGCCGCTCATCGCCTCAAGCAGGATCGCGCAGTCGCGAACGTCGCGGGCCATCGGCCCGGCCTGGTCGAGGCTGGAGGCGAAGGCGACGATGCCCCAGCGCGAGCAGCGGCCGTAGGTCGGCTTGATGCCGGTGATGCCGACGAAGGCCGCGGGCTGGCGGATCGATCCGCCGGTGTCGGTGCCGGTGACGCCCGGCGCGATGCGGGCCGCCACCGCGGCCGCCGAGCCGCCCGACGAGCCGCCGGGGGTGAGCGCCGCGTTGCTTCCGTCCCTGCGGCGCCAGGGCGAGATGACGTTGCCGAACGCGCTGGTCTCGTTGGACGAGCCCATCGCGAACTGGTCCATGTTCAATTTGCCGAGCATCCCCGCGCCGGCCGCGAACAGCTTGCCGCTGACGGTCGATTCGTAGGCCGGGATGAAGCCTTCGAGGATGCCGCTGGCGGCGGTGGTCTGGAAGCCCTCGGTGGCGAACAGGTCCTTGATTCCGAGCGGCACGCCGGAAAGCGGTCGGACGAGGCCGGCGGCGCGGTCGCTGTCGGCGGTCTCGGCGGCGACCAGCGCATGTTCGGGCGTGGTGACGATGAAGGCGTTGAGGCCCCTCGCCTTCTCGACCGCGTCGTTGAATGCCTGGGCCACTTCGCGCGCCGAGAAGTCGCCCCGGCGAAAGCCGTCGCGGATTTCGGCAACGCCGAGGTCGGTGAGGGATGTCACATGCGTCTCCGGAGTCACTCGATGACCTTGGGGACCGCGAAGAAGCCGTGCTCGGCGACCGGCGCGTTGCGCAGCACGGCCTCGCGCTTGTCGCCGTCGGTGACGATGTCGTCGCGCAGCCGCAAGCTGTTGGGGATCACCGCGGTCATGGGTTCGATGCCGGCCACGTCGACTTCCTGGAGCTGCTCGATCCAGCCGAGGATGTTGTTCAGCTCCGGCACCAGGGCTTCAACCTCGGCGTCGGTTACGGCGATGCGGGCAAGCCGGGCGATGTGGCGGACGGTGGCGGTGTCGACGGACATGCCGGGCCGCTACCATCGCCGCTGCACTGCATCAAGGATCGAAGACCGGCCCCACCGGCTCGCCATCGATGAAAACCTGGCGCTTGTCGACGGAACGCACCTCCACCCGCCCGTCGGCGAGGGCGCCCCGCTGCCGGCCCGCGGCCGCATTCCCCGCCGGAGGGTCGAGCGGCGCGGACTGCGGAGCGACGGGCTCGACCTCGCGCCATGTGCCGTTCCGGGCGGCGTAGAGGCGAACGCCGAGGTCGCAGTCCGGACAGGGTTGGCCGACCAGCACGGCCCGGTCGGGCGCATCGAAGATGATTCGGCATTCGACGACGCCACACGATCCGGTGACCGAGATCAGGTCGAGGAGGACCGGAGGAACGCGCGATTCGGCCGGAGTGACGCGCAGCCGCGGCGGCAGCGGCTGTCGCCCCGAATCGGCCGTTTCCCCCGCCACGATCGGCCAGCGCGTCTTGGCGGCGAGCGATCGGCGGGCAAGCGTCCGCGTCGTCGCGGAACCGCTTTCGGCCAGGCGCTCCAATGCCCGCCGCCCCGCGGGGCCGAAATCGAAGCGCAGCGCGGCCCAGTCGAACTCATCGGGCGTCACCGCGCCGGATTGCAGTCGCGCCAGCTGGTCGCGGGTGGAGATGGCGCCGAAATCGACGATCGGCGTCGCCAGGAACAGCGCGAGGGCGCAGATCCCGAGCGCCAGGTGGATGTTGGCGAAACGCACGCGCTGGAACCAGGTGAACGGCCCGCGCGCCAGCGTCCAGAGATAGACGCCCGAGACGGCAAGCACGACGAGCACGAACACCAGCGCCCAGAGCCTCTCGGGAGTGAAGCCATATTGGTCGATCCGCAGCCACGTGGAGATCGCCGCCACGAGCGCCAGCGGAGCCATCACCGCGCCCAGCGCCCTCGCGCTCCAGCGAAGCACCGGCCCGCCCGCCTCCTCGTCCGGAGAATTGCCGATGACGGCGTTGGCGAGCAGGAAGGCGCCGGCAATGGCGCCGAGCAGGATCGGCGTCGTCGCGCTGGTCTTCTCCCAAAGCGGCGCAAGACCGGTGAACGGAAGCGCCAGCACGAACAGCACGAGCCCCGCGGCAAGGATCGGCGCAAGCACCGCCAGGACGGTGGTCGCGACCCGCTGGAGGAGGCTCAGCACCTTGTCGCGGTCGCGAAGCAGCCCGGTGGCGGCGCCGAGCGCGGCGCCGATCAGCGCCCCCATGATCCAGCTTTCCCGCAGCGCCTCGCGCAGGAGCTCGATTCCGATCAGGTTGAAGAGCTCGGCAAGGAGCTGGGCAAGCAGAAAGCTGATCAGCACGAAAGCGCAGGCGGCGGCCAGCAGCACGATGTTGGTCCAGCCGTGGGCATGGATCGGGGAAGGGGCGAGTCGCCAGCGCCCCTCGTCCCGCACTGACTGGAACAGCGGAGCCGCGATCGCGATCGCCATGACGGCCGCGAAAACCCGCCACTCGTCGCCGGCGCTCCAGCCCGCAGGGCTGCCGTTCCAGTAGAAGACCAGGCTCGCGGCCAGGCCGCAGCCGAGCGCGAACAGTATCGACCAGAGCCAGCGCACCCGCTCCAGCGTGAAGGCAAGCGTGATCCCGCCCACCGCGCAGAACGACGCAACCGCCGTCCTGAACGGGTCGTTTTCCTCCATCAGAAGATCGAACGCGGCACCCAGCGCCGCCCCCAGCAAGGCGAGCATCGCCGCCCGCGCCGGCCAGGCCTGGTGCTCCGCGACCCGCTCGTCCATCACCGCCCTCCCCAACCCAAGCTGCGCCAAAGCCGGCCCTCGCTCAATCCCCAGCGCTTGCAACATCTCCTGCCATGCTGTTGTGCAGCGGTGATCGATCTTTGGAGGACTCGATGCTGGCGCGGCGTTTCTTGTGGGTAGTGGCCGGGCTGGTCGTGCTCGTGCTCGCGGGAGCGTTCACCTACCGCGTGTTCGAACGCGAGTTCCTCGAGATCGCGATGGTGCCAACGGTCGAGTTCGAGGAAGCCAAAGCGTCGGCGCCGGGCCCCGATTATTCGAGCCCCAGCATGTGGATCTCGCGGCCCGACATCCGGGGCAATCCGGCCTTGTGGCTGCCCACCGGCATCGAGGGGACGCCGATCGCGCCGCGCGCCTCGGTCTTCTTCATCCATCCGACCTCCTATCTGGAGCGAACGCGGTGGAATGCGCCCGTGGACGACAAGGAATCGCAGCACCGGGCGCGGCTGTTCGTCCGCCATCAGGCGAGCGTCTTCAACGGCGTCGGCACCATCTGGGCGCCCAAATACCGGCAGGCGACGTTCGGCGCCTTCCTCACCAACAGGGAAGACGCCCAGAAGGCGCTCGACTTCGCCTACAAGGACGTGCTCGCGGCCTTCAAGGCGTTCCTGGAGCAGGCGCCCAGCGATCGGCCGATCATCCTCGCCGCGCACAGCCAGGGCAGCCTTCATCTCACTCGGCTGCTTCGGGAGCTGATCGCCAACTCGCCGCTCAAGGATCGGATCGCGGCCGCCTACGTGATCGGCTGGCCGATCTCGACCACCGCCGATCTCGGCGCGCTCGGGCTGCCCGCCTGCGAGACCGCGGGGCAGCCGGGCTGCATCGTCTCGTGGCAGAGCTTCGGCGAGCCCGCCGACCCCAAGATGGTGACCGAAGTGTACGACGCCTCGACGGCGCCGGACGGCACGCCGCGTGCGGGCTCGCCGATGCTGTGCGTCAACCCGCTCACCGGCAACGCCGGCGACGAAGCGCCGGCCGAGGCGAATCTCGGCACCCTGCTGCCCAACGACGCGCTGACCGAAGCGAAGATCCAGGCCAGGGCGGTGCCGGCGCGATGCGACGCCGGCGGTTTCCTGCTGATCGGCCGCGACGTGCCGGAAATGCCGCCTTACATATTGCCGGGCAACAACTACCATGCCTTCGACTACGCCCTGTTCTGGGCGAACCTGCGCGCCGACGCCGAGGCGCGGCTGGCGAGCTTCCTCGGATGATCGAGACGCGTTCGTCACCTCGCTACAGGTGCAGAGTGACCGAGGAGAGGCGGTGATCGCCACGCATGCCGCCGCCTTCCGCGAGGCGCTGCCGAACGGGGGGCGGCTGCTGGGGCTCGACGTGGGCACTCGGACGATCGGGCTCGCTGTGTGCGACGCCGGCTGGACGATCGCGAGCGCCGCCGAGCTCATCAGGCGCACCAAATTCGCCGCCGACCTTCAGCGGCTCAAGGCATTCATCGCGGCGCAGAACGTCGCCGGCCTCGTCGTCGGGCTGCCGCTCAACCTGGACGGCAGCGAGAGCCCGCGCAGCCAGTCGGTCCGCGCCTTCGCCCGCAATCTCGAAACGCTCGGCCTGCCGATCCTGCTGTGGGACGAGCGCTGGTCGACTCAGGCGGTGACCCGCACCTTGATCGACGCCGACGCCAGCCGCGCCCGCCGCGCCGAGCTGATCGACAAGATCGCCGCCGCCTACATCCTTCAGGGCGCGATCGACGCGCTCACCCAGCCGCCGACACATCGGCTCTAGCCAGAGAGATGCAGCCTGTGTACTAGAGTGATAACACACCCAGGGGAGGAAACATGAAACATGTCCGCACTGCCATTCTGCTCGCCGTATCGACTCTCGCGATCGGAGCAGGCGCGATGAGCGCGACGGCGTCGGCCGCACAGCCCAGCGCCTCCGCCAAAGCGCCGGTGCGCTATTCGGCCAAGACGTTCTACGAGACGACCAGCTACATGATGGCGGCGCCGAGCGGCTACGGCTTCTCCCCGGACGGAAAGTCCATCCTGATCAGCGGCGACCAATCCGGCGTGATCAATGCCTACACGCTCCCCCTGGTGGGCGGCGCTCCCGCCCCCGTCACCCGCTCCACGGACAACGCCACCTACGCCGCGAGCTTCTTCCCGTCCGACGAGCGCGTCCTGTTCACCGCCGACAAGGGCGGCAACGAGCAGGACCATGTCTATGTCCGCGAGCGCGACGGCAGCGTCCGCGACCTGACCCCGGGCGACAAGGTCAAGGCCGACTTCCTTGGCTGGAGCCGCGACGGCAAGACCTTCTGGGTCACCAGCAACGAGCGCAACCCGGAGATGTTCGACGTCTACGCCTATGACGCCGGCAATTACGAGCGCCGCCTCGTCTTCACCAACGAGGGCTATGCTGTCGGCGCGATCTCGAAAGACGGCCGCTACGTCGCCCTCGTCAAGGAGCGCACCAGCGCCGACAACGATCTCTATCTCGCCGACCTCGCCACCAAGGCGCCGCCGAAACTGATCAGCGAGCATAAGGGCAATATCAGCCACGGCGTCTACGAATTCACGCCGGATGGCCGCTCGCTCGTCTATTCGACCGACGAAGCCGGCGAGTTCAACCAGGCCTGGACCTACGATCTGGCGAGCGGCGCCAAGAAGGCGCTGATCGAGGCGGACTGGGACGTGATGTACGTCGCTCATTCGCCGACCGGCCGCTACCGCGTCTCGGCGCTCAACAATGACGGATCGACCGACCTTTCAATCCAGGACAATCAGGGCAAGGCCGTGACCCTCACCGGGATCCCGGAGGGCGATGTCGGCCAGGTCCGCTTCAGCCGCGACGAATCGAAGGTCGCCTTCACCGTCGCATCGGATACCTCGCCGGCCGACATCTTCGTCGCCGACCTCGCCACCGGCAAGGCGCGGCGCCTCACCAAGGCGCTCAACCCCGCGATCGACGAGAAGAATCTGGTCGAGGCGAGCGTCGCCCGCTTCACGAGCTATGACGGGCTGGAGGTGCCGGGCATCCTCTACAGGCCGCGCGAGGCGAGCGCCGCCGTCAAGGTGCCGGCCCTGGTCTACGTGCATGGCGGCCCGGGCGGACAGAGCCGCCGCGGTTATTCCGCGACCATCCAGCACCTCGTCAACAACGGCTATGCCGTCTACGCGATCAACAACCGCGGTTCGTCGGGCTACGGCAAGACTTTCTTCCACCTCGACGACAAGAAGCACGGCGACGTCGATCTGAAGGACGTGGTCGCTTCGAAGAGATTCCTGCAGTCGATGGACTGGGTCGACGGCGAGCGGATCGGCATCATGGGCGGCTCCTACGGCGGCTACATGGTCGCCGCGGCGCTCGCCTTCGAGCCGCAGGAATTCGACGTCGGCGTCAACATCTTCGGCGTGACCAACTGGGTGCGCACGCTGCAGTCGATCCCGCCTTACTGGGCCTCGTTCCGGGAGGCCCTGTTCGACGAGATGGGCGATCCTGCGACCGACGCCGAGCGGCACCGGGCGATCTCGCCGCTGTTCCACGCCAGGAACATCGTCAAGCCGATGCTGGTCGTGCAGGGCGCCAACGATCCGCGGGTGCTCAAGATCGAGAGCGACGAGATCGTCGCGGCGGTGAAGGCGAACGGCGTGCCGGTCGAATATCTGGTCTTCCCCGACGAAGGCCATGGCTTCCTCAGGAAGCAGAACCGCATCGATGCTTCGGAAGCCTATCTCAAGTTCCTGGACGGGCATCTGAAGGGCAGCTGACGCTTGAGGCGTCGAGGGGGGGTGGCTAAGCGTCGGCCATGCCCCCCTTCCCCCACCGCCACCTGCTCGGCATCGACGGCCTTTCCGCCGCCGATCTCACCTTCCTGCTCGACGAGGCGGAGCAGTGGGTGGCGTTCAACCGCGGCGTGCGCAAGCTCGACGGGCGGCTGGCGGGGCTGACCCAGGTCAACGCCTTCTTCGAAAACAGCACGCGCACGCTGCTTTCGTTCGACATTGCCGGGCGGCGGCTGGGCGGACACGTCGTCAACATGCACGTCGCCCAGTCGAGCGTGAACAAGGGCGAAAGCCTGATCGACACCGCCCTGACCATCAACGCGATGCGGCCGGACATCCTGGTCATCCGCCACCAGGAGAACGGCGCGCCGCACGAGGTGGCGCGGGTGATGGACTGTCCCGTGATCAACGCCGGCGACGGTCGCGGCGAACACCCGACCCAGGCGCTTCTGGACGCGCTCACCATCCGCCGCCGCAAGGGCCGGATCGAGGGCTTGCGGGTCGCGATCTGCGGCGACGTGCGGCACAGCCGGGTGGCGCGCTCCAACCTCCGCTTGCTTCGCGCGCTTGGGGCGGAGGTGCGGGTGGTGGGGCCCGAGACTTTGCTGCCCCGCCCCGCCGACCTGGGGGGCGCGCAGGCCTTCAGCGACATGGACGAGGGCATCGCCGGCGCCGACGTGGTGATGGTGCTGCGGATCCAGCGGGAGCGGATGGAGCAGGCGCTCGCCGCCGCGCTCGGCGACTATCATTCGCGCTTCGGGCTGACCCGGGCGCGGCTCGGCCGGGCGGGGCCGGATGCGATCGTGATGCACCCGCAGCCGATGAACCGCGGCGTCGAGATCGACGGCGACGTCGCGGACGATCCGGAGCGTTCGGTGCTCCGGGAGCAGGTCGAGATGGGCGTCGCCGTGCGGATGGCGTGCCTCGACGTGCTGACCCGCGAGCGGCGGGGAGACTGATCCCGTCATTGCTGCGCAACTCGCAGCGACGAATATTGCGCGGCATCGGCAAACGAAAAGGGCGACGGCCTTAGGCCCGGCCGCCGCCCTTCCGAGGGAACAAGTTGTTAGAGGTCAGCCGCGGCGGCCTGCCGGGCGCGAGGCCCACTGGACCGGCGCGTCGCCGGCGCTGCTGCGGACGAAGCAGGCGCCGCCCTTGGCCTTGATCGCACGGCACAGCCGAGTGGCCTCGCCGGCATTGTCGAAGCCCGATACCGACAGGCGGTGGAAGGTGCCCTTGCCGGGGATGGCGACGGTCGTGCTCAGCGGCTCGCGGTCGGCGATGCTGTAACGGTGCTGCGCCTCCACCCACGCCCTTTCGGCCTGGAGCTGGTTCTTATAGGCGCCGATCTGGACGACGAACCGGCCGGACGGCTGCCTGGCGCGGATCGGCTCGAAGCTCGCGCGCTGGCGGGCGGGCTTGAAGGTCGGCAGCGGCGAGGCCGCGGGAGCCGCGTTGGCGGAAGCGCGGATCACGGCCGGCTCCGCCTTGACCAGCGTTTGGACGGCCATGGACATCTTGCGCTCCGCAACGACCGGCGCTTCGACGGCCGCGGGCGCCTCGATCCGAGTGGCTTCGGCCAGCGTCTCCCGCGGCGTGGCCGGTGCCGGCGACGCCGCGATCCGGACCGGAGCGGCGACGATCGGCGGCGCCGCAAGCACGGGCGCGGAGCGAACCGAAACCGGCGCTTCGACCCGGGCTGCTTCGACCGCCACGGGAGCCGGCGCTTCGGCGACGATCACCGGGTCCGGCGCAAGCGCGAGCTGGGCCGGCTGGCCGGCATCGGCGACGACTTCGCTGATGCCGAGAAGTGCGGCGACCTGGCTGTGCGGTGCCTGCGGCTGAGCGAGCGCGGCCCATTGCTGGAGCCGCTCGCCGAGTTCGGCGGGCGAGACGTCCTGGGCGGCGGTGATGCGCGCCCTCTGCCATTCGCCGGCAAGGGCGTAGGCGAGCGCGAGGTTCTGCCGCGTGCGGCCGGTCGCTTCCGCGGTGCGCGCGACGGGTTCGAGCATCGCGATCGCCCGCTGCGGCTGCCCGGCGAGCGCGTAGGCAAGCCCGAGATCCTCGGCGGCGGCCAGTGCAGCGAGGCCGTCGAGCACCTGGAGCGCCTCGGCATTCCTGCCCTGCGCGATCTTCGACAGCGCGACGCTCATCGAAGCGCGGGTGTTGCCGGGGTTGAGGGTCAGCACGTCGGAAAAGGCCTGCTCCGCGGACAGGAAGCGACCGTTCTTGAGATAAAGATCGCCAAGCACCATGCGGTAGCCGACGTCACGCGGCGACATTTCGACGGCTTTCTCGATATGCGCGAGCGCTTCGTCCTGCTTGCCCTGCTGCAGGGCGACGCCGGCCCGCGCATAGGACTTGCCGGCGTCCTTGTCGGCGTCGGACGCGCTGTGCGCGAACGTCGCCGGCCGATAGGCGGTGGAAGTACAGCCGGCGGTCACCATTCCGATCGCCAGTGTGGAAGCCGCGACACGAAACGCCTTGTTCTTCCGCATATACTCTACTCCGCTTTTCAGCTGCGTTTGCCGAGCTTGGCCGGCACGTGGCTCGCCAGCGAGTCGAGCTCGGGCAGCGAGTCGAGATAATGGTCGAGCGCCTGGGTCACGATGCCCTGCGCCGACCGGTGGGTGACCGCGCAGGCCAGCCTCAGCTTGAGGTGGCGCTGGGTGTCGAGGCGGAGCGTGAACGCCGCTTTCGCCTTGGCCCCGGGCTCCTGACGCGGACGCGGCGCGAGCTGGACGATCGCGGCCCGGACCTTGGCCTCGGCCATCGGCGCCTCGGCCATCGGCGCCTCGACCGGAGGCTTCTCGGCGAAGCTCTCCTCGATCGCGCGCTGCTGCTCGACCACCGGCGAGGGCACGAGGCGCTGGGCGGTCATGTCGGCATCGGGCGCGGAGTCGTTCTTCGGCGCCGGCGTCAGCGCCGCGATCGAGCTCGGCACATGCTCGGGTGCCTCTTCCTGGCGGATCGGATGAACCTCGCCCGGCGGAAGCTGGCCGTTGCCCATGTCGTTCCAGCCGAGGTCCTCGAGGCCGAAGCCCATCTGGCCGAAGCTTTGTGGCCGCATCGCCGGCTTCGCCGCGCCCTTGCGGGCGAGCAGACCGGAGGAAAGGGATGCGAAAGGCTTGGGATCACTCATTGCCCGTCCCTCCACCATCACTGGCCAACCACGCGGCGGCCGAAGCCGCCGGCGGGCCGCGGCGTCGAAGCGTGGAGCTGGGGTCCGCCAGGGGCGGAAAAGACGGTTCGGCGGAAATTCTTCTCGAGCCGGTCGGAGATATATTCCCAGAGCTCCACGACCTCCTTGGCCGACTTGCCGCTGGGGTCGACCTCCATGACGGTGCGGCCGTCGATCATCGAGGCCGCGAAATCGGTGCGATGGTGGAGCGTCACGGGCGCCACGGTGCCGTGCTGCGACAGCGCGACCGCGGCTTCGTAGGTGATCTTGGCCTTGGGCGTCGCCCCGTTGACGACGAAGATGAGCGGCTTGCCGGCGCGCTCGCAAAGGTCGACGGTGGCGCCGACGGCGCGCAGGTCGTGCGGGCTGGGCCGGGTGGGAATGACGACGAGCTCGGCGACCGCGATCACACTCTGGATCGCCATGGTGATGGCCGGCGGCGTATCGATGACGGCGAGGCGGAAGCCCTGCTGGCGAAGCACCTCAAGGTCGGCGCCGAGGCGCGCGACCGTGGTCTGGGCGAAAGCCGGCATCTCGGATTCGCGCTCGTTCCACCAGTCGGCGAGCGATCCCTGAGGGTCGATATCGATCAGGCAGACTGGCCCGTAACCGGCAAGCTGGGCCTGTACGGCCAAATGGCCGGACAAGGTGGTCTTGCCTGAGCCACCTTTCTGAGACGACAATGCCAAAACGCGCATGATTTCCCCTCGGCTTCACGCTTCTTCGACGTGAGAGTTGCACCTCATGCTGCTAAAATCTGGTTAACTCCGCGGCGCATTATTGCGGCACGTTCCGCCGCCGCGATCGGTGGCGGAGCGCCGAAAATCTATGCTAACATCCTCTTAACGCGTTCGGGCCAAGCCTTGGCGCCAGGGGGAAAGGGGGGAGCCGATGCAGAACAGCTTACACCTGGAGATCATTGCCGCCGCGGTCCTCGCTGCCCTTGCCCCCGCACCCGCGGCCGCGACGGTGAAGGCAGGGGTCGAGGCATGGCAGGCCGGCGACTATCCCAGGGCGGTGACGCAATGGCGCCCACTCGCCAACCGCGGCGACGCCGATGCACAGTTCAACATGGGCCAGGCCTATAAGCTTGGCCGCGGCGTGCCGGCCGACATCGCGATCGCGCGCAGCTGGTACGAGAAGGCGGCGCAGCAGGGCCACCATGCGGCACAGAGCAATCTGGGGCTGCTGCTGTTCCAGGCGGGGGATCGCAAGACGGCGATGTACTGGATCCGCAAGGCCGCCGACCGCGGCGATCCGCGGGCGCAATATGTGCTCGGCACCGCCCTGTTCAACGGCGACGGCGTGGCCAAGGACTGGCCGCGCGCCTACGCGATGATGAGCCGGGCGGCGGCACAGGGGCTGCCGGACGCATCCGCGAGCCTGGTGGAGATGGACAAGCATATGCTGACCAGCGACCGGCAGAAGGGCAGCGAGCTGGCGCGCCGGCCGGAGCGGCCTGCGGCAACGCTCGCCGGCGCCTCGTCCGGCGGCGGCGCGCCGAGGATCAAGGTCCAGACGGTGGCGACCGCGGATGCCGCCGTGATGGCAACCCGTTCGGCGCAGGCCACGCAGGCCGCGCCGCCCCCGAAGCGGCTCCCGCCGCCGGCGCGGCCAGGCACGGCGCCGGCCGAGGCTGATCTTCCCGCGGCCGGCGCCGGAGGCGCATGGCGAGTCCAGCTCGGCGCCTATGACAGCGAAGCCACCGCGCGGTCGCAATGGACGAAGCTGGTGCGCAAGATGGGTGCGCTGGCGGGGCTGCGGCCGTCGTTCGAGCGGTTCGGCGCCTTCACCCGCCTGCGCATCGGTCCGCTTGCGGGCCGCGCCGTCGCGGATCGGCTCTGCGCCGCGGCGAAGGCCGCGGGCCAGGCTTGCTTTCCGGTCGCGCCTTAACGCTTTGTTCGTCGCCCGCGCCTAACTTCGCTTTCGGGTTTCGCGGGGAATGGCAATGGGTGCACGGCGGAACTTCGTCGGCAAAGTGGCGATGGCCTCACGCTGGCGCCGGCGCCGGATGTGCGTGCTGATCGCCGACCTGCCCGTCCCCGCCGCCCTGCGCGACATTTCCGCCACCGGCGCCTTTCTCGAGACCAACGCCCGTCCCAAGCTCGGCGCGGCGGTCGAACTCCATCATCCCGAAGCCGGGACGATCGCCGGCACGGTGCGCTCGCTCGCCGACGACGGCATCGCCATCGGCTTCGACTGCTCCGAACAATCGGTGGCCTTCGCGCTGGCCGCCATCACCGCCGACATGAGCCGCCCGGCGGCCTAGACCGCCCAGTCGCGCCGCGAATAGCCCTGGGCATAGAGCAGCGCGCCGAGGTCGTTATGCTCGATGCGGGCGTGAGCGACCTCAGCCACCTTCGGCTTGGCATGATAGGCGACGCCGAGGCCGGCGGTCTCGAGCATCGGGATGTCGTTGGCCCCGTCGCCGACCGCCAACGCGTAGGCAAGCTCGACCTCGGTCTCGCCGGCGGCGTCGATCAGCGCCTGCCGCTTGGCCTCGGCGCCGACGATCGGATCGCCGACAGTGCCGCTGAGCTTGCCCTCGGCGATCCCGAGTGAGTTCGAGATGGCGCGCTGAAATCCGATGGTCTCGGCTACCCGATCGGCGAAGCGCGTGAAGCCACCCGACACCAGCAGGCAGTAAGCGCCGTCGCGGCGCATCGTCTTCACCAGCGCTTCCGCGCCTGGCGTTATCCGGACACGTTCCGCGTAGCAGCGGTCGAGCACCGATTCCTCAAGCCCCGCGAGCAGCTTGACCCGCTCGCGCAGCGCGGCCTCGAACTCGAGTTCGCCGCGCATCGCCCGCTCAGTGACCGCGGCGACCTCGGCCTTGATCCCGGCATAATCGGCGAGCTCGTCGATACACTCGACGGTTATCATGGTCGAATCCATGTCCGCTACGAGCAGCCGCTTGCGCCGCGTCGCCTCGCCCTGGACGACGATGTCGGCCCCGGCAATCAACCCCTCCACCACCCCCCGCACCTTCCTCGGCGAAGCGGAGAAGAGCACGTCGCAGGCGATGTCGGGCTCGACCCAGGAACGGCCCATCGGCTCGACGCCGACGGCGCGAAGCGCGTCCTCGACCGTCGAAATATCCCCGCTCGACATGTTTTCGGCTGCTATCAGTGTGGCGATGAACATGGGTCTCCCTTCCCTTGCGGTCATTGCAGGGCCGACCGCAAGCGGCAAGTCGGCGCTGGCGCTGGCGCTCGCCGAGCGGAGCGGCGGCGTGGTGATCAACGCCGACAGCGCGCAGGTATACCGCGACCTCCGAATCGTCTCCGCCCGCCCGCCGGCCGGGGAGGAAGCGCGGGCGCCGCATCGCCTGTACGGCTATCGCGACGGCGCCGAGGCGTGCTCGGCCGCCGACTGGGCCGCCGATGCCAAGTCTGTGATCCGCGAGGCGCAGTCGGAAGGCAGGCTGCCGATCCTGGCAGGGGGCACCGGCCTTTATATCCGCACGCTCCTCGATGGGATCGCACCCGTGCCGCCGATCGACCCGGCCACCCGGGCCACGGTGCGGGCGCTCGCCGTGACGGATGCCTACCAGGCGCTCCACCGCGAGGATGCGGAGGCGGCGGCGCGGCTCAGGCCCACCGACACCACCCGCATTGCTCGGGCGCTCGAGGTGGTCCGCTCGACCGGCCGGCCGCTCGCCGAATGGCAGCGGGAGAAAAGCGGCGGAATCGCCGGTGAGGTGCGGCTCTTGCCGCTGATCCTGTTGCCGCCGCGCGACTGGCTCTATGCGCGCTGCGACCAGCGCTTCGAAGCGATGTTGGGCCAGGACGGGATCGAAGAAGTCCGGCGCCTGCTCGCCCGGGGGCTCGACCCGGCGCTGCCGGTTATGCGCGCGATCGGCGTGCCCGAGATGGCCGCCTTTCTGCGCGGCGAGCTCAGCCGCGACAAGGCGCTGGCGGCCGGCCGCACCGCCACCCGCCAATATGCCAAGCGCCAATACACCTGGTTCTCGCGCCAGCCGCCGGCGGATTGGCCGCGCTTGCGCGAGCCGCTCGATTGCGGGCGCCTGCCGAATGCCCTAGCCCAGCTCGCTGCTGCGGCGGAGGCGTGATGCAGGTTTATTTCGATGCCGATGCCGATCCGGCGCTGATCCTTGCCAAGCGCGTGGCGGTGCTCGGCTACGGCAACCAGGGCCGCGCCCAGGCCCTGAACCTGCGCGACAGCGGCGTTGCCCAGCTGAGGATCGCAGCGCGCGGCGGCCGCAGCTCCGAACGGGCCACGGATGATGGGTTCGAGGTCGTCGCGCCAGCCGCAGCCGCGGGTTGGGCGGATGTAGTCGTGATGCTCGCGCCGGACGAGGACCAGGCCCGGATCTATTCGGAAGAGCTGGCCGCGAACCTCCGCCAGGGCGCCGCCCTCATCTTCGCACACGGTCTCAACATCCACTTCAACCTGATTGAGCCGCGAAGCGATCTCGACGTGGCGCTCGTCGCACCGAAAGGGCCCGGGACGGCACTTCGCAGCGAATATGAAGCTGGCGGCGGGCTGATCTCGCTGTTCGCCGTCGCTCAGGATTCGAGCGGGTCCGCCGAGGCGCTTGCCTTGTCCTATGCAGCCGCGCTCGGCAGCGGCCGGGCCGGCATTCTGCCGACGAGCTTCGCCGAGGAATGCGAGGCCGATCTGTTCAACGAGCAGGCGGTGCTGTGGGGCGCGATCCCCGAGCTGATCCTCGCCGGCTACGAGACTCTTACCGAAGCCGGATTTTCCCCCGAAATCGCCTATCTCGAATGCCTCACGGAAGTGAAGCTGATCGCAGACCTGATCTACGAACGCGGCATCGCCGACATGCGCGAGGCGATCTCCAACACCGCCGAGTTCGGCGCTCTGAAGGGCGGTGCCCGGATCGTCACGGCCGACACTCGCACCGAGATGCGCCGGATCCTGCGCGAGATCAGGAGCGGCAGCTTCGTCAAGGATTTAGTGGCCGATGCTGAAGCCGGCTCTCCGCGCCTCAAGGCGTCGCGCGCGGCCGCGGCCTCGCATCCGATCGAGGCGGTCGGCGCCCGGCTGCGGGCGCTGAAGCCGTGATCTTCGCCGAGACTGAGCGGCTGATCCTGCGCCGCCCGAAGGCGGAGGATTTCGAGCCGTTCCTGCGCAGCTGGGACGATCCCGATATGACTCGCTTCACCGGCCGCCGCCCCGATCCACCCGCCTTCATCCGCCAGCTCATCGATGAGATGCAGACCAAGCAGCCGGGCGATGCGCAGCCCCAGCCCTGGTACCAGGTGGCGATCGAGGCGCGCGCGACCGGCGCCACCGTCGGCGACGCCGGAATCGGCTTCGGCGTTCCGGGCGAGCGCCAGGTCGAGCTCGGCTACCGCATCCATCCCGACCACCAGCGCCTCGGCTATGGCCGCGAAGCTGTCGCGGCCGTCATCGACTGGCTGATCGCCGAGCACCGCATCCACCGCTTCGTCGCCGTTGCAGCCGCGCAGAACGCCGCCTCGATCGAGCTGCTGCGCGCCCTCGGCTTCCGCCAGGAGGGGCATTTCCGCCAAAGCTTCTGGTGCAACGGCGAGTGGCTGGACGACGCCTATTTCGCGCTGCTCGCCGAGGAATGGCGGCGCGGCTAGGCGGCGCCGCAAGTTCGCGTGCTCCAGCTCAGGGCTGAAGACTTCACCGCCGTCCGAACAGCTTCTCGATGTCGGCGTGGGCGAGCTTCACCCAGGTCGGACGGCCGTGGTTGCACTGGCCGCTATGGGGGGTGACCTCCATCTCGCGCAGCAACGCGTTCATCTCGACCACCGACAGGGTACGGCCGGCGCGGACGGAGCCGTGGCAGGCCATGGTGGCGACGACATGGTCGAGCCGCTCCTTGAGGCTCAAGGCCTGGTCGAAGGCTTGAAGCTCGTCGGCAAGGTCGGTGACCAGTCCCCTGATGTCGCCCGATTTCAGAACCGCCGGGACCGCCCGAACCAACATCGCCCTTGCGCCGAAGCGCTCGAGCTCTAGCCCCAGTTCGGCAAGCTCCGCGGCTCGCGCCTCGAGCCGGTCGCAGGCGGGCTCGTCGAGCTCGACGACCTCCGGCAGGAGCAGCGCCTGGCGGGCGACGCCGCCATTGGAGAGCGCCTTCTTCATCCGCTCCATCACCAGCCGCTCGTGGGCGGCGTGCTGGTCCACGAGGATCAATCCATCCTGCGTCTCGGCGACGATGTAGGTGGCGGCGACCTGGCCGCGGGCGACTCCCAGCGGGTGGGCTTCTGCCGTCGGCGCTGGCTCGACGGCGGCTTCGGCGCGGGCTGCGGGCGTGAAGGAAAGGGCCTCTTCGCGCAGGGACCCCTCTCCCGGAGGACGGGCCCCGCCGTAGGAGGACGGGGGGTAGCGGTGGAGCGAGTATTGCGAAGGCAGTACCCCCTCACCCCAACTCCCTCCCCCTGGGGGAGAGGGAGTCCAGCCGGAGAGCGCCACCGCCGGTTGGTGAGCGCTCCTGAACCCGGCGGAGTCGAGCGCGGCGCGCAGCCCGCCCACGATCAGGCCGCGGATGCCGGCGGGGTCGCGGAAGCGGACCTCGGTCTTGGCGGGGTGGACGTTTACGTCGACCTCCTCGCCGGGAAGATCGATGAACAGGGCGAGGATCGGATGGCGGTCGCGGGCAAGCAGGTCCTGATAGGCGGCCCGGACGGCGCCGATCAGCAGCCGGTCCTTCACCGGCCTTCCGTTGACGAACAGGAACTGATGGTCGGCGACGCCTCGGCTGAAGGTGGGCAGGCCGGCGACTCCGCCGAGGCGGGCGGGGCCGCGGCTGTAGTCGACGCCGACGCTGTTGTCGGCAAGGCCGCGGTCGGTCAGCGCCGCAACCCGCGCCGGCCGGTCCTCGCCCGGCTGGACGGCGAGCGTGCGGCGGCTGTCATGCTCCAGGGTGAAACCGATATCCGGCCGCGCCATGGCGAGCCGCTTCACGGCGTCGACGCAGGCCGCATATTCGGAACGCTCGGAACGCAGGAACTTGCGGCGGGCGGGGACGCGCTCGAACAAGCGCTCGACCCGGATCCGGGTGCCGGGCGGGAGCGCCGCCGGCTCTTCGGCGACGAGCCGGCCATTGTCGACGATCCGCTGCCAGCCGTCGGCGCCGCGGGTGCGGCTCTCGAGGGTGAGCCTGGCGACGCTCGCAATCGACGGCAGGGCTTCGCCGCGAAAGCCCAGCGTCGCGACATTTTCGATCGCGTCGTCCGGCAGCTTGGAGGTGGCGTGGCGCTCGAGCGCGAGCGCCATTTCGGGCCGGCTCATGCCGCAGCCGTCGTCGCTTACCTCGATCCGCTCGATGCCGCCGCCGGCGAGGCTCACCGTGATCCGGCCGGCGCCCGCGTCGATCGCGTTTTCCACCAGTTCCTTCAAGGCGCTGGCGGGCCGCTCGACGACTTCGCCGGCGGCGATTCTATTAACGAGATGTTCGGGGAGTCGCCTTATTGACATGGACAATCCTGTAGACCAATCGGCGCCCGCCTGCGACAGGTTAACCAAGTTCTGGACGGGCGCGGCGGGGGCACCCTATAGGATGGAGTTCGGGCGGTGCCGGCCCTAGCGGTGCTTAAGACGTTGAAGAAGCGAGACCTGTGAAATGTCGTTTTTCCGTTTCCTGAAGTTCCCCTCGCACGACATGGCCATCGATCTCGGCACGGCCAACACCGTCGTCTATGTCCGCGGCCGCGGCGTCGTCCTGAACGAGCCGTCGGTGGTCGCGATCGAGACGATCAACGGCGTGAAACGGGTTAAAGCGGTCGGCGACGACGCTAAGCTGATGATGGGCAAGACCCCCGACCAGATCGAGGCGATTCGCCCGCTTCGCGACGGCGTCATCGCGGACATCGACGTCGCCGAGCAGATGATCAAGCATTTCATCCAGAAGGTGCACGGCAAGCGCCGCTTCCCGCGCTGGCCCGAAATCGTGATCTGCGTGCCCTCGGGTTCCACCTCGGTCGAGCGGCGCGCGATCCGCGACGCCGCCTCCAACGCCGGCGCTTCCCAGGTGTGGCTGATTGAGGAGCCGATGGCGGCCGCGATCGGGGCCGACATGCCGGTGACCGAGCCGATCGGATCGATGGTCGTCGACATCGGCGGCGGCACCACCGAGGTCGCCGTGCTCTCGCTGCGCGGCCTCGCCTACACCACGTCGGTCCGCGTCGGCGGCGACAAGATGGACGAGGCGATCAGTTCCTACGTCCGCCGCAACCACAATCTGCTGATCGGCGAAGCGACCGCCGAGCGGATCAAGCAGCAGGTCGGGATCGCCAAGCCGCCTGCCGACGGCGACGGCATGACCGTCCACATCAAGGGCCGCGACCTGGTCAACGGGGTGCCCAAGGAGATCACGATCAACCAGCGCCAGATCGCCGAAGCGCTGTCGGAGCCGGTCGGGACCATCGTCGAGGGTGTCCGGATCGCGCTCGAGAACACCGCGCCGGAGCTTGCCGCCGACATCGTCGATCAGGGCATCGTCATGACCGGCGGCGGCGCGCTGCTGCAGGGGCTGGACGAGGTGCTGCGCGACGAGACCGGGCTGCCGGTCACCGTCGCCGACGACCCGCTCACCTGCGTCGCGCTCGGCACGGGGCGCGCGCTGGAAGAGGAGATCTTCCGCGGCGTCCTCACGACCGCGTAAGGCGGATCGGACATGGCGCCGCCCTCGAAACGGCGTCCCGGTTTTTCCCGCAGGGCGCAATACGGGCTGTTCCTCGGCTATGTCGTAGCGGTCGGCGGCGTCCTGTTCGCGGTCCTGCTGCTGGTCGTCGCAATCGTGGATCCGGGCGGTTTCCGGGCGCTGCGCGGCGCCGCGCTCGACGTCACCAGTCCCGTCACCGCAACTGGACGCGCCGTTGTGCGCTTCTTCACCGACAGCGGGCAGAATGTCGGCGAATACGTTATGGCGGCGCGGCGCAACGCGGAGCTCAGGCAGGAACTGAAGAAGTCGCACCAGCGGCTGATCGAGGCGCGCGCGATCGAATATGAGAACCGGCGGCTCAAGGCGCTGCTGAAGCTGTCGAACGACGTTCCCGACGACATCGCCACCGCCAGAATCGTCGGCTCGACCTTCGATTCGAGCCGCCGCCTCGCCACGCTCGCCGCCGGCGCCTCGTCGGGGATCCGCGTCGGCCAGCCGGTGCGCTCCGCCGAGGGGCTGATCGGCCGGGTGGTCGAGGCCGGCCGCTGGGCCTCGCGCGTGCTGCTGATCACGGACGGCGCAAGCAACGTGCCGGTCCACCTGGTCCGCGACGGCACGCCGGCGATGGCGACCGGCCGCGGCGACGGCACGATCGAGCTGAAGCCGCTCGAGCTCGGCGAGAATCCCTTCAAGCGCGGCGACATCTTCGTCACTTCCGGCACCGGCGGCATCTACTCGCCCGGCGTGCCGGTGGCGATGGTGATCCACGTCGAGCGCGACCGGACGATCGGCAGGCCGCTCGCCGATCCGTCGCGGATCGATTTCGCGCTCGTCCAGCAGATCTTCCAGCCGGCGGCGAACCAGCCGCTGAGCGCGGCTGCCCCGCCCGCGCCGCCGGCCCCGGCTGCAGCGGTGGCGGCGCAATGAGCCGGATCGCGCTCACTCAGAGCGACGTGCGGATGAAGGACTTCCGCCGCAGCTACGTGCCGATCCTCTCGACCGTGGCGGCCTGCCTGCTCGCGCTGCTGCCGGTCATCGTCAGCTCGCCGGTGATTCCGGATTTCGCCTTCCTGGTGCTGATCTCGTGGCGGCTCCTTCGGCCCGAGCTGTGGACCGCGACCACGGCGCTGCCGCTCGGCCTGTTCAACGACCTCGTCGCCGGCCACCCGCTTGGCCAGTCGATGGCGCTGTGGACGATCGCCTTCCTTGTCTTCGACCTGATCGAGGCTCGGATCGTCTACAAGGATTATTGGATGGACTGGGCGTTCGCCGCCCTGATGATCGTCGGCTACACATTCGGAGACTGGTATGTCGGGCGGCTGATGGGCAGCCAGATGGCCTTCTCGATCCTGCTGCCGCAGCTGCTCGCCGGGATCCTGGTCTACCCCGTTGTGGCGCGGTTCATCCTCGCCCTGGATAGATGGCGGCTTTCGCGATGAGACGCCGCAGGCCCCCTCCCCTGGTGACCGAAAACAGCCAAGCCTACACCTTCACCCGCCGGGCCATGGTGCTCGGCGCGATGCAGGGTGGCATCGCGGCGCTGCTCGGCGGGCGGATGGCCTATCTCTCGATCGCCGAGAACGAACGCTACGAGCTGGCTTCCGAGGAAAACCGCTTCCAGCTCGTGCTGGTGCCGCCGCGGCGCGGCTGGATCGTCGATCGCGCCGGCCAGCCGATCGCGATCAACCGCAGCGACTACCGCATCGACCTCATTCCCGATCAGCTCAAGGAGCCCGACCTGATCATCGGCCAGCTCGCGCAGCTCCTGGAGCTCCCGCCCGAGGAGGTCGTCCGGATCAGGAAGGAGCTGGAGCAGGCAGCGGGCTACCAGCCGGTGCCGGTCGCGGAGAACCTGCCGTTCGACAAATATGCGGCGGTCACCCTGCGCCTCCCCGAAATGCCAGGAGTCGCGCCGCTGAGGGGATTCAGCCGCTTCTACCCGGACGGCGCGGCGGTGGGTCACCTGGTCGGCTATGTAGGGGCCGCCAACAAGAAAGAATATGAGCAGGAGAAGAATCCGCTGCTGATCACGCCCGGGTTCAAGATCGGCAAGGAAGGGCTCGAGCAGGTGATGGAGCAGCGGCTGCGCGGCAGGCCGGGCGCCAAACGCCTCGAGGTCACGGCGCGCGGCAAGCTGGTGCGCGAGCTTTCGACCCTGTCCGACCGCAGCGGCGGAACGCTTCCGCTCACCATCGACGCCGGCCTGCAGACCTATGCGGCACGCCGGATGGGGGACGAATCCGGTTCCTGCGTGGTGATGGACTGTCTCACCGGCGATTTGCTGTGCATGGCTTCGATGCCTGCCTACGACCCCAACAAATTCTCCGACGGCATCGGTCACAGCGAGTGGCAGATGCTGTCCGCAGATGAGCGCAAGCCGCTGCTCAACAAGACCCTGAACTCGCTCTACCCGCCCGGCTCGACGCTGAAGCCGATGGCGGCCATGGCCATCCTTGAAGCCGGCATCGACCCTGAGGAAAGGGTCCACTGTGCCGGCGGCTACCAGCTCGGCAACCGCTTCTTCCGCTGCCTCGGCCGCCACGGCCCGATGACGATGCACACCGCGATCGCGCGCTCGTGCAACACCTATTTCTACGCGATGGGGCGGCGGATCGGCTATGACCGCATCGCTCGAATGGCGCGTCAGCTCGGCCTTGGCGCCAAATACGATCTGCCGGTCGTCTCGCAGAGCTACGGCACCATCCCCGATAGCGAATGGAAGAGCCGCCGCTACGCACAGAATCGCCGCCTCGTGGAACGGCCGGACTGGACGCAGTCGGACACGCTCAACGCCGTGATCGGCCAGGGCTATGTGCTGGTGAACCCCCTCCAGCTGGCGGTGATGGCGGCGCGGATCGCATCGGGGCGCGCGGTCGATCCGCTGCTGCTCGGCGCCAAGCACGCGCCGGCGTCGCCGCTGGACCCGCCCGCCGAGCATTTCGAGATCGTGCGCAAGGGCATGTGGGAGGTGGTCAACGGCGCCGGCACCGCCGGCCGGAGCAAGCTTCCGCTCGAGGGGATCGAGATGGGCGGCAAGACCGGCACCGCGCAGGTCCGCCGGATCACCGGCAGCCAGCGCGGCCAGAGCGGCGATTGGAAGTATCGCGACCATGGCCTGTTCGTGTTCTTCGCGCCGGTCCACGCCCCGCGCTACGCCGGATCGGTGGTGATCGATCACGGCATGGGCGGCTCGCGCGCCGCCGCGCCGGTCGCCAAGGACGTGCTCACCTATCTGTTCGACAAGCAGAAGGCGCTCGACGCGCTCGTGCCGCTCGAGGAAGCCTGGGGCGGCAACATCGCCCAGCGCATGGAACGCGACGCTCGGCGGTGGGCGGCGCTGCAGGCGGCCAAGAAGAACGTCCAGCAGGCGGAATCCGAAAAGTCCGGCGGAACGGCGGCGCGGACATGAGCACCGCGGCATTCGTCCCTGCCCGGATCGCCCACCTGCCGTGGAAGCTCATCTTCCTCGTGGTCGCGATCGGCATCTTCGGCGGAATGGCGCTCTATTCGGCCGCGGGCGGGTCGCTGAGGCCCTGGGCGCTCAACCATTTCGTCCGCTTCTTCGCGCTGCTCGGCATCGCCGTGGGCATGTCTTACGTGCGGCCGCAGACTTACCGCGATTTCGCGTGGCCGGCCTACGGCTTCGTCATGCTGCTGCTCGTCGTCACGCTGGCGATCGGCACGATCGGCGGCGGCGCCAAGAGCTGGCTCGAGCTCGGCTTCATCCGGATCCAGCCTTCCGAGCTGATGAAGCCGATCGTCGTCCTGCTGCTGGCGGGCTTTTACGGCGCGCTGCCGGCAGGCGAGATCCGCCGGCTGAGCGCGATCTGGCCGCCGCTGCTGATCCTGGCCGTGCCCTGCGCCCTGATCATCCTGCAGCCGGACCTCGGCACCACATTGCTGCTGATCTTCTCGGCGGTCACGGTGATGTTCCTCGCCGGCCTCCCGCTGCGCCTGTTCGTCGGGGGTGGCCTCGCCGTCGCCGCGGCCATCCCCATCGCCTACAGCTTCATGATGCCGCACCAGCAGAAGCGCGTGCTGATCTTCCTCAACCCGGAGGAGGATCCGCTCGGCGCCGGCTACCACATCACCCAGTCCAAGATAGCGATCGGATCGGGCGGGATCTTCGGCAAAGGGTTCCTCAACGGCACCCAGAGCCACCTCCATTATCTGCCCGAGCAGCACACCGACTTCATCTTCCCAGCGATGGTCGAGGAATGGGGGCTGATGGGCGGGCTGTTCCTGATCTTGTGCTTCGCGCTGATCTTCCGCTGGGGCATGGCGGTGTCGCTGGAGACGAAAGGCCGCTTCGGCCGCCTCACAGCGGGCGGTCTCACCATGACCATCTTCTTCTACTTCGCCATCAACCTGCTGATGGTGATGGGCCTGGCGCCGGTAGTCGGCATTCCCCTGCCGCTATTCTCCTACGGCGGCTCGGCGATGTTGACGGTGATGATCTGTCTCGGCATCCTGATGTCGATCGACCGCGACAACCGTCGCAACCACCGCTGAACCGCCATTGCATTCGTGGCCCCGCGCCACTAGATGGCGTCGCTTGCGGGGGCGCGGCCCCTGCCCTGCCTCCCGGCACGGACGCATAGCTCAGTTGGTAGAGCAGCTGACTCTTAATCAGCGGGTCCCAGGTTCGAGCCCTGGTGCGTCCACCACTTCCTTCCCAACTACTTACGCTAGTTGCTTACTACCAGATGGAGCCTGGTTTTGCCCCTGGTGTGTCCAAAAGTGTGTCCAGGCCGATCGAGCGTTTCCAGCGGCTTGGCTGGTAGCTCCGGTGTGTCCGGAAAAATCAGCTGGTCCGCATAGGGCCGAAGGTGCTTCACCGACATATGCGCGTAGCGGCGCACCATCGATTCGGATTTCCAGCCGCCCAGCTCCTGAAGCACCCAGGTGGGCACGTCATTCTGCCGGAGCCACGTCGCCCAGGTGTGCCTCAGGTCATGCCAGCGGAAATTTTTGATCCCGCAGGCCTTCAAGGC
>DASWSP010000125.1:0-17556 GCA_036402575.1 Allosphingosinicella sp. | reverse complement strand
GACCGGCGCTGGCGGGTCGAGCATGCCCAGATCGTCGATCCGGCCGATCTGCCGCGCTTTGCCCGCCACGGCATCATCGCATCGATGCAGCCGGTCCACCAGAGCTCCGACTGGCGCATGGCGGAGGCGCGGATGGGGCTGGAGCGGTTGGGCGGTGCCTATGCCTGGCAGAGCATGGCGCGCAACAAGGTGCCGCTCGCCTTCGGCTCCGACTTTCCGGTGGAATCGCCGAACCCGTTTCACGGCCTTGCGGTCGCGATCAGCCGCGAGGATTCGGAAGGACAGCCGCCGGGCGGCTGGCTGCCGGAGCAGAGGGTCAGCCTGGCGCAGGCCTTCGCCGGCTTCACCCGTGACGCCGCCTTCGCCGCCTTCGCCGAGGACCGGCTCGGATCGCTGGAGCGCGGCCGCTACGCCGACTTCATCTTCCTCGACCGCGACATCTTCGAGTCCAGCCCCCGCGACATCCGCGAGACGCGCGTGCTGGAAACGTGGGTCGGCGGCAAGCAGGTGTGGAAGCGCTAGCTGTCCTGATACCTGACCGCGCAGCCGTACGGCCGGCTGTCGGCACCGACACCGCCCGCCCCGGCCTCGATCAGCTTGCGAGGGCGGTCAGCCGGCGGCTGGTCAGCACCTGCGGCAGCGTTTCGACCGGCTTGCCGGGGGCGTAGAAAAGATAGAGCGGAACCCCCGACCGACCGTGCTTTTCGAGGAAGCGGCTGATCGCGGGATCGCCGCGGGTCCAGTCGCCAACCAGCACAGCCACCTGGCGCGCCGCGAACGCCCGGGCGACATCGTCGCGCTGGAGAACGCCCTTCTCGTTGACCTTGCAGGTCACGCACCAGTCGGCGGTGAAATAGACGAACACCGGCCGCCCCTCCGCCTGCAGGCTGGCCAAGCGGGCCTCGCTGAACGGTTCGGACGGGAGCGACCCCTGCGGCTGAGCGATCGCGGGCGTGGTCGCGGTCGGCACCAGCAGCACCGCGCCGATCCCGGCAAGCGCGGCGGGGGCGAGCGGGATCCAGAGCCGGCCGCGCCCCTGCCGCCGCCCGACCCACCACAAGGCAAGCGCGACCACCATCGCCGCGGACAGGCCGAGCGCCATGCCGTCGACTCCCACTTGACGTCCCAACAGCCAGGCAAGGGCAAGCGCCGTCAGGAACATCGGCAGCGCCATCAGCCGCCGGAAGCGCGCCATCCACGGTCCCGGCTTCGGCAGCCGCCGCCGCAGCGCCGGCACGAAGCCGAGCAGCAGGAAGGGCAGCGCCAGCCCGAGGCCAAGCCCGGCGAACACCGCCAGCGCCGCCATCGTCGGGAGGACCAGCGCCGTGCCGAGCGCCGCACCCATGAAAGGGCCGGTGCAGGGCGTGGCGATGAAGGCGGCCAGAGCGCCGGTCCAGAAGGCGCCGCCCGCGCCGCCGCGCGCGGCGAGGCGGCCGCCGCCGGTGATCGCCGGGATCTCGAACAGCCCCGCCAGGTTGAGGGCGATCGCCGTCGACAGCAGCAGCAGCGAAATGATCACGCGCGGGTCCTGGAGCTGGAACGCCCAGCCGACCGCCGCGCCCCCGGCGCGCAGCGCGAGCAGCCCGCCGCCCAGCACGAGGCAGATCAGCACCACGCCCGCCGTGTAGGCGAGCGCCTCGCGCCGGGCGGCCGTTTCATCCCCGCCGGCCTTGGCGAGGCTCAGCGCCTTGAGGCTCAGGATCGGGAACACGCAGGGCATGATGTTAAGCAGCAGCCCGCCCAGCAGCGCCCCCGCGAGCGCCGCAAGGATGGCGCCGCCGCCGGCGCTCTGCTCCTCGGCGGCGGAGGCGAGCGCAACGCCCGCCGCCGGGACGGTGCCGGGGCGTGCGGTCAGCGAGAGGCCGTCCTCTTCGCCGATCTTGAGCACGCCCTCGATCAGCGCCGGCATCGCGCCCGTCGCGGCGTCGGTCTCGACGATCAAGGTGTCGCCGCTGCGCGAAACGGCCTGCGGCGCGGAATAGGCCAGCACGCCGTCCGTCAAGGGAAAGAAATAGGCCTCCGACACCGGCAGCGACGCCGGCAGCGGGATCGCAAGGCGTAGCCGCCCGTCGCGGCTCTCGAAGCGTCCCTCGGTGCCGAGCGCCTTCGGCAGCGCCTGACGGTAGCGATCGACCGCGGGATTGCGCCGGCCGCTGCCCGCGCCGACGGGCAGGTCGAGCTCGATTTCAGCGCTTTCCGGAACGCAGATCTCGTCCGTGCAGGCGAGGTAGTCGACCTTGCCGCGCACCGGCAGCCGCGTCCCCGGCCGCAGTCCGGACGGTACCTCAAGCGCGATCAGCTGGGCATAGTCGCCCTTGTAAACATAGTTCATCAGGCCGGCGATCATCAGCCGGCCCGGCACGGGATATTGCAGCGGCCCGGCCTTGAGCCCCGCAGGCAGGTCCCAGTCGATCCGAGTCTCGATGCCGCTGTCGCCCGGGTTCTTCCAATAGCCGTGCCAGCCTTTGTCCGGCCGCATCACCAGCGCCAGCGTCACCGTCCCGCCCGCCGCCGGCGCCGCGGTCTCCGCGACCAGCTCCGCCCGGATCGCATTGCGACCCGGCTGCGGCAGCTGGGCGTGGGCGGCGCAGCCGAGCAGCGCCAGGAGCGAGATCAGGAAAGCGCGGAGATGAATCATCGGGCGCGTCTATAGCATTGTTTCCGCTCGGGGATGAACGGGGCGCCGAAGCGCGGCGCTCCTCGCCGCGTCAGCTAAGGACCTGATCCCCAGGCGCGTTCGCCACGCGAGGCTTACCGCTCCTCGAAGCTGGCGATGCGCGGGCCGAGCCGGTTGTTCTCGATGCGGATCGGGTCGCCGCTCATGTCGGCGACGAACGAGGTCCGCCGATCGATGCCAGGTCCGATCGAGGCCGTGTTGCCGGTGACGGCGAGCCGCGACGGGTTCTCCGCGCCCTCCGCCGCGACCATGATCAGCGCGCTGTGATTTTCCTTGTCCTTTCCCTGGACGAAGGTGTTGCGAGCGATCGTGCCGGCGGCGCCGTTCGACAGGTCGATCATGTAGTTGGTGGCGCGCCCGGCGGTGTCGTCGAAGCTTGAATCGACGATTTCGACGAGCGGCGTCCGGGTCTTGACGTAATGGCCGCCGGTGCCGCGCTCGAAGCGCGAGCGCGACACGGTCAGCTTGCCGTAATGGCCGATGTACAGGCTGTGGGCGCAGGCGAGGCCGCGGTCGCAGCGGCCGAGGCCGGCGAAGGTCGATCGCTCGACGCGGATGGCGCTGGCCGGATCGTCGCCCGACAGGATGCCGCTCTCGCTGTTGCGGAACACGCTGTCGGTGACGAGCAGCGGCCCCTTCTCGAGCCGGATGCCGGCGCCGTTGCCGTCGTCGACCCGCATGTTCTGAAAGGTGATTCCGGTGACCCGCGCGCCGGCGCCGCGCAGCACCAGCGCGGCCTTGCCCTCACACGCTTCGCGCTCGAGGATCACGGTCCCCGGCTGCTCGGCCTCGTAGGCGATCCGGCCGGCGGACTGCACCGCGCACTGGCGGTAGCGTCCCGGCGCGATCCGGATGGTGCCGCTTCCCTCCCCGATCGCGTTCACCGCCTCGGCCAGGCGCGGATAGTCCACGCCGGTTTCCTTGACCCTGAACTGCGCATCGGCAGGGGCCGCGGCCGAGGCTGCCGTGGCGAGCGCGAGGATGCCGAGAATGTGTCGCATGGCCGGTCTCCGTTTGTCGTCACTGTGCCGAGGCAGGCCGGCAAGTCGATGAGAAATCGGCATTCGGCGATGTCTGACCCAGCCTGGGACAGACTCGACCGGCCATGGCCGGTCGCCGGCTTGGCCCTGGCCGCGCGTGCGATTTGGATGACGGGAAGGCACGGCCTCGCCCCCGCCCGAGGCCGCTCAGTCGAGGTTCGGGCGCAGCCAGCGCTCGGCTTCTTCGATGCTGACGCCGCGCCGCGTCGCATAATCTTGGAGCTGGTCGCGGCCGATCCGGGCCACCCCGAAATACTGGCTGTCGCGATGACCGAAATAGAAGCCCGAGACCGCCGAGGTCGGCAGCATCGCGAAATTGTCGGTCAGCGTCACGCCCGCCGGTTCGCCGCCGAGCATCTCGAAAAGGAGCGGCTTCAGGCTGTGGTCGGGGCAGGCGGGGTAGCCGGGCGCCGGGCGGATGCCGGTATAGCTTTCGCGGATCAGCTCCTGGTTGGTGAGGTGCTCGACGCCGGCATAGCCCCACACATTCTCGCGCACATGGGCGTGCAGGCGTTCGGCGAAAGCCTCGGCGAGCCGGTCCGACAGCGCCTTCAGGAGGATCTCGGAATAATCGTCATTCTCCGCCTTGAAGCGGGCGACGTGCGGCTCGAGGCCGTGGATGCCGACCGCGAAGCCGCCGATCCAGTCCTCGCCTTCGGGCGCGATGAAGTCGGCCAGCGACAGGTTGGCGCGGCCCTCGCGCTTCTTGATCTGCTGGCGGAGGAACGTGAGCCGGACCTCCTCGAGCTCCTGCGCCGTCACGATCACGTCGTCGCCCTGCCGCCGGCAGGGCCACAGGCCGACCATCCCGCGCGCCGTCAACCAATGCTCGGCGATGATCTTGTCGAGCATCGCCTGCGCGTCGTTGAACAAGGCGGTGGCGCTTTCGCCGACCACCGGGTCCTCCAGGATGGCGGGATAGTTGCCGGCGAGTTCCCAGGCGCGGAAGAAGGGAGTCCAGTCGATCTGCGCGCGCAGGTCGCGCAGCGGCCATTCGCCATAGCTGTGCAGGCCCGGACGAAGCGGCGCCGGCGCCTTGCCTTCGGGATCATAGGGAAAGGCGTTGGCGCGCGCTTCCGCCAGGTTCGAAAGCTCGTTCTGGCCCTTGTTGGCGCGCGCTTCCCGGATCTTGCGATAGTCGGCGAGGACGGTCTCGACGAGCGGCTCGCGCTGGGTGTCGGAGACGAGCGACGAGGCGACGCCGACGGCGCGGCTCGCGTCGAGGACGTGGATGACCGGCCCTTCATAGGCCGGGTCGATGCGCAGCGCGGTGTGGACCTTGCTCGTCGTGGCGCCGCCGATCAGCAGCGGCAGGCTCATGTCCAGCCGCTGCATCTCTGAGGCGACGGTGACCATCTCGTCGAGCGAGGGGGTGATCAGGCCGGAAAGGCCGATCATGTCCGCATCATTCTCATTGGCGGCGGCGATGATGTCCTGCCAGGGGACCATAACGCCCAGATCGATCACTTCGTAGCCGTTGCACTGGAGGACGACGCCGACGATGTTCTTGCCGATATCGTGGACGTCGCCTTTGACGGTCGCCATCACGATCCGGCCCTTGGCGTGGGTGCCGCCGAGCTTTTCCTTTTCGGCTTCGATGAAGGGGATGAGGTGGGCAACCGCCTTCTTCATCACCCGCGCCGACTTCACGACCTGCGGCAGGAACATCTTGCCGGCTCCGAACAGGTCGCCGACGACGTTCATGCCGTCCATCAGCGGACCTTCGATCACCTCGATCGGCCGCGCCGCCTGTTGCCGCGCTTCCTCGGCGTCCTCGACGACAAAGGCGTCGATCCCCTTCACCAAGGCATGTTCGAGCCGCTTGGCGACCGCCCAGCCGCGCCATTCCGCCGCCAGCTTCTCCTGCACCGGATCCGAGCCGCGATAGCGCTCGGCGAGCGTCACGAGCCGCTCGGTCGCGTCCCCCCCGCCTTTTGGGCGGCGGTCGAGGATCACGTCCTCGCAGGCTTCGCGCAGCTCGGGGTCGATCGTGTCGTAGACATCGAGCTGGCCGGCATTGACGATCGCCATGTCGAGCCCGGCGGGAATGGCGTGGTAGAGGAACACCGAGTGCATCGCACGGCGCACCGGCTCGTTGCCGCGGAACGAGAAGCTGAGGTTCGACAAGCCGCCCGAAATATGGACGCGCGGGCAGCGCGCCCTGATCTCGCGGCACGCCTCGATGAAGTCGAGCGCATAGCGGCGGTGCTCGTCGATTCCGGTCGCGATGGCGAAGACGTTGGGATCGAAGATGATGTCCTCGGGCGGGAAGCCGTCCTCGACGAGCAGCTGATAGGCGCGCTCGCAAATCTCGACCTTGCGATCCCTGCTATCGGCCTGGCCCTTCTCGTCGAACGCCATCACGACGACCGCGGCGCCATAGTCGCGCACGAGCCGAGCGTGCTTCAGGAATTCCTCCTCGCCCTCCTTCATGCTGATCGAGTTCACGATCGGCTTGCCGGAGACGCACTTGAGGCCGGCCTCGATCACGCTCCATTTCGAGCTGTCGATCATGAAGGGCACGCGGGCGATGTCGGGCTCGGCCGCGATCAGCTTCAGGAAGGTCGTCATCGCGAACTCGGCGTCGAGCAGACCCTCGTCCATGTTGATGTCGATGATCTGGGCGCCGTTCTCGACCTGCTGGCGCGCGACCTCGACCGCGGCCGCATAATCGCCGGCCATGATCAGCTTCTTGAAGGCGGCCGAGCCGGTGACGTTGGTGCGCTCGCCGATGTTGACGAACGAACTGCCTGCGGAACCCGCCTCCGCTCGCTCTGAGACTGTCGAAGGGCCGTCCTTCTCCAGTTCCGACAAGGAGGTCAGCCCTTCGGCGGGCTCGGGGCGAACGGGTCTGTGCATGTGGTTCACGCGGCCAGGATCATCGGATCGATGCCGGACAGGCGCGTGCGATGCTGCGGGCGCGCAAGGGCGCGGGGGGCGTGGCCCTTCACCTGCTCGGCAATCGCCTTGATGTGCGCCGGGGTGGTGCCGCAGCAGCCACCGACGATGTTGATCAGCCCCTCGGCCGCCCATTCCCTGAGGTTGGAGGAGGTCGTCTCCGGGCACTCGTCATAGTCGCCCAGCTCGTTGGGCAGGCCCGCATTCGGGTAAGCGAGCACCAGCGTGTCGGCAATGCCCGACAAGGCCGCGACATGGGCGCGCAGCTGCGCCGCCCCGAACGAGCAGTTGAGCCCGACCGCGATCGGCCGGGCGTGGCGGATCGAGGCCCAGAAGGCTTCGATCGAATGGCCGGAGAGGTTGCGGCCGGACAGGTCGGTGATCGTCATCGACAGCATGATCGGCAGCGTGGGATCGACCCGGCGGGCGGCGTGGATGGCGGCCTTGGCGTTCAGCGTGTCGAACACGGTCTCGATCAGCACGATCTCGGCGCCGCCCTCGACCAGCGCCTCGATCTGCTCGACATAGACGTCGGAGAGGAAATCGAAGTCGATCTCGCGATAGCCGGGATCGTTGACGTTGGGCGACAGCGACAGCGTCTTGTTGGTCGGCCCGATCGCGCCCGCGACATAGCGCTTGCGGCCGTCCGCTTGGGCGTGGCGCTCCGCCACTTCGGCGATGATCCGCGCGGCGGCGACGTTGATGTCGCGCACGAGCGGCTCGGCGCCGTAATCGGCCTGGCTGATGCGGTTGGCGTTGAAGCTGTTGGTGGCGAGGATGTCGGCGCCCGCTACGGCGAAGTTTTCGGCGATCTCGCCGATCAGCTCCGGCCGAGTGAGGTTGAGCAGGTCGTTATTGCCTTTCTGGTCGCGGGCGAGTTCGAGCACGCCGCGATAATCGGCCTCGTTCAGCCGACGCGCCTGCACTTCGGTGCCGTAGGCCCCGTCCTTGATCAAAATGCGCTGCGCGGCGTCGCGCTTAAGCTGTTCGGCGATGCTCAAGATTCTGTTCCTTCGGCCGGAGCCCCAGCAGGTGGCAGATCGCGTAGGCGAGCTCGGCCCGGTTGAGGGTGTAGAAATGGAAGTGGCGGACGCCGCCGGCATAGAGCTGGCCGCACAATTCCGCAGCGACGGTGGCCGCGACCAGCTGGCGCGCCGCGGGCAGGTTGTCGAGCCCTTCGAACAGCCGGTCCATCCAGCTCGGGATGACCGCGCCGCATTGCGCCGCGAACTTGCGGGTCTGCGCGACGTTCGAGACCGGCAGGATCCCCGGCACCAGCTCGGCGTCGATCCCCATCGCGGCGGCCTGATCGCGAAAGCGGAAGAAACAATCGGGCGAAAAGAAGAACTGGGTGATCGCCCGGTCCGCGCCGGCGTCGATCTTGCGCCACAGATTGTCGAGGTCGGCGGCCTTGTTGAGCGATTCCGGATGGCATTCGGGGTAGGCGGCGACCGAGATTTCGAACGGCGCCACCTCCTTCAGGCCCTTCACCAGCTCGATCGCGTTGGCATAGCCGTCGGCGTGGGGCGCGAAGCCCTTGCCCTGCTCGGGCGGGTCGCCGCGCAGCGCGACGATGTGGCGGACCCCCGCCGACCAGTAGCAGCGGGCGATCTCGTCGATGTCCTGGCGCGTCGCCTCGACGCAGGTGAGGTGGGCGGCGGCGGTGAGCGAAGTCTCGCTCGCGATCCGCTCGACCGTGGCGTGGGTGCGCTCGCGGGTCGAGCCGCCGGCGCCGTAGGTGACCGAGACGAAGCGGGGCGCGAGCGGCTCCAGCGTCTCGATCGAGTCCCAGAGCGTCTGCTCCATCTTCTCGTTCTTGGGCGGGAAGAATTCGAACGAGACCTCGATGTCGCCGGCGACGTCGGCGAACAGCGGCTTGGCCAGGCTTGCGATAGAGGGCGCGACAGGGCTCATGCGACCTCCTTCAGCCGGACTTCGGGCCGCTCGCCCGCCCAGATGGTGACGGTGAGGGCGCCGCCCTCGAGATGCCTGACCACGCGGCCTTCCAGCCCGGCGGAGTCGAGATATTTGAGCATCACCTCGTCGGCGAAGCCGAGCCGCGCATGGGCGTCGCGGATGCGCAGCTCCTCGCGCTCATGGGCCGCGAAATCGACGATCAGCAGGCGTCCGCCGGCGGCAAGGAGCCGCGCCGCTTCGGCCACCGCCACTGCGGGCTGCTGCGCATAATGGAGCACCTGGTGGATAATGACGGTGTCGGCCGAGCCCGACGGCAGCGGCAGCGCGTACATGTCGCCCTGTCTCAGATCGGCGGCGAGACCCGCCTCGGCCAGCTTGACCCGGGCGAGGCGCAGCATCTCGGGCGACCTGTCGACCCCGAGCGCGCCGCGCGCCTCGCGCCCGAACAGCTCGAGCATCCGGCCGGTGCCGGTGCCGATGTCGACCAGCCGCCCGACCGGCCGGTCGCCGAGCGCCCGGGCGATCGCGGCCTCGACCTCCGATTCGGCGATGTGGAGCGAGCGCAGCTCGTCCCAATCGGCGGCATGGCTGGCGAAATAGCGTTCGGCGGCGGCGGCGCGTTCGGCTCGGACCGCGGTCAGGCGAGCGGCGTCGGCGGCGAACCACGGGTCGGCGCCGTCGGTCTCCTGCCAGCGGTCGATCAGCGCGAACAGCGGCTCGACCCGCTCCGCGGCGCCAAGGCTGAGGAACACCCAGCTGCCTTCCTTGCGCCGCTCGATCATGCCCGCGTCGATCAGGATCCGGACATGGCGCGATACCCGCGGCTGGCTTTGGCCAAGCACCTGGGCGAGCTCGCCGACCGACAGCTCCATCGCCCGCAGCAGCGCGAGAATCCGCAGCCGCGTCGAATCGGCCAGGGAGCGGAATATGTCGGGTGCGCTGAGCATCGAGATAAGGATATAAAGATGTCTTTATATCCGGGTCAAGTATCGGCGTCCGCTGGGCTTGTTCGCGTCGCCCGCAGGCGAAGCGACCTTGTCCGGCTCCGGTGGCTGTGGCACGTGCTTGTTAACGACTTCCAGCCAGGGATGCGCCTGATGCGAGTGCTGCTTGTCCTCCTTCTCGCCGCGTCCTTGAGCGCCTGCGCCACCACTGCAAATCGAGCTTCGCTCGACCCGGCCGACCCGCTGGAGGGCTTCAACCGCGGCGTCTGGCAGTTCAACGAAGCCGTCGACACGGTGGCGATCCGGCCCGCCACCCAGGTTTATCGCACCGTCACGCCGGTCCCCGCCCGCCGCGGCATCAGCCGGATATTCTCCAACCTGGGCGAGCCCTTCTCCGCGATCAACAGCCTGCTCCAGGGCAAGCCCGGGCGGGCGATGAACTCGCTCGGGCGGTTCGTGATCAACACCACCATCGGCGTCGGCGGCCTCGCCGACCACGCCACCGACCTCGGCCTGCCGGACACGCGCGAGGATTTCGGCCAGACCCTGGCGGTCTGGGGGGTGAGGGACAGCCCTTATCTGGTGCTGCCCCTGCTCGGCCCCTCCACAATCCGCGACGGGGTCGGCACCGCGGTCCAGTTCGTCGGCGACCCGGCGCAGATCGCGATCGGCTCCGAGCTGTCCGGCACCGAAAGCGCGGTCGTCATCGGCACGCGCATCATCGACGGCCGATCGCAGGCGATCGAATCGGGCGCCGACCGCGAGATCGGGAACGCCGCCGATCCCTATGCGACGGCGCGTTCGGCCTATCTGCAGCGGCGCCGGGCGCAGATCCGCGACGAGGCCGCGACCGCAACGAGCGAGGACGCCGACGAGATGCTCGAAAAGGCGCTGGAACAGGAAACCGGACAACCGGTTGATAAGCCTCAGGAAGATTGACTACCAGAGCAGTAGACATTCTGCTGAAGCTCCTGTAAATCATGCCTCGCTGGAAAGCTCCGGCAGTGCAGCGCCGTCAGGTGCTTCACTCCAAGGCTCCTCGCCCAGCGGAATGATTCCCAACCAGGAGGGAAATGCTCATGAAGAAGATTGCTCTGACGATTGCGGCGGTTGCGTCGCTCGGCCTCACCGCCTGCAGCGGCGGCGACAACGCTGCCACCGAGGCGAACAACACCGCCGAGGCCACCGACCTCAACACCACCAGCGACGAGGCTGTTGCCGACGTCAATGCCGCTGCCAGCGACGCGATGAACGCCGCCGACAACGCGCTCGAGAATGCCGGCGAAGCGGTCGAGAACGCCTCCGAGGCGGTCGATAACGCTGCCGAGGCGACCAACACCCAGTAAGCATCTCGTCTCTGAACGAATGCGGGGGGTCGCGTGCCATTGGCACGCGGCCCCTTTCTTTTGCCCGCGGCGCGGCTAGGCTGCGGCTCTTCGAGAGAGGGAAGCGGATGAGGACATTTGGATTTGCGGGCGCGGCGGCGCTGGCTTTGCTGACCGCGTGCGGCGGCGAGAGCGGCGCCGGGGGAGTCACCGCCGAGGAGTCGCGGCAGCTCAACGAAGCCGGCGAGATGCTGGACGCGGCCCCGGACACGGTCGTCGCTTCCGACGAGACCGGCCTCGCCAATGGCGTGAACAGCGCCGAGACCGGCGACCTGATGGTCGCCGACGACGCGGCGGCCAACAAGCAATAGGCAAAAAAAAGGGGCCGGAGAATCTCTCTCCGGCCCCCTTCTTTGCGCGTGTGGCGTGGACTTAGAAGTCCATGCCGCCCATGCCGCCCATGCCGCCGCCGGGCATGCCGCCGCCGGCGGGCTTGTCGTCGGGCATCTCGCTCACCGCCGCTTCGGTGGTGATGAGGAGACCGGCGACCGACGCCGCGTCCTGGAGGGCGGTGCGAACGACCTTGGTAGGATCGATCACGCCGGCCTGAACGAGGTTCTCGTAGACCTCGGTCTGGGCGTTGAAGCCGAGCGTCTCGTCGTTGCCGTCGATCAGCTTGCCGGCGACGACGGCGCCGTCATGGCCTGCATTCTCGGCGATCTGCCGGACCGGCGACTGCAGAGCGCGACGGACGATGTCGATGCCGCGGGTCTGGTCGTCGTTGACGCCGGTGAGGCCCTGGAGCGCCTTGGTGGCATAGAGCAGAGCGACGCCGCCGCCCGGAACGATGCCTTCCTCGACCGCGGCGCGGGTGGCGTGAAGCGCGTCGTCGACGCGGTCCTTGCGCTCCTTCACCTCGATCTCGGACGAGCCGCCGACCTTGATCACGGCAACGCCGCCGGCGAGCTTGGCGAGACGCTCCTGGAGCTTCTCGCGGTCATAGTCGCTGGTCGTGTTCTCGATCTGCTGGCGGATCGCCTCGACGCGGCCCTTGATCTGCTCGCCCTGGCCGGCACCGTCGACGATGGTCGTGTTGTCCTTGTCGATGGTGACGCGCTTGGCCTGGCCCAGCATGTTGACGGTGACGCTCTCGAGCTTGATGCCGAGATCCTCGCTGATCATCTCGCCGCCGGTCAGGATCGCAATGTCCTCGAGCATCGCCTTGCGGCGATCGCCGAAGCCCGGCGCCTTGACCGCAGCGACCTTGAGGCCGCCGCGCAGCTTGTTGACGACGAGGGTGGCCAGAGCCTCGCCCTCGATGTCCTCGGCGATGATCAGGAGCGGACGGCCCGACTGGACGACCGCCTCGAGGATCGGAAGCATCGCCTGCAGGTTGGAGAGCTTCTTCTCGTGGATGAGGATGTAGGGGTCGCTAAGCTCGACCTGCATCTTCTCCGGGTTGGTGATGAAGTAGGGCGAGAGGTAGCCGCGGTCGAACTGCATGCCCTCGACGACGTCGAGCTCGAACTCGAGGCCCTTGGCTTCCTCGACGGTGATCACGCCTTCCTTGCCGACCTTGTCCATCGCCTCGGCGATCTTCTCGCCGACGACGGTGTCGCCGTTGGCCGAGATGATGCCGACCTGGGCGATCTCGTTCGAGCCGCTGACCGGCTTCGAGCGGGCCTTGAGGTCCTCGACGACCTTGGTGACGGCGATGTCGATGCCGCGCTTCAGGTCCATCGGGTTCATGCCGGCCGCGACCGACTTCATGCCCTCGCGGACGATCGACTGGGCGAGCACGGTGGCGGTGGTGGTGCCGTCGCCGGCCAGGTCGTTGGTCTTGGAAGCGACCTCGCGCAGCATCTGCGCGCCCATGTTCTCGAACTTGTCCTTCAGCTCGATCTCCTTGGCGACGGTGACGCCGTCCTTGGTGATGCGGGGGCTGCCGAAGCTCTTGTCGAGGACGACGTTGCGGCCCTTGGGGCCGAGGGTCACCTTCACCGCGTCGGCGAGGATGTCGACGCCGCGCATGATGCGCTCACGGGCGTCACGCGAAAAGCGTACCTCTTTCGCTGCCATGGTTCTTTGTTCCTTCTTTCTTGACGGTCACCCCGGCGAAAGCCGGGGGCCATGTTGAGTTCTGCCTGGATCCCGGGTTTCGCCGGGACGCAAACCGTGGTTGGGATCAGCCCACGATGCCCAGGATGTCGCTTTCCTTCATGATCAGCAGGTCCTCGCCATTGACGCGGACCTCGGTGCCCGACCACTTGCCGAACAGGATCTTGTCGCCGGCCTTGACGTCGAGCGGCGTGATCTTGCCGTCTTCCGCGCGCACGCCGGAGCCGGCGGCGATCACTTCGCCTTCCTGCGGCTTCTCCTTGGCGGTGTCGGGGATGATGATGCCGCCGGCCGTCTTCTCTTCAGCCTCGACGCGGCGCACGAGCACACGGTCATGCAACGGACGAAAATTCATGCGCTTTTCCCTTTATCTATGCGCCGCACCCTCGCTTTGGCCAGGGAACGGACGCTGTAGTTGAACTTGTTAGCACTCATCCCGCGTGAGTGCCAAGAACGCCATGTAGGCGCTGTTCATCTCAGGTCAAGGGCACAACAAGCGGTTCGCGGCGCCGCCGTCGAGCGGCTATGGACGGGCCGATCCATTTACAGGGCGGCGCGAGTGGGATAGCGCGGCGCGGCAGGAAAGTAGGAAAATCATGCGCTTGTTGGGCAAGGCTTGGCGGCTGCTGGTGGGGATCAAGGACGGCCTCGTCCTGATCGTCATGCTGCTGTTCTTTGGGGGGCTCTACGCCGCTTTGTCGGCCGCGCCGTCGATCGGCAGCAGCCAGACCGGCGCGCTGGTGCTCGACCTCAAGGGCACGATCGTCGAGCAGCCCGCGGAATCCGATCCGCTCGACGTCGTTGCCGGCGGCTCCTCGCTGATCCGCGAATACCGGCTGCGGGACGTGGTGCATTCGCTCGAGACCGCCGCCACCGACGACCGGGTGAAAGCCGTCGCGCTCGACCTGGATTCCTTCCTCGGCGCGGGCCAGGCGGCGCTGTCCAACGTCGGCGAGGCGCTGCAGGCGGTTCGGCGCGCCAACAAGCCGGTGATCGCCTACGCCACCGCCTACAGCGACGACGGCTACCAGCTCGCCGCCCACGCCAGCGAGATCTGGCTCAACCCGCTCGGCGGGGTGCTGATCACCGGCCCGGGCGGCAGCAACCTTTACTACAAGGGTTTGCTCGACAAGATCGGCGTCACCGCCAACGTCTACCGCGCCGGCGCCTACAAGTCGGCGGTCGAGCCGTTCACCCGCACCGACATGTCGCCCGAGGCCCGGCAGGCGAGCCAGGCGCTGGCCGCGGCGCTGTGGGAAAACTGGCTAGGCGACGTCAGCCGCGCCCGCCCCAGGGCGCAGCTCGCCCCCTATGTCGCCGCGCCCGCCGACCGCTTCGCACAGGCCGGCGGCGACATGGCGCGGGCCGCGCTTCAGGCGGGCCTGGTCGACCGCATCGGCGACCGCACGGCATTTGGCAGGCGACTTGCCCAGATCGCGGGCGTGGACAATGAGCAGGTGCCGGGCAGCTACAAGGGCCTCGCCTACGACGCCTGGGTCGCCTCCAATCCCGCCGGCGACGCCGGCGGCGAGATCGGGGTCGTCACCGTCGCCGGCAACATCGTCGACGGCCAGGCCGCGCTCGGCTCGGCGGGCGCCGACACCGTGGCTGACGCTATCGCGAAGGGCCTGCGCGAGAAGAACCTCAAGGCCCTGGTGGTGCGGGTCGATTCGCCCGGCGGCTCGACCACCGCCTCCGAGCGCATCCGCCAGGCTGTTCTGGACGCCAAGGCGACGGGGCTGCCGGTGGTCGTGTCGATGGGATCGGTGGCGGCCAGCGGCGGCTACTGGATCGCGACGGCCGGCGACCGCATCTATGCGGAGCCGGAGACGATCACGGGATCGATTGGCGTGTTCGGCATATTGCCGAGCTTCGAGGGCACGCTGCAGAAGCTCGGCATCGGCGCCGACGGGATCAAGACGACGCCGCTGTCGGGCGAGCCCGATCTGCTGCGCGGCCCTTCCGAGCAGGCGGACCGCCTGATCCAGATCGGCATCGACAGCACCTACCGCCGCTTCCTCAGCCTGGTGGCGGAGGCGCGCAAGCTGCCGGTGCCGCGGGTCCACGAGATCGCGCAGGGGCGGGTGTGGGACGGCGGCTCGGCGCGCCAGCTCGGCCTGGTGGACGCGTTCGGCGGGCTTGACGAGGCGATTGCCGAGGCCGCTCGGCGCGCCCGGCTCGATCCCGCCAGCGCCAGGGCGGTCTATCTCGAGAAGGAGCGGAGCTTCGTCGACCAGATCTTCAACGCGATGGGCGGCAGCGGCGAGGCGGCGAGCATCGCCCCCGATCTGTTCAGCCGCGCCGCGATCCAGCCCCAGCTGCTGTTGCTGGGCGCGCTTGCCGACGCGCAGATGATCCTCGCCGGCCCCGCCATCCAAGCGCGCTGCCTGGAATGCCCGCCGGCCACGCTGTCGCTGCCGAAGCGGGAACGCGGAACGCTCGGCGCCTGGCTGATCGGGCTTCTGGCGGGGTGAGGCTGCGCGCCGCCACGCCGGCGGACGCGGCGGCGATTGCGGGCATCTACGCCCCCTATGTGACCGACAGCATCGTCTCGTTCGAGACGGAGCCGCCCACACCGGAGGAGGTGCGCGCGCGCATCGAGGCGGCGCAAGGCCTTTATCCCTGGATCGTCGCCGCCGACGACGACGAAGCCGTAGCCGGATACGCTTATGCGACCTCGTTCAGGGCCCGTGCGGCTTATCGCTTCACCGTCGAGACCAGCGTCTATCTGGCGCCCGCGGCGAAGCGACGGGGGCTCGGCGGCAGGCTGTACCAAGCGCTGCTGGCGACGCTGGAGGCTCAGGGATTTGCGCAGGCAATCGGCGTCGTCACGTTGGCCAACCAAGCGAGCATCGCGCTCCACGAACGGCTGGGCTTCGAGGCGGCGGGGGTCTATCGCGACGTGGGCTGGAAGGTAGGCGGTTGGCACAGCGTGGGCCTGTGGCAGCGCCGCCTCGCACCCGCGACCGTGTCGCCGACCGAACCCAAGCCGGTCGACGAAGTGGGGCTAAGGCTGGTCTAGCCGATCATAGCCGGGCAGCGACCAGCCGCGCCAGATCGCCCCGGCCCGAAGCGCGAAGCCGGCCAGCGCGGCGACGGCGCCGGCGAAGACCTGGGGCGCTCCGAGCAGCAGCAGCGCCACCATCGAAGCGGCGGAGAGCGCGGCGGCGGTGACGTAGAGCTCGGCGCGCATCAGGATCGACGGCTGGCCGGCAAGCACGTCGCGCACGATCCCGCCGAAGCAGGCGGTGAGCACGCCCATGGCGATCGCCGGCAGCGGTGCGACTCCGAAGGCCAGGCCCTTGGCGGCCCCGTAGGTCGCGTAGGCGGCAAGGCCGACGGCGTCGAGCCAGAGCAAAGCCCGGCCGCGCCACATCCGTGCCGGCGCGACCCATACGATCATCGCCCCCGTGACGCAGATCAGCAGCGTCACATTCTCTCCGATCCAGAAGACCGGCGCCCCAATCAGCAGGTCGCGCGCCGTGCCGCCGCCGATGCCCGTGATCACGGCGAAGAAGATGAAGGTCACGAGCGTCTGCCGCCGCGCCGCCGCGACCAGCGCGCCGGACAGCGCGAACACCGCCACGCCCGCCCAGTCGAGATAACCGAGCAGCGGCGCGACGTCGGCGGTCACGGTTGTCACCACCCCCCAGCTCCGAGCTCAGCCGTAGCGTTCAATGCATTGGCGCATCACCGAAGCGGGCTGGCCGAGCTTGGCGACCGCCGCGAGCGCCTCGCGCCGTTCCGCCTGCTGGCCGGCAAGGTCGGCCCCCGCGCGGCTTCGCAGGCCTGGGCCGAGCGTCTTGTCGAAGTCGCGCAGCAGGTCGCGATACTCGCCGAGCGGGCCGCCATAGTTCATCTCCTGGCTGCGCAGCCGGTCGGTCAGGAACTTGCCGAGCTCGTCGCAGCCGAGCTGCGCTTCGAAGCGGTCGGGCGGGAGCGTCACCTCCGCTTTCTCGGCGGCCGGATAAGCCGCGCGGCAGGCGGGCGCGAGCTCCTGCCACTTGCCTTCGGTGATCTCCTCCTGGAGCGCCGTCATGCGCTCGATCACCGCCGTCGAGGCTTCCTCGGAGAAGGCCTCGCCCTGGGCGCCGGCGAGCAGCGCATAATGGAGGATTCGCAGCTGCGCGGTGAACGGCAGCACCTGCTTGATGTCGTTGGTCGCCGCCCGCGCCTCGGCGGCGGCGACGACTCCGCACGTCGCGGCGCGATCGACCGCGGCTTCGGGGAGCGACAGGGCCTGGGGACCGCACGACGCGAGCAGCAGAGCGGCCAGTGGAAGCCTGATCATCCTCACCTCGCCGGCAAACCGTTACGGCTCGACAACGGATGAGCGATGCGGCTGTTCCGTCAGATATGGATCGGCAGCCCCGTGACCGCCATCGCCGCTTCCTTGAGCGCTTCGGAATGGGTCGGGTGGGCGTGGCAGGTGTAGGCGATGTCCTCGCTGGTGGCGCCGAACTCCATCGCCTGCGCGGCCTGGGCGATCATCGTTCCGGCGACGCTGGCGATGATGTGGACGCCGAGCACGCGGTCGGTGCGGGCGTCGGCGATGACCTTGACGAAGCCGTCCGTGTCGCGATTGGTCTTCGCCCGGCTGTTGGCCATCATCGGGAACTTGCCCGTCTTTATCTCGA